>DATLAR010000270.1:0-4996 GCA_035527355.1 Planctomycetota bacterium
CGGCAAAGTGGTGAAGAAGGTTCGCTGCCAAAACTGCAAGGGAACCGGCAACCTGCCCTGCAAGGACTGCAACGGCTCCGGCTGGACACGGTAGAACCGTTTGTCGAAACTTCCGCGTTTATGAGGCCCTGCTCTTATCCGCGCACCCGCCCGCAGGCGCCAAAGCCGCGCCGTTTGCTGTTACACAATTGATGGTGGATGAGATTGCATCCATCCCGAGGAGAGGAGACGACAGGTGAAAGATGTGGAGCGTTACGCCGTGATCCACGGGCATTTCTACCAGCCGCCCCGCGAGAACCCGTGGATCGAGGACATCGAGCGCCAGGAGGGCGCGGCTCCTTTTCATGACTGGAACGAGGAGATAACCTATCAATGCTACCTGCCGAACACGGTGTCGCGCGTGCTGCGAAACGGCAAGATCGCTGACCTCGTAAACAACTACTCCTACATCAGCTTCAACTTCGGCCCCACGCTGCTGATGTGGCTCGAGCAGCATTTCCCGCAGGTGTACGACGGCATCATCGAGGCCGACTCAATCAGCATGCGGCGGAACAACGGCCACGGCAATGCTATGGCGCAGGTGTTTAACCACTTGATCCTGCCGCTGGAAAACCTTCGCGACAAGCACACGCAGGTGGCGTGGGGCGTCCGCGATTTCGAGAGCCGCTTCGGCCGAAAGCCCGAGGCCATGTGGCTGCCGGAAACCGCCTGCAACCTCGAAACGCTCGATGTGCTGATCGACCACGGTCTGAAATTCGTGGTGCTCGCACCCACCCAGGCCGAGAAAACGCGCCCATTCGGCAAAGACAAGTGGACCGACGTCTCCGGCAATTCGATCGATCCGCGCAAGCCCTACCGGCATTACATGTACGGCAAGGACGGCTCGAAGAACGAGAAAAGGTTCATAGACATTTTTTTCTACGACGGCGGCCTCGCCCGAAGCTTCGCATTCAGCAACATCACCGCCAGCGCCCAAACGTGCGCCGATGCCATAATGAAAGCCTTTGGCAGCCCCGACTTCAGCCCGGTCCTGATGAACGTGGCGCTTGACGGCGAAACCTTCGGCCATCATCATCAATACAGCGACATGTGCCTTGCTTTTCTCGCGAAGTACGAGCTGCTCCGCCGGAACGTGAAAATCGTGAACTACGGCTATTACCTGGAACTCTGCCCGCCGAAGGACGAGGTGCAGATAAAGCCCGGAACCAACGGCGAGGGAACTTCCTGGAGCTGCGCCCACGGCGTGAGCCGCTGGCGCGACGATTGCGGCTGCACAACCGGCCGTATGGATTTCCACCAGAAGTGGCGGCGGCCTTTCCGCCAGGCGCTGCGCAGCCTCCGAGACGTGCTCACGCCCGTTTACGAGAGCGAAGGCGACAGAATCTTCCATGACCCCTGGAAGGCCCGTGATGAATACGTAGATATCATCATCGACCGCAGCGACGACAACGTAGACCGTTGGCTGCGCGGGCACGTAAAGGTAGAGCTGGATTCGCGCACGCGCACGAAGGCCATCCAATTGCTCGAGATGCAGCGCTACGCGATGTACATGTTCACCAGTTGCGGCTGGTTCTTCGACGAGCTCTCGCGCATCGAAACGGTGCAGTGCATGATCTATGCCGCGCGGGCCGCGCAGTTGTGCCGCGAAGCCACCGGGCTTGACTACGAGCCGAAGTTCAAGTCGGACCTCGAACTGGCTCCCAGCAACGTGCCGCAGTTCGGCAACGGCCGCGCAGTCTACGAGAAGTTTGTTCAGCCGGCCAAAGCAAGCTGGGACAAGATAGTGGCGCAGTATGCGATCAGGCTGGTAATGCTGCCCGAGAACGCCGCGCCCGATAGAATCTACAGGTTCACCGTTAAAGGCAACGGCGCCGAATGGGAGCGCTTCAGCAACTGGATTTTCGGCATCGGCCGCGCTCATTTCTTCAGCGGCACCACCTACGAACAACGCGACGCCGCCTATTTCTTCGTTTATCTCACCGGCACCACTATGGTGCAATGCTTCGTGAAGGACTGCCCGGGCGTGCAAGAGTGTGAGGAAATGCGCCAGAAGATAATGGCCCAGGCACCGGAACTCCTGAACGTGGGGATCAGAAACATCGCAGGCCAATTCTTCAACGATCCACCGTTCATGCTGAACGACCTCTTTCGGGAAGACCGCGAGAAGGTGATCTCGGCGCTGATGCGCGAGCGCATCGAAACGTCCAAGAGCGACTTCAAGCGCATCTTCTACGAAAACGTGAACCTGATGGACGACTACAAGAGCATGGGCTGGCTGATACCCGACGAGCTGAAAATCCCCTCGCAATACGCAATAGCCGTGGAGCTGGCCGAGCGGCTGCATGCTTCGGCATCCGACTGGAATTTCGACCGCGTTCGCGAGATCGGAAAATTCCTCGAACTGTCACGCAAGCTCGGATTCCAGTTGAACTTTTCTGAAGCCGAGAGCGTGCTGCACCGCATGGTGATGGTGAAGATTTCCATGCTCATCGACGATCTGAACCTGCACGATGCGCAGCAGCTTCACGAGGCGCTCGATCTCGCGGCCGATATGCAGGTGAGCTACAAGCCCTACGAACCGCAGAACCTCATGTTCCACCTGCTGAACGAGCACGTGCGCAAGATCATCGATCGCCGGGAAAACGTGGCGGAGAAGGGCGAGGTGGTGGAGCTGGTATTGAAGGCGGCCGAGAAGATGGGCTTCGACGTCGAAAAATTCCGCCAGGCTGCGCTTGGTTTTGAAAAAAGCGTTGGCTGATCTCTCACACGTGCGAGCGGTGGTACATCCACAGCCCGATCACCGTGAAGATGGCCATGGGCAGCCAGGCAGCCGCAAATGGCGCCATGAACCCGCGCGTGCCGAGGTCGTGCATGGCCCACATCACCACGTAAAAAGCAAGCGTAACGCCCACGGCCAGGCCGATGCCGCGGATGCTCGTTTGCCCGCCCGGCTCCACCACCAGCGGCACGGCCAGCAGCAGCAGCAGCACGTTGATGAACGGGCTGGCGAGGCGGCGGTGGATTTCGGAATTCAATTGCAGCGAGCGCGACGGAATCTGCCGCGCCAGCCGCCGCAGCTCGCCGATGCTTCGGTATGGCAGATCGATCGCCCCGCGCTCGGTCAGGTCTTCGGGCGTGATCGGCAGGTCCAGTTGCAGATCGATGAAAGGCTCACGCTGCAGGCCGGCGTCCGTCGTCAGGGTTCTCTCGCCGCTGCCTGTCCAGCGCCCGCCGCTCCAAACGGCCTTGTCGATCCTCAAAGGATAACCGCCGTCGGGATGGTAAACGTATGCATCGCGCATCGTCTTTGTGCGGTAATCGAGCTCTGCCACGCACATCCACATCGACACTCCGCCGGCTGATTGAGAATGCGCGGCAAAGAGATTGTTGTATATGTTTGGGTCCTTCTTGCCGCTGCCCAGCAGCTTGATGGTGATTCGCTGCATCTTTCGCGCGCTCGCGGGCACCAGGCCTTCCTGCACCCAGAGGGCCAGCGCAGCCGCAAGAAATCCGCCCGCAAGCAGCGGCATGGCTATGCGCTTGAGGCTGATGCCCGACGCCTGCATAGCCATCAGCTCGTTTTGCCGCGCCAGCCGCACCAATGCCACTATCGCGCCCGACAGCGTGATGATCGGCGCCACCATCACCGCCAGCACCGGAATGCGGTATGCGTAATATCGCACCAGCAGGCCGATCAGCGGTTCCTCGCCCTTGTATTTCAGCAGCTTGCCCAGCCGCTCCGACGTTTCCATGGCGATCACCATCGATATTATGAGCACCATGCAAAGCACGAACGGAATGAGGAACGAGAAAAAAAGATATCTGTCCAGTTTGCGAACCACGGTTACACCTTGAACAGGCGGTACGACAGAAACAGCCCCGATCCCGCAACGAGCAGCACATTGGCCCACGGCCAGAGCGCCGCCGGAAACACGCCATTTGTGCTGAGCGCCTCGCCCGTGCCGGAAAGCGCATAAAACACGATCACCACGGGCACGCTCACGCCGAAGCCCACCAGCTTCCTGCCTCTCCGCGTCATGATGCCCAGCGGCACGCCCAGCAGCATCAGGCTCAGCGATTCAAACGCGCTCGACCACCGCTTCCTGATCCGCGTGCGCAGCTCGTTGAGCCTGCGCGGATCGATCGGCTCGGCGCCCGGCCCCTCAAATCTGCCCGCCTCCTTCAGCAGTTGCGGCGTGCTCAAGTCCTTCCAGCCCGGCGTAAAACTCTGCCCCGCCAGCGGAATCGACTGCCACGTCTCGTCGAAACTGATCGGGTGAAAATCGAATCGCTCGGCCGAATTCAGATAGAGGAAGCGCCCGTCGCGCAGGGTCAGGTGCATCTCGCGGTTCACACCGTGGCCGCGCACCTCGTAGGTTGCCGTCTTCGCGTAGGTCACCTCCGTCTTGCGCTCGATTTTTTTCGTGCCGTCGGCCTCCTCCTTGCACACGTCCTGCTGCCGAAAGATTATCACGTCGGAAAGCCGGCTGCCCGCGGCTTCCGTGATGAATATCCTGATGTCGCCGATCTCCATCACCGGGTCTTCCATCTTCAGAAACTTGAACGGCTGCATGATCGCCGCCTCCTTCAGCACGATCTTCCTCATCTGGTGCGAGGCGGGCTCCAGGAAATGATTGCAGTAGAGCATCGGCAGCGTGAGCAGCACCGCAAACGTAACCGCCGGCGCCATCGCAGCCAGCGGGTGCACACCCAGCGCGGTCATCGCCAGCGTCTCGTTGTCCGACGACAGCCTCCCATACGCGATCACGCACGCCGTGAGCATGCCGATCGGCACCGTGTAGGGCAGCGTCGACATCAGCCCGAACGGGACCACCTTCATCACGAACGTGATGCCCAGCCCCGCCTGCAACGGCTGAAACACCACGGCCAGCAGCATCACAAAACTGTACGCGGCGAAAGCTATTGCAAAAGACTCGGCCAGCTCGCGAAGAATGTAGCCGTAGAGGGTTCTGGACATCACTCCCTTTTCATCCGC
>DATLAR010000271.1:0-3528 GCA_035527355.1 Planctomycetota bacterium
ACTCGCCGTCGCGGATGATCGCACAGACGGGCACCACGATCTCCTTGACGAGCGGGTCATTCGTGGTGATGTGCACCTCGCCCTTCAGCAGGCCGGCGGCAGGACGGCCAGCGACGCCAACGATAACTTTCCACTCCCTCCCGCCGCTCGTCTCCTCGGCCGAAGCGCTCAGCCCGCCGGTCGTCTGCACCGACTCCACACTCAGCCCCTCCCATCCGTTTGCGACGATCCTCACCTCGCGGGCCGCCGTGCTGCCAGCCGTAACAACGCCGAGCAGCTGACCGTTTTGCGGTCGGGGTCGTTCGTGGAGACCAGGATTGCTCTGGCCACGCTGCCGGTGCGGTAAGCGACTTTTTGCTTGAAACGAGGCTTCGGCTCTGGTAGCATCATCTCGTGCGTGAGAAATTTGTAATCGCCGTCGTGCACACCGGAGAAGCTGATGACACCAAGAGCGTTCTTCATAGGTCTGCTGCTGCTGATTGTCATTGTCGTTACGATCACCTACAACGACTACGCCTACAATAACACATACCTTTCGGGCGGAAACCATTTTCCCATCATCGCGGTTTTCGTCGTAATATTCTTTGCGCTCCTGCTGAACCCGCTACTGCGGGTGATCGGGCTGCGAAGAATCTTCGGGCAGAGCGAAATGCTGTCGATCTGGTGCATGATCGCGGCGGGCGTGGGCATACCGGCCTCGGGCCTGATGCGCTACCTTATGCCGTTCATGGTGGCGCCGTTTTACTTCTCATCGGCCGAGGGAAAATGGGCCACAACGTTCTATGATTTCGTGCCGCGATGGCTTGTGCCGTCGAAAGGGGTGAGCGACCAAGCCGTTACGCTTTTCTACGAGGGCGTTCGCGACGGCAGCATTCCGTGGCGGGTGTGGGTCACGCCGTTCTTTGCCTGGGGCATCGTGCTGATGGCCACGTATCTGATGATGTTTTGCATCACGGCGATCATCAGGAAACAATGGGTGGAGCACGAGCGGCTCAGTTTTCCGCTGGCGCAGATTCCGCTGGAGATTTCGCGTGCGCCCGAGCAGGGCCGCCTGGTGAACTCGCTTTTCCGCAGCCCGTTGATGTGGATCGGCGCATCGGTTCCCATCTTCTTCTGGCTGCTGGCGGGCATCAACAAGTTCTACCCCAATACGCCGTTCATTCAGAACGTGAGCTGGCCTCTCACGAATCTTTTCGGGCAGATGACGGGCTGGCAGGGGCTGTGCATCATCTACTTCCTGCCGATCGGCGTCACATTCCTCCTCAGCACGGAGATATCGCTGTCGCTGTGGCTGTTTTTCATCCTGCACAACCTCCAGCGCATTCTGCGCACTCAGTATGGCTATACGGGCGGAAGCGAATTTGAGAGCAGGCAGCAGATAGGTGCGTACGTGGCTTTCGCGGCGATAATGCTGTGGTCCACTCGCCGCCACCTGCGCAACGTTTTCCGCAAGGCGTTTTTGGGTGCTGACGACGTAGACGATTCGGCCGAGGCGCTGCCGTATCGTGCATCCGTGATCGGGCTGGTGGTTTCGGGCGCGGTGATTGTAGGCTGGCTGGCGGTGCTGGGCTGCCCGGTGTGGGTAGCGCTGCTGCTGCTGGGGATCGTGGTGGTGCTGCTGCTGGGGCTATCGCGGCTGGTGGCGCAGGGGGGGATGCTGCTGGTGCAGTCGTCGCTGTCATCCGGCCCGCTTACCGTGGTGCAGGATGCGGTGGGCAACCAGCTCGTATCGGGCCGCGGCCTCACAGCGATAACGTTTTACCAGGCGCCGCTGTATGGCGACACGCGGGAGGTGCTGATGCCCACGCTCATCAACAACGCAAAGCTGGGCGAGAACAGGATGAACATCCGGAAGCTCTTTTACGCGATGATGCTCGCCGTGCTGGTGTCGTACACCGTGTCGTACTTCTCGCAGGTGATCGGCTACTACCAGTTCGGTGCAAACAACAGCAACATGTATTCCACCCAGATATATCCCAGAGGAGCGCTGAACGCGCTGACGGCCTCCATTGAAAACACCGAAACTCCGGCGGGGATGTGGTCGGCCGAGGGGCTGAAGCATTACATTGCAGGCGGCGTGGCGGTGGCGGCCGTTTCGTTCCTACGGTCGCAGTTTTCGTGGTGGTTTGTGCATCCGCTGGGCATCCTGATGGCGCAAACGTATCCGATGCGGATGCTGTGGGTGTCCATTTTCATCGGCTGGCTGTGCAAGTCTATAGCGCAGAAATACGCGCGCGGCCCGCTGATGGCAAAGCCGCGGCAGTTCTTCCTGGGCGTGATCATCGGCGACGTGATGATCACGGTTTTCTGGGCGATCATCGGCCTGGCGCAAGGCCAGGGCATCGGCATACAAACCTTCCCCGGGTAGGGCGATACGCCCGAGGGCGCCTCCTTCACACGCACGGCCACCCGCGGCAAACGAAAACCCACAGGCGGCCGTGCCGCTGCAAATAAGACACGAATACGCTATAGCTTCTTCAGAAGCTCGCCCCTCTTCTGCTGGTATTCTTCTTCGGTGATGAGGCCCTGCTCGCGCCAGGTCTTCAGCTTTCGGAGCTGGTCCTCGATGCCGCCCGAGGCATCAGCCGGTTGAGCGGGCAGCGGAGCCGCGGCATAGGCGCCGGACTGCGCGAGTGCCGGAATGGGCTCGAGCGCGATTCGGCTTTGCGAGCCGAGCCATTGAGCAACGGCGCACAGGCTTTCGCTTACGCTGGCGACAAGGATGTAAAATGCCGCAACCAGCGGGGCCAGCGCCGCGATTCCGCCAATGAGCGGCACGATCATGCTTTTCACATCATCCCCATCGATGGCCCGAACCATGAAAATGTAGAGCGGGAAAACGACGATCAGGCCAAGGACAATTCTTGCCACGATCAGCCCGGCCATCGCCACCTGGTCGACCTCGCGTGTGGTTATCGCGGCGCCGATGGAAATACCAAGCACGCCCAGCAGGCCGATTGTGAGTAACACGGCGTAGGCTATTCGTGCGGCCGCTCCGTCGCTGAATGCCGCCGCGATGGGCAGCGCATCGCTCTCGTCGCCCGCCACAAATACGAGGAGCTGCACGAGGTAGAGCATCAACGTGGCCCCCGCCAGGCCGCCCAGCGTGTAGCGTATCAGCGGACTTGCTGTATCATTCTGGCGAGCATGCAACGCGGCCAGTGCCAGCAGCAGCAGCACCAGCCCAAGCGCCGATAGCGTTTGGCCGCCGACGACGTAGTCGAGCCCGCAGGAGGCGCCGGCTCGGTCTCCTATCTTTGCGGCGAAAATCAGTATGAAAATCTGGAGCAGAAGCCCCATGCCGGCAATCAGGTATGCGCGCAGGCTTCCCTTCAGCACGAATGCACAGGTGATCACGGCAGCTCCGCCGAGCATGCCGATCACCGCGATGCTGATTATCGGCCCCACCGGCATGTCGCCCCGCTTCACAATCGCGAGGAACAACCAGAACAGGTAGCCCACGGCAGTCATAATGCCGGTGACCATCGAGAGCTTCGCCATCGAATCCATAGGGCTTGCCGCCGGCAT
>DATLAR010000272.1:0-2613 GCA_035527355.1 Planctomycetota bacterium
CGGATCTATGAGCTTTGCCACCGTCAGCTCTTTCTTGATCCTTTCGGCCTTTTTCATCAGGATACCCTGCTGCTCGCGAGCGGCGCTGTATTCGGCGTTTTCGGAGAGGTCGCCGAAGCTGATGGCAACGCGGAGGGCTTCCTGGTTTTCAGGGATTTCCTTGTTCATCACGTTGTCGAATTCGGCCTCTTTGCGGCGCAGGCCATCGGGCGTGGTGAGGATCGCATCTTCCTCGGCCGACTCGATCTTCGCGGGCACCACGGACGGATGCTCGGCGATAACGATGTCGAGAATCCTCTCGTAGGCGGTGTCGGTGAGGCCAAGGCAGCTTTTCGCGGCGTTGTATATCCGGCGGCCTTCGTCTTCTGAGCTGTCGGCCGCGATCTTCTGCAGGTATTTGAAATCGGAGACGGCGATTGCCTCGCGCGCCTTCGATTGCAGTTTCTTGCGCTCGGCCATAGCGGTTTTGCTTTCGCCGGGCACGGTGCGGTTCAATTCGTTCAGAAGGTTCAGCAGCTTTTCCACGAGGTCGATCTTGTTGTGCTCGCCCAGAATGATCGGGTACTTGCCGGTGATGGCGGAGCGGCACAGCCAGAGGTAAACCTCGGGGTACTCCTTGTATTTGGAGAGGATATGGGCGAATGCCTGGGTGATCTCGCGCAGCTTCTTGGCGTCGATCAATTCCTTCGCGGCAACGTCCCACAGGTCGCTTCGGCTGGAGCGGTCGTTGCGGCCGGCTCGCTCGCCGGCCGATTCGCTGAAGATGCTGCAAAAGACATCGGCCCAGCGGTCGGGGTAGATGTCTTTCAGGCGGAGGAGCGCGCGTCGCTTGTGGGATGGCTTGGTTATATCTTCAACGACGCCGAGGGCTGTTTCGGGTGCGAGTATGGCATCGAGCGCCGGCGGCTGGGTCTTGACCTGCGGCGACAGAGCGCGCAGGTCGTCGATGACGAGGGCGGTTTGCACCACGGTGGCCGAGTTCCTGGATTGGTTCGCCTCGGCCAGCAGCATCTGGGCCAGTTGTTCGAGCACCTCGGCAAGGTGCTCGGTGGATTTGAGGCTGCCGATATACTCGTCTACCAGCGCGATCTTGGTGTCGAGCACCTTTGCGGATTTCACCTTGCCGATGATCTCTTCCTGGTGCGAGAGGGGCTTGTCGCGCAGCTCGATAGCCGCGGCGGCTCCTCCGGAAACATTGAGGTAAGGATCTTTCATGGCCGCGCGCTTGGCAACCGTCCACCAGCGCGTCCAGTCCGCCGTATCGAGCACGCCGTCGACCAGCTTCGCCTTGATGTCTTTGAGTGAGGCCTTGCCGCCCATTTCGCGAATCAGGAGTTTGAGGAGTTCCTCGGGGGCGGATTCGGCCATTGTTTTCAGAGAATCGGGATCGAGGTACTTGCGGGCCTTGAATCCGCCGGGAATGAGGCGCTCCAGTATCCGTGAGGCCATTTCGAGCGACATTGTATGGTTCTTGCGGGCATCGAAATCGACGGTGAGCGTTTCGGCGTCGAGGTCGACGGCCTGAACGCGGCCCATTCCCCAGCCAGTGGGGTGATTCACGATGTCGTCGGGCCGGAACTTGAGGTACATTTCCAGTTTCGCGGTGGCTTCATTCACGGCAGTGGCAGGGTTTGCCAAGCCGGATTTTTCGATGCCCTCGCTGATAAGAGGATGATCGCCGCGCGTTTGGCGGTAAAACGCCGCCACTTCCTCCTTGAGCTGTTCATCGCGGGGCGCAAGCTTGGCTGCCTGCGTGATAACCGTAGCCTGGCCGGCCTGGTTGTTTGAAGCCCTGTAGAGCTGAATGAGCGACACGAGCAGCTTGCAGGCAAGTTCGTTCTTCTTGCGGGACTTCAGCTCGTCGGCCATCTGGATGAAACTTGCCGTGTTGTCCGGCTCGAGTTTGGCCAGCTCATTCCATATTTCGGTGATATCTTCGAAGGCCGCGCTGCCAATAGCAGACGCGAACGCATCGTGATAGAACTGGATCAGTTCCTTGCGCTGGGGTTCTTCCACTGCTCTTCTCGCCTAACTATCTCTCCGCGGGAGGCTGGGTATGCGTGCACACAAAAGGGAGTATAACGAGGCACTTACATATGATATTCGGAATGCCGGCGAAAATCAAGGGAAAAGATGGGCCAAGGTGGTCGGCCCAAAGTCCGATGCCGGAAGTCCGAGACGCGCTTGGCCGTGGCATGTGGGATGCCGGGTGCCGCTTCGCCGTTACCTGGTTTTGTTTGGGTACGGGCAGAACGGATTCACCGGGCAGATGGGGCAGTTTGGTTTGGCTGCCACGCAGATGCGTCTGCCGTGAAAAGTGATCAGGTGCGAGAAACGGGTCCAATCCTTCTGCGGCACAATGGCCATGAACTCCTCCTCGATCTTGTCGGCGTATTTCTGCTTGACGTTGTGCTCGGAAGCCAGCCCAAGCCGGCCGCTCACGCGCAGCACGTGGGTATCGACGATGATGGCCGGCCGGCCGAAGGCATTGGCGAGGACAACATTCGCGGTCTTGCGGCCGACGCCTGGCAGGCTGTAGAGGGCGTCGGGATCGTCGGGCACTTTGCCGCCGTGTTTGTCGACGAGTGTTTCGCAGCAGGCTTTCACGGCCTT
>DATLAR010000273.1:0-2772 GCA_035527355.1 Planctomycetota bacterium
GGAAACTTCACGGTGAGCGGGGCTTTGCCCTCGTGCCGGCCAAGGCCGGGATCCATCCACACGTGGGCGTAGGTGTCCATCGCGGGGCTGTTTGTCACCTGCACCCATTTCGCGATGGCCGTGTGGCCCGGGGCAAACTGAGCCAGCCAGATGTCGGCTTGATCGGCGTTAAGGTTACCGAATGGGCCCGCGATGCTCAGGTGGCGTGCGTCTGATGCCCACTTGGGGTTCCACATCACGCCGCGGCCGCCGTCGGCTTTCGCTTTCAGACCGGGCGGCATCACGTTTATCGCGTTGCTCGTGTAAAGGTCGTGGTACATTATGATCGTGTCGTGCGAGCCGAGCATGACGTACATGCGGTATGAGTTGTCGGGCGCGAGATAGGTGTTGCAGCCGTGTCGAAACGATTTCGTATTCAGCACCTTCGTGCGCAGGTCCAGCATGCCGGCGTTGGGATGCGGAAACTCGCCGCCCGCGCGGGTGCCGTCGGCGCTCACCGAGAAGCGGTTTGTCACCGGGCCCTCGTACAGCTTCTCCTTCACGTCGGTCTTGTCCAGTTGCACGCGCCAGATGTTTTCGAAATCGCGGCGGTCTTCGGCATAGTAAACCCATATCGTGCCGGTTTGCTGGTCGCACCACACCCACTCGCCGTAGCCGTCGCACACTTCGCGGTCGCCGGTGCCGTCCCAGTTTACCACGCGGATTTTAGTCGATGGCCCCTGCCAGCCGGGGATACCGGTGGTGTAGACAATGCGGCCGCCGTCGGGTGTGATGAGGGGATTGTAGTTGCGGCCCTGCGGCACTATCTGGCGTTCCTTGCCCGCGCGGGTATCAAAAGCCCAGATGGCAAAGGCGCCCTGCTGGTCGAGCCAATGGCCTGTATTCGGGATGTAGGTGTCTTTGCCGCCGCCGTCAACACTGGCGGCCGGCTCGAGCAGCGTGTTGGCTTCCTTTGCTTTGTCTACCAGGTCGGCCTTGAAACGCTTCTCATTGATGGACGTGCGGCCGGGCCTCTTGCGCACCTCGCGCCAATCGTCCGCGCGCAACCACACGATCTTCGTATGCGCGCCGGTCATCGCTTCGATATCCGCCGCAAGATCGGCCGCTGCGCGTGCGCTGCAAAAAACCGTGCAGGCCAGCAATACCGCCGCCGCAATTCTCACGTGCAACTTCTTCATGCGCTTACCACCTCGTCTCGCTGTATTCCATTCGCCTCAAGGCTGCCGCCCGCACGCTGCATATTGTAATGGCAAGAGCCATCGCCTGCAAGGGGTTTTGTATGAATGCCGCCGGCTCAAGCAAAAAGGGCGCCCGCGTGGGCGCCCTGTGTTGTATTTCATAACCGTGCAAACGCGGTCTATCGGGAGGGCTACGATTTCTTCAGAATCGTCTCCGCGAACTCCACGATCTTCTCCGGCGTGTGCTCGTATTTCTTCATCAGCTCGGCGGGCGCGCCCGACTCGCCGAACTTGTCGGCCATACCCACGCGGCGGATCGGGCACGGATGCGTTTCGGCCACCACCTCGGCCACCGCGCCGCCCAGCCCGCCTATCACCGAATGCTCTTCGGCGGTCACGATGCCGGCCGTTTCCGACGCGGCCGCAACGATGGCGTCGCGGTCGATCGGCTTTATGCTTGCCATGTTTATCACGCGGGCGTCCACGCCTTTCGCCGCCAGCATCTCGGCGGCTTGCAGCGCAATGCTCACCATTACGCCGCACGCGATGATGGAGATGTCCTTTCCGCCGCGAACGGTCAGCGCCTTGCCGAGCTCAAACTTGTAGCCGTCGGGGCAGACTACGGGCACCTTCTCACGGCCCAGCCGCACAAACGCGGGTCCGTCGACGTGCGTGACGAGGTATTCCAAGCAGCTCTTGGTCTCCGGCCCATCGGCGGGCACGATCACGCGCATGTATGGCAGCACGCGGAAGATCGCAATATCTTCGTTGGCCTGCGCCGACGCGCCGTCTTCGCCCACCGATACGCCGGCGTGCGTAAGCGCGAAAACCACCGGCAGCTTCGCGCGAGCCACGATGTTGCGGATTTGCTCCCAGCCGCGCGATGCGAAGACCGCGAAGCTCGACGCGAACGGCAGCTTGCCGCACGTCGCCAGCCCCGCTGCGGTGTCCACCATGTCCGCTTCCGCGATGCCCATCTGGAAGAACCGGTCGGGAAATTTCTTTGCGAATGTTACGGTCATCGTCGACTTCGACAGGTCGGCGTCGAGCGCTACGATCTGCGGGTATCTCTCGCCCAGTGCGGCAAGGGCCTCGCCATACGCGACGCGAGTGGCAACTTTATCCGCCATACTGTCTCCTTATGTCTTCGGTTCGCCTTGCGAACGCAGTTTCAAACCAGTTCGGCCATCGCCTTCCTGTAACCGGCCTCGTCGGGTGCCTTGCCGTGATACTCGGCCACGTTTTCCATATACGACACGCCCTTGCCTTTGATGGTGCGGGCGATGATGATCGAGGGCTTGCCCTTGATGGTGCGGGCCTCGTCGTATGCGGCCAGAATCTGCGTGAAGTTGTGCCCGTCGATCTCTATGGTGTGCCAGCCAAACGACTGCCATTTCTGCTTCAGCGGCGCAATCTCTTTCACGCTGCTCACGTGGCCGTCGATCTGGAGGTTGTTGTAATCGAGGATCGCGCAGACGCTATCGAGCTTGTAATGTGCCGACGTCATCGCCGCCTCCCACACCTGCCCTTCCTGCACTTCGCCGTCGCCCATCAGCACGTACACGCGATAGCTCTTGCCGTCAAGCCTGCCCGC
>DATLAR010000274.1:0-4694 GCA_035527355.1 Planctomycetota bacterium
CGTTCCCTACGACAACGATACGCTCGGCTACTGCCAATGCGGCAACTGCCCCACCCACAAGCAGTGCAAGAAGAACGAACTGGCGTTCTGCTCGTCGGGCGCGAGCGACAACGTGAAAGGCATGCAACAAAAGGGCTGCCAGTGCCCCACGTGCCAAGTGTTTGAAAACTACAACCTCGGAGGCGGTTTCTTCTGCATCGAGGGCGAGGCGAAGTAAGCACCGGCCGCACCGCCGGATCGAAAGGAAACCAAGCCATGGCCACCGGCCCAACTGAAGTTGGCGAGAAGGCACAAAAATCGAAAATCGTGCCGTTAACGGACGACAACATCGCGATCTGCAAGCGCTTTTGCGGCGTGTGCCCCACGCACGATAGCTGCGCCGAATCCGAATTCCTTTTCTGCTCGGCCGGCGCCAGCGTGAAAAAGGAAAACGTGACGCAACGCGGCTGCTACTGCCCCGATTGCGACGTATGGGAAAACTATGACCTCTCGCAGATGTACTTCTGCATCCAAGGCGAAGCGTAAGAACGCGTGTGAAACGCACGCCAGGAACCGGAAGTCAGAACTGTTATTCTGACTTCCGGCTTCCGACTTCTGCCTTCTGACTTCCTGCTTCGTTTTCCGCACATCGGCCGCCGAATCGCCTTGGCGCTCGATTTTTATGGATGCTTGTTAAGATTGACGACCGGACCATGGTGACCAACGTGGAGGCTTTGAAAGGAACTGCAATGACAGACGACCCGGAAAAAGTGTCGGAGGCTATCGACAAATTGAAGAGCGACACCTCGGATCTCACCGCCTTCGCGCTTTCGCTCATGAAGCATCGCCTTGCCGAATTCCAGGAAGGCCTGCAGCACACCGAGGAATTGGTGAAACGCGGAGCCGGGGAGGTGTCCGATACTGTGGAAGCGACCAGGGAACATCCACTCACCACCATCATGAAGGCAGCCGGAACCGGCTTCCTGGTCGGCTGGCTTATCAAGAATGGCACACTTGTCACTAACGAGGAGGCCGAGATGGCACATCACGAAGGCGAGCAGGAAAGCATGCACCGCCTGCACGAAAAAATACAATCAATGCAGTCGGACATAGCGGCCCTGACCAACGCCGCCGGCGAGGAACTCCAGAACCTGGCCGAGGCGCTCAGGATGAAATGCGAGAAAACCAGCAGAGCGGCAAAAGAATACGCCAGCGATAACCCATTGAAGACCGGCATCGCCGCGGGCGTCGCGGGCGTTGCACTTGGCTTCATTCTTCATTCTATATGGCGGCGTCATGAAGGATCAGCACATTAACGAACGGCGGCCGGGCCTGGTAGAAGACGTGCTCGGTATAGGCCACCAGCTTACGAAGCTGGTCAACACCTACATCGCACTCCTTCACCAGGAAGTGCGTGAAGAGGCAAAAACGGTGGGCCGCCGTGCAGCTATTACGGCGGCCCTCCTGGTAATCTTCACCGTGGGCACCGCGCTCTTCGGCATCGGCCTAAGCAGACTCGTTACGTATTGGCTGGCCATAGAAGGCATAGGGCCGGTAATCGTGGGCGGGCTGATGATCGTAACTATGCCCATCGCGGCATACCTGATGCTCAGAAGGCGGCCATAAACGGCACCCGCGCGGCATTGGCGCGGTCAGGCGCCGTGCGGCATCCGCTCCAGCCTCAGGTCCTTCCTCAACAGCGACGTTATCTCATACATGTCAAAAGGCTTCGCCAGCAGGCCGTCGGCCACCGCCATTGCGCGCTTTGTACTCTTCTCGTCCAGGGCCAGCCCCGTTATCAGGATTCTCTTCGTCTCCGGCGACACCCTGCTGATCTCCTCCACCAGCTCAAAACCGTTCAGCTTCCCCGGCAGCGCAATGTCTGCTATCACCGCATCATACTCCTTCCCTCCAACAAGCCTCAGCGCCTCGTCGGCATCCTTCGCGCAATCCACGTCGTACTCGTCCTGCAGCATAGCCTTCAGCAGGTCCAGAACCGGCTCCTCGTCATCCACCACCAGAACCGATTCCCTGTGTTCCTTCATCATCTGGCACTCCCTCGCCGCGCAATTTGTGCAACCAGCGCAAACCTGCCCGTTTTGCCCGCCGAAGCCCTGAAAGAGAAAAATCGGCCCACGTTGCACGAGGTGCACAGGCCGGCCGCCTCGATCTGCCGCACGGGCACGCCGGCAAAACACAACGCGCCCGACACGGCCGCCGGAAGGTCGAAAAACAATCGCCCTTCATTCTCCTCCATGTATCTTTCGGCAGCAGGCAGCGACGAATGGACGATATTATCAGCGAAATCAGCGCCCACGGGATAGCAGCATTTTCCCACGCACGGCCCGATGCCCGCCAGCATCCGCGGCGGCGCCGCCCCCAGGCACGCCATCGCGCCCACCGCACCCGCCACAATGCCCGCCGCAAGGCTCCGCCAGCTCGCATGCACCACGCCCAGCACGCACGCCTCCGCGTCAAAAATAACCACAAGCGGGCAATCGGCGCACAGCGCCAGCAGCGGCACATCCGGCTCGGCGCACACCAAGGCATCGGCCCCGGCCAATGCATCGGAATGCCCGGCCGCACCACGGCCCGCATCGGCGCCGGTCACCGTCATCACCTTGCCGCCATGCACCTGCTCGCCCACTACCAGCCTTGCCGGATCAATGCCGGCCGCCATGCAAAACCGCCGCCGGTTCTCAACCACCAGCGGCGGCACATCGCCCACGTGCAAGCCCACGTTCAGACTATGATACACGCCCTCGCTCACGCCCCCCGCGCGATCGCTCACCCCGTGCAGCAGCTCCGGCACGCCCTGCAGCAAACCAAACCTGTGCACGCCGATCCCGTTGCGGTTTTCAGAAATCATTGGGCGTTGTTAGCCTCTCAGGCTGTCAGGCTGCTAGCCTCTTAGCCTGCTAGCCTCTTAGGCTGTTAGGCTGTTGGGCTGTTGGGCTGCTAGGCTCTTAGGCTGTTAGCCTTTTAGACCGGAACCAGTCTTCACACGCTCGCCTCTCTTGCGCAAATCTTTCGTTCGATGTTCGATGTTCGATGTTCGGTGTTCGATGTTCGGCGCCGTTCTTCGTCTTTCCTGACTCCGGACTCCGGGACTCCGGACCTTGGACCTTGGACTTTGGACCTTGGACTTTGGACCTTGGATCACACCTCGATCCCCGAAATCCGCCCCTCAAACACCATCTTCTCGCCTACGAAGCCCTGGCTGTCAAACACCTTCAGCCGCGACTCGATCTTGATGTTCTTCACCACTATGATGAAGCGGTCGCCCGGCGACACCTTACCGCGAAAGCGCACGTTGTCCATTCCGCCGAAGCCGAGGAAACGATTGCCCAGCTCCGGCTGGCACATCTTGAAGTAAAACGAACAAAGCTGCGCCGACGACTCGCACATTATCACCCCGGGCATCAGCGGCCGCCCCGGAATATGCCCCCGCACCCAAAACTCGCTGTCCGTCACGTCCTTGTAGCCCACGGCGATCTTCTTCTCCGTATCAAACATCAAAATGCCATCGAGCTGCTGCATCTCGTGTCGCTGCGGAATCATCTGCTGAATCTTGTCCAGCCCCATCAGCACAGTAGTGGGAATCTCATTCAAAGGCACAATCAGCGGTGAGGGCATTCATTTACCTCCTTGGCAACCTGTTCATTTTCCCGTTGCCGCAGCAGCACCTGGTAAAGCCTGTCGATCTGCTCCACCATCGCGTCTGCGTCAAACCTGCCCCGGCAAAACTCCATGCCGCGGCGGCCCATCATACGGGCAAGCTCTTTATCCTTAAGCAGCGCAATCGTCTTCTGCGAAAGCTCCAGCACCGACTCGGCCGGAACGATGAAGCCCGTTACGCCGTCCTCGATCGCTTCCGGCGCGCCGTCCACGTCATACGCCACCACCGGCTTCTCCATCAGCAACGCCTGCGGAATCACCCGTGCAAGCCCCTCCCGCAGCGACGCGTGCACCACCACGTCCATCGCCGAAATATAAAGCGGAATCTGCGAAGCCGGCACCAGGCCAGTAAAAACAACCCGGTTCTGCAGGCCCGCGTCCCACACCATCCTTCTTATCGCCTCGCCCGCCGGCCCATCGCCCACGCACATGAACTTCGCCTTGGGCACGTGCAGCAGGATGCCCTGCATCGCCCTGATGAAAAACTCGTAACCCTTCAGCGGCGCCAGCCGCGCCACCTTGCCCACCACCGGCTCGTCGGCCTGGATACCCAGCCGCCTCCTCAAACCCTCGGTATCATAATCTCTGCGCAGAAAAGGTTCAAGTGCCATTCCGCTATAGATCGTGTGAAACTTGCCGGCCGCCGCCACGCCCGCACGCTGCGCCGCAGCCGACATCGCATCGGCCACGCAAATGATCGCGTCCGAGCACTCCGCCGCACGTGTCTCCAGATCCACATACAGATAGTTCTTCCACCACTTCTCGTACGGATGGAAAGGAAGCCCGTGGATCGTATGCACTATCACCGGCACGTGCTCCTTCCGCGCAGCAAACCGTCCGATAATCCCGGCCTTCGAGCTATGCGTGTGAACTATATCGGGCTTGGCGGCGGCGAGCAATCGGCGTATCTTCGCAAACGAACGCCAATCGTGCAGCGGGTTCAGCTCGCGGCGCATCTCGGGCACCACCTCCACCGGCACGCCCCACGCGCGAGCCTGCTCGAGCAGCTCGCCCTCAGGCCCGATCGCCGGCCCGGT
>DATLAR010000275.1:0-7913 GCA_035527355.1 Planctomycetota bacterium
CGTACAACGAGACCCAGACGCGTCGCGAGTTCATCGATCCGCTATTCAAGGCGCTCGGATGGGACGTTGACAACGAGCAAGGCTATGCCGAGCAATGGAAAGAGGTGGTGCATGAGGACGCTCTGAGAGTTGGCGGCGTTACCAAAGCACCTGATTACTCGTTTCGCCTGGGCGGGCGGCGGCTCTTTTTCCTCGAGGCGAAGCGGCCCGGTGCAAATCTGAAGGATGATTCTGCGCCGGCCTACCAACTGCGCCGCTACGCGTGGACGGCCAAGCTTCCCGTGTCGATTCTCACCAACTTCGAAGAGTTCATCGTCTACGACACGCGAGTTCGACCGGCAAGCACCGACAGCTCCGCGATCGCGCGCATCATCTATATCCGTTGCGAGGAGTACGCTGCACGATGGGACGAGATCGCATCGATCTTCTCGCCGCAGGCCATTCGCAAGGGAGCGTTTGACAAGTACGTTGAATCCGCTACAAAGAAGCGCGGCACCGCCGAGGTGGACGATGCTTTCCTTGCCGAGATAGCGGAATGGCGCGAGTGGCTTGCGCACAACGTGGCCCTGCGAAACCAGGGCCTCAGCCAGCGCCAGCTAAATTACGCAGTGCAGGCCACTATCGATCGCATCGTTTTCATGCGCATCTGCGAAGACCGCGGCATCGAGAGCTACGGCCGCCTGCAGAGCCTGCTGAACGGCGTGAACGTGTACGCAAGGATGCGCGAGCTTTACAGGCTGGCCGACGAGCGCTACAACTCCGGGCTTTTTCACTTCACAAAAGAGGCCAATCGGCCCGGCACGCCGGACGAGATTACGCCGGGCCTCATCATCGACGATAAGATTCTTAAGGACATCCTGCGGCGGCTTTACTATCCCGACTGCCCCTACGAGTTTTCGGTGTTTCCGGCCGAGATACTCGGGCAGGTCTACGAGCGTTTCCTCGGCAGCGTCATCCGCCTCACCAGCGGCGGCCGTGCAAGGGTGGAGGAGAAGCCGGAGGTTCGCAAGGCCGGAGGCGTATATTACACGCCCGCCTACGTCGTCAGCTATATCGTGCAGCACACAGTAGGCAAGCTTCTTGAGGGCAAAACGCCGCAGGACGCGGCCGGCCTGAGCGAGGCATGGCGGCCAACGAAAACACGCCGCCCGCTCGCCGTCCTCGACCCTGCCTGCGGCTCCGGGTCGTTTCTCATAGGCGCGTACCAATTTCTTCTCGATTGGCACCTCGAGCAGTACACAAAGGAACCGCAGAAGTGGTGCAGCGGCAGGCAGACCAGGATTTATCAGCATCATCGCGGCGGCTGGCGCCTGACCACGGCCGAACGAAAACGCATCCTTCTTGCCAATATTTTCGGCGTGGACATCGACCCTCAGGCCGTGGAGGTGACGAAGCTATCGCTGCTGCTGAAGGTGCTCGAGGGCGAAAGCGGCGAGACGCTGGAACGGCAACTGGCTTTCCTGCACGAGCGCGCCCTGCCCGACCTCGCCGGCAACATCAAGTGCGGCAACTCGCTGATCGGCCCCGACTTCTACAACGGCCATCAGATGAATATGTTTGACGAAGATGAGCTATATCGAGTCAACGCGTTTGACTGGAAGGCCGAGTTTCCCGCAATAATGAAATGCGGCGGATTCGACGCGGTGATCGGCAATCCGCCTTGGGGCGCTGAGTTCACCCCCGACGAGAATTCCTACCTCCAGTCCGTCTTCCGTACCGTCAGCACCAGATACGTCGACTCGTATGCAGTCTTCCTCGAAATGGCACTAGGTAGATTGCGCGACGGAGGCCTCCTCGGGTACATCACACCGGATACCTTCTTGCGAAAAGATGACTATGGGAACCTCAGGAAGCACATCCTGAGCGAGACAACCATACTCCAGATACTTGAGACAGGTCCTGTTTTCCCGGCAGTCCGCGATACATGGTGCGCGATTATGCTGACTGTCAACCATAAGCCGGATGAAACGCACGCAATACAACACCGCCAGTTGAGCAGGTTCACCGTATCGGTGGAGGATCGTCTGCAGCGGCTGGGCGAGAAGGATTGGAGCCGCAACACAACGTGCCTGCAAACCACGTGGCTTCATGGCCACGGGTATGTCGTGGGGTATAGATCGTCGGATCGCGAACAGGAGCTTATCGCTCGTTTGAACAGCAATCCACGCCTTGGTCAGTTAAACGAATTCTCGATCTCCAGGGGCGAGGAGGGCAGCAAGTTCAACATATCCGTCCGGGATTGCGGCCTGTTCAAGATGATCCTTCCATCGGACGTGGACAGGTTCTGTGTCGGCGAGGGGCAATGCGTTGAAGAGGATTCTCTCACTCCCTCAAAAGAGCGCGACTTCTACCAACACCCGAAGATATGGGTGATAAGGATACAGAAGCTGCGTTGGAGGCAGCGCCTTGTTTGCGCGCTCGATCCGAGAAGAGACTCGGCCGGTATGAAGACACTGCAGGTGATCGTTCACAAGCGTGACCAACTTGGCCGCCTCTGTTTCCTCCTGGGGCTGCTCAACTCCAGACTGCTGAACTGGTGGTGTGTGAACTACCTTGCGGACGACATGAACAAGTCCTATCTGTCCATGATTCCATTGGCCGAGCCGGCTCCGGCGAATCGTGCACCAGCAAGCAGAATGGTATCGCTGGTTCAGCAGATGAACCAGCTCCACAAGCGCCTCTCCTCCGCCGCCACACCGCACGAGCAAACCTTGCTCAAGCGGCGGATCGCCGCCACGGATCGCGAGATCGACCTGCTGGTCTATCGCCTGTACGATCTTACTGACGAGGAGATCGCCGTCGTGGAGCAGGAAGAACAGTAACCGCCGAGGTTATTGCGAGCTCACTCACCCATCACCTTCTCCGCCACCAGTTCCAGCACGTACTGGTCCAGCAAGCAGCCTTCAAAGGTGAGCTTGGCGAATTCGGGGTCGCGCTCCGGGGTCAGCACGGCCGAATACCACAGTTGCAGGCCCAGGCGCTGATCGTCGGCTATGATCAGGAATATCTTCTCCAGCGTGTCGAGGCTGGCCCCGTCGATGTCCTGCGGAATCTTGCCGTTCCGCTTCATCGAGTTGAAGATCGAATCGGTGAAAACCTCCGTGATGCCTGCGATGCCTGTGGCGCACGCGGTCCAGTCTTCCCGCAGGTACGCGGCCTCCACTGAATCGAGCAGCGAATTGAGGCGGATTCTCTGCGCATAGATCGTGGCGTCGCGCGTGCGGCCGATCAGCCGGCGGCATTGGCCGGTGATCTTCACCGCCCGCTGCCCGAACACCTTGCATTCCTCATCGAGGTAAGTGTAGAAGACCCTGGCCTGGCCGAGGAGGTTTCCGATGGCGACGGCAAGCTGGCGGCAGTTTACCACGGAGGTGGTGTTGCGCATGACGGGGATGATCTGCCAGATGGCGGAAATCTCGCCGAGCGAAGAGAGCGCGGTGGCGTATGAGCCGAAGGCGTGCTCGTTCTTTTCATTCTGCAGCAGCCGCGATAGCGGCTCGCCCGCGCGGCGGTCGCCGATCTCGCCCAGTGCCTGAGCGGCGCTGGCGCGTATGCGAGGGTCGGCGTGCGCGAGAAACGGGATGAGCTGGTGGGGAGCGCTGGCTTTCCCGATCTCGTCAAGCACCTTTGCGGCGCCCGGGTCGAGCCCGAGCTGAAGAGAATCGAGTAGCGGCTGCAGCTCGGGCGTGATGCCGATTTCGCTCAGCGCGGCCAAGGCCAGCGCATCAAGCGCGGAATCGCCGTGGCCCAACCTGTCGCCGAGAGCCTTCACGGCATCGGGATCGGCCGCCCTCACGATGGCGGTTACGGCCTCCTCGCGAACGCGCGGGCTGGGGTCGTCCAGGTGGGAGATCAGGTCCTGCGTGCCGATGCGCGAGCCGCTCTCGCCCAGCCGGTTCACCGCATTTATCTTCTCTTCTTCCGTGGCCGGCCCGGCCAACGCGTAAACGCTTGGGAAGACGCTGAGCGGGTTTGCATCGAACAGGCGGCGGAAGAGATAGCCGGCGGTAACCTTGCTGGCCTCGCCCACGCGATACAGCAGCATACGCGAGTAAAACCGCCCCAACGCCGTGAGCACGCACAGCACCTGGTAGCCGTTGAGGCCCAAAACGCTCTTGTTGGTCATGAATTTCATGAAATGGCCCGAGAGCATCGGCGCCGCCGCTCCGCACAGGCCCGCCACGGTGAGGTTGATGGCTATATACATCGACCGGCTCTGGCGAGGCGACAGCCCGAACAGCATGCTCGTGCTGCTCACCTCCACACCCGTCCAAGTGAGCCCGCCGAACAGGAAAAGCGCGATCATCGGGATGATATTTGCGGTGAAGCTCTGGCCGGGCCTCACCAGCAGCCACGGCAGCGGCAGGAAGCAAACCAGCAGCGTGCAAAGCTGCAGCACCGGCTTTGCGCCGTAGCGGTCGGCGATCATCCCCCAGATGGCATAGCCGCCGATCGCGGCAAAGATGTGCAGCATGTTCATCAAAGCCAGCAGCGAATACTCGCCAACCTTCATCGACAACGGCCCGATGTTGACCGTGACCGGCAGCGTATTGCCCATCGACTCGTGCGTGAAGACCTCGAGCATATACTTGTTGCCGAACTGCCCGAGGATGGCCACCGAAAACGCCCACGCGCCCGTGTACAAAAGAAACGGCCGGAAATTCCTGTCATTCGCCGGCTGCAGCAGCATCTTCAGCGGATGCGGCGTCTTCTCGTGCCTGGTCATCGGCGGCTCCGGGATGCCGTAGTGGATGATGATATCCACAACGCCCAGAAAAACCGCCGCGCCAAACACCAGCGCAAAGCCCCCGTAGCCCGAACCGCCCGCCACCACCGAATCTATCGTGTCCTTTGCCACTGAGATCAGGAAAACCGGAATGATGCCCGACACGGTAATGTAGATCGACCTGCGCGACCAGAACCGCGCCCGCATCTTCTCGGGGATCAGATCGCCCATCCAGGAAAACCATGCAGGCTCGGCCATCACGCCCAAAGCGTGTGAACCCAACAGCAGCGCAAGGAACAGCCTCGACCTGAACAGCGATTGATTAGTGAGGACGAACGGAATAGCGAGGATCAACAGCCAGACCAGCCGCGACGCAATAACTGTAACCGTAAACCAGTTCCTGCGCCGGCCCAGGTGTTCCACGATGTACGAACCCAGCAGCCGCATCGGAAACACCAGCAGCGGAATAGCAGACATATAGCCGAACTCTACATCGGACAGGCCGAGCGTGCGGGCAAAGCCGGCCAGGTAGAAGTTCAGCACGATAGTGCAATAGAAGAAGCCCAGCGTGCCGGCAATGATATTGCGCCTCACCGCGCGCTCAAGCACCACGCCGGTCAATCCGTCTGCGACAGCCTTATTCTCCACCGAATCTCCAGAAACAATAGCACCCTTCGAAAACAAACGATGGCCACTATTCTAACAAGAGCCTTGGGTGGAATCAACGGTTCAGCGGCCTTTGGTTCCGCTTTCGTGCCCCGTCTTGCCGCACCGCCTTATGGAGCCGAAGCCCGAATCCTGCTTGATTTGCAGCCGGCTTTCTGATTTAATGATAACTGTGGTCGAACGAGCGCCCGTAGCTCAGTTGGATAGAGCGACGGTTTCCTAAACCGTAGGCCGAAGGTTCGAATCCTTCCGGGCGTACCAGAAAAAAGCCTTGTGGACATTGAGATTTCCCAATATCCAAAAGGCTTTTCTTGGTTTCAAGGCTTGCCGCCGTTTTCCGATGCCTTCCGAAGCTTTCCGATGTTTGGTGCTTTCGAGGTACTTGCAGTGGTATAAGACATGATCGTCTTGAACCTGTCTTATCCTGAACCTGTCTTGAACCTGAACCAGCCCGACGATTCAGCCGCCTTGTCGCGAACCTTCGGCTTGCTGTAGTTCGGCAGCTTGGCTATCGCGTCCGCCTCTTGCCCGGCGTCAAGGTGCGTGTAGCGGTTCAAGGTGAGGGAAATATCACTGTGCCGCATGAGCGCCTGCGATACTCGCCGCCTACTTCGGCGCCTGTACAAATGAGACATTGTAGGCTTTGTAGCGATCAACTTACTGTGGGCAGTCTGCCGATTCTTCTGATACCATAGTCTCCCATTTGCTGATCTCTTCTCTCAATAGATCGGAATCGAAGTCTTTGCCTCTGTTCTCGATTATCCACTTTGCGACGTGTGCGTGTACCCTGTCGTCGGCAGGAAAGTTCCAAAGGTGCCCGAATCTGTTCGCGAATATGATCGGTACATCCTGTTCCGAGTCAAACATCTGGGTGCAGTGGCCTTTCTGTCGGAGTCTCGCGTCTACGCGTATGATTACGGCAGCAAGGTCTCCGTAAAACTCCATACTGCCTCCCGATTCAGAAATAATCGTCGCCGCGACAGAGGTCTTATCGTCCATGCGAGGATAGCAGACGCCGATAATGCTTGGATGCTCAAACGGTTTTGCAGTTCGGCAATACCTTTTAACTAGAACCAGATCATCCTGAGAACTGTCCCTCATCTTACAGCTGGCTATAACCAGTAGCTGAAGCAATGCACAACCTACTATGGCACAATTTCTCTTCTTCATGTTTCACCTATTTCACCACAGGGTTAGTGTTCAAGTCCGGCCACCAGGCACATTGCCCCCGCCGGCGCCAACATCAACGAAGTGGCCGACTGGATGGGCCACGAGTCCGTGACGACCACCGAGATTTACTCCCACAAACGAGGCGCCCAACTGGAGGCGCAGCTGGCGGGCGCCGAAGTCGTCGGCGCTCGGTTCGCGTTCAGATTCAACGTCATCCGGCACTACACGGCACCTCTTGCATTGCCGATCTCTGTCCGTCGTCACATACCACACAATCTATTATGCCAAGACGGGAAGTGAAGGTCAAGGTAGCATTCGTTGTGCAAGTGCAAAGGGCTCTCAGGCGAGAGAGACTTTGCCTGTACTGGCAAATCCCGCCGTGGTTCGAGTACGCAGCTGCAGCACTTCCCAGCTTGTGGCGGGCGCCCCATAACCCGTTACTACACAAGGCATTAATGGTTCAGTGTGCCATCAGATCGTGCCGGATTTCGGGGTGAGGATGGGATCGCTGTTGGTAGTGCCGAGCCGTGCCACCGTTTGAGGCTGGGCCATCGATTTGTAAGAATCGGCACTTTCGTTCATGTCGAGTCGCCGGATTCAGCTATGGTTGCTCGCAAGAATATCGCAAGACGTTCCTTCAGTCAGGACCTTCCGCCAGAAGCTCCGCCAGTTGAGGAAAGCCGGCACCACAAACCGCATCGCATGGAAGGCGTGAACCAGCTCGTGTCCAAGCAGGTACTTCAGGCAGTTGTACTCTACGTCCTGATCTTTGAGAGCCTCATCGCGTACCACAATGCCCGCAAGCAAGGCAGCCGGGCCAGCAGGTTCGGATTCCTGGGGCCAAAGCACCTCACTGGCATTGCTTCGGTAATATGCCACAAAATGACCAGCTCCTCACTTGGAAGCGATGCAGATACTTTAACACGCATTGGCCCGCTTTACCAACGATTTCGCCGTCTTGCCACGGTTCGCTTCGGAATGTATCTGGTTGCGAGGGTGCGATGACAGGGAACCGGCCGGGTAGCCTCCATGACCTCGGCAAGACGCCGCTTGCCATCATCGGTCTCCCGTCGGGCTTTGAGCTGTTCAGGTGTGGCGCGCATAGTGGGTTCCTTACGGCTTCGGCCTCTGCTCGCGTGCGGCGGCGAGCTTGGCGTCGCGGGCCGCCAGGATCGATTCGGCCCGGCCTTCGAGGTTGTCCTTGGGGGCGATGTAGTCGATGGCGCTGTGCAGCCGCACGGTGTTGTAATGCACGACCCATTGCCCCACGATCCGGCGGCCGTCCTCGAGCGAAAGCGGCGTGCCCGGACGGATGCATTCCGTTTTCAGCGTGCCGTGCCACCGCTCGATT
>DATLAR010000276.1:0-3532 GCA_035527355.1 Planctomycetota bacterium
CCCCCACGGATAAGCGTGAAACCACCAGCTATCGTTTGTTTCCGTTTCGGCACCACCGCGAGCCTTCTCGTATGGCCGGCCCCAGGGGTACTCTGCTATGCCGAACAGCTTGAGCTTGACCGCATCCGCGGGCCGCCGGATGCCCACTTTAGTCCACGTCCAGCCCGAGCGCGGGTCCACGTTGAGGCCGTCGGCAACAGCGTTCGCCAATCCGCCTTTGCCGTCGTCGGCGGCGTTGGGATTGTCCAGGCGAAGATTCACCTTCACGGGATCGGGGCCCAGGGTCCTCACCTGCGCGACCACGAAGCGGTACTTGGATAGGTCCCACTTCCCGCCCAAGGCCGGGATCTCGACGCCCGCCCAGTCCTGCTGTTTGCCCTTGACCGCGATCTTCAACAACGTTCCACCGGCATCCTTGACCGGCGTCAGCGTCGCGTCCTTTACGGCTGCCTTGTCGAGATCAAGTGCCAGAGCTTTCTTTTCGAGCTTGCCGTCGGTGGTTGGGGCGACAGCCTTCTTGGCGATCGCCGGCGCATCAGGGTGCAGCTCCTTCTGCGTCACGGTTACCTCGCCGCCCGGGATAGCGGCGATGCTATCCAAGCCGTTCAACTTGATGACGTGATAGACCGCCTGCGTGCCGCCGGCGATCAAGTAGAACTCGTTGCTTTTTTCCGACTTGAAGAAATGGCCCCCGGCCCAGTCGCCCCCCATCGTTGTGCCGTCCAACGACATGCCCCGCTGCGGGTCGCTCGGCCACGGCTCGCCCAGGCGGTAATCCCGGAACGCACTGCCGATCAGCAGCCCATTGACGGTCATGAAGTAGACTCGGCCCACGCTCGACTGGATGGCAAAGACCGTCCCCAGTTTGGTTTTGGCGCGGCCGAGGCAGCCCACTGTGCCAACGAGCAAGTCGTCGCGGTCGGCGCTGATCAGCGTCTTGTCCCAATACGCCCGCAGCGGGCCGGACCAGTCGTCCTTGTATGTCCACAAGATCGTGCCGTCATCCCGGATGCAGGTGATCGGCGGCCCGACGACGACCTTGCCCTCCGCCGGCAGGTAGAGGCGTTCGCCTGGAAACCAGTTGCATTGGCCATTAGAGAAAAGAGATTGCCCGTTCGGCAGATGCACTTCGAAAGCTTTCCATTGGCAGGGCCCACTCTGATGAGCGTAGGCGGAGGATATCCTCATCTGCCCGGTCAGCAACTGCTGATCTTTGACGTCCCAGACTGGTGCGCCGCCGGGCGTCCATTCCTTGAACGGTATTCTGGCAACCACCGGCCCCATCCCGCCGCGGTAGTGGTAGCCAGCCTCAACGCCGCAGCTATAGAGGTTGAACCCCTCATCCAGCCAGTAACCTCCGAACGGCAGTGGAACGCCAAGCGGGTAACGCCAGTATTCGGAGGTTGCGTAGCGTGAACCGGCAAGGATTTCGTTCCCCTGCAGTTTTCCGTCATCGTCAGGCTCCGTCCAGGACTTTGGCAGATATGTTTTGCTCTCCCTTGATACCTGCGGTTTTCCGTCGTCGTTCAGGTCCATCCACAGAAACGAGGTCGAGAAGAACTGCCCGTGGGCATCAGGCGTTCCGGGGCTGCCGGGCTGCGCGGGCTCCAGCCAGGGGCCTGTGGCTAGCTGCTTCCCGTCAGCGCCTGTCAAGAATGCTTCCTTCGCTCCCGCGACGATCGCATCGGGTGCCGCAGCGAAGGTTTCCATGTTCGCAGCGCCCTTATTGACCGAGCCGTACAGGATTTTGATCACCGGGCGCTTCGTGGCCGTGGAAAACCAGCAGTCGACGTGCACCGGCAGATCGGTAATCATGCGCAACTGCGCGCACTCGCTCTGCCAGCCGCTGCCGTCAGCATCGGGGTCGATCATGTTGACCATAGGCGTCGGGTCGCGCCAGACCACCGCCAGATAGAAGAAGTCTTTGTCGTACATCGCCGCCAATTCTGCGGAATAGGTTCCGCGCGTGCGGTACTCGGTGAAGCTCTCGATCTGGCCGGATAGATCCCAATCATCCAGCTTGCCGTCGACCACCACCGCGCCGGGCGGAGGCACGGCATGCAGTTCGTGGTTTTCCGACTGCCGGCCCTGTGCCGAAGCTGCGGCAGCAACCAGCCCCGCGCACAGGATCCAGACCGATAGGACTCCATTGGTCAGCTTATGCCCCTGCACAATGTTCTCCTTGTAAACGAGCCGCAGCAAAACAACGCGGCGGCTTTCTACCGCAGAACCAAAACCGTCGAATGCACACGTCATCGCTTGAGCAGTGTCAGGTCCTCGCGCAACGTTTCGCGTATGAAAGCCATCTCTTCCGCCGAGAGGGGCGGGGCGTCGACCGCTGCGGCCAGGCTTTCCACCTGCTCGAGCGTGCTGAAGCCGGGCAGCACCGACACAACGCCCGGCAGGCCAAGGCAGTAGCGAAGAATGGCGCTGAGGAAGCCCTGCTGCGAATCGCCAAAACGCTTCCTCATGCAATCCATCGCCTGCAGCGTCTTGTCCATATCGTGCTCCTTGAACCACCAATGCCCCGCATATTTCTTGCGGAACTCATCGGCGTTCGAGAGGTCCCAGCGCCCGGTCATAACGCCCGAGAGCAGCGGTGCCATGATAACGATGGCTTCATCGCGCCGGGCTGCGGCGTGAAACTGCGGCTCGTCCTGCCTATTCCACATCGGCCCGCCGCCGCAGTGCCAGTGGCCAGGGTGCAGCCTGGGGTACTGCCGCTGGATGTCGGGGATCCGACGCGGAGGCGACGAGGTGAACTACAACGCCGGTCTCATCGACATCGCCGGCACGCCCTGCGCCGAGGTGATTCAGGCAGCGCGCGAGATCGGGAAAACCATGTACAAGACCGCAGGCGCCGGGCTGAGGTTTCGCACCTCGGCAACCACAAACCGATAGGCTGAGAGATCAGCCTTGCCGCCGGCGGCGGGCAGTTCGGCGCCCGACCAGCCATCGGCCTTCGCTTTCGCCACTACCTTGATGGTTTGCACGCCATCCGCGCGGGTGGGCGTAATGGCGGCATCTTTTGCCGCCGCCTTTGCATGGTCGAAGAACGGCTTTGGGTCGGCCGCCATTGCCGAGGCTGCGCAGCACAACAGCATTCCAGCCAGCGCCGTCAGTATAGCCGCGTAATATCGCATGAGTGCTTACCTTTCATAGAGCCATGCTAAAACGCCATTCGCGTTGAATTCACGGAGATCATTTGAGGTTGAAGCACGCCAGTTCCTTTTCATTGCGAACGAAGAGCTTGCCGTCGGCTATCGCGGGCGAGGTCCAGCTTCGGCCGCCGACCGGCTTGAACCGCCCCAATTCTTCGTACGCCTTCGGATTGATTCTTGCCATCGCCGCCTCGCCGGTTTTGCCGTCGATAACAATCAGCACGCCGTCCACCGCCACCAGGCCGCCGGCCTCGAAGCCGGGCTGCTTCCAGATCACTGCGCCGGTCTTGGCATCCACGCAAACGAGGTCGCCTGTTGACTCGCTTTGCCCGCTCGTGCCGTAGAGGTAGCCTTTGTCGTACACGGGCGTG
>DATLAR010000277.1:0-3534 GCA_035527355.1 Planctomycetota bacterium
CCAGCCCGTTTGCCGACCGCGCGCTTCATCAGTTGGGCGAGCTTTACGCCGACGATCCTCAGCCCGACTGGGCGAAGAGCTACGAGTATTTTGCGCAACTGGCAAACAGATACGCCGAGGCGCTAAAGACGAACGCGAAAGCCCAAACGCCCCTGCTGCACAACGCTCGCTACGGCATGGCTCGGGCGCTGCGGTTCCAGAAGCGATTTGACGAGGCGGCGAAGCTCCTCGAGGAGGTGCTGGCACGCGTGCCGGACGGCGAGCGGCTGAACGCGAGCGCGGCGCTTCAACTGGCCCACGTGCAATACGCACGCGGCGAGCTGGCCAGAGCACGCGACATCTTCGGCCGCGTTGGCCTGCTTTACGAAGACGACCAGATCACGCCCGAGGCGCTGTTTATGGCGGGCAAGGCTACCGTGGACGGCGGCGAGGTGATGGATGGCGCGAAAATGTGGGCGCTGCTCATCCGAAAGTATCCGGCCGCGCGATGGGCGGAGCTTGCCGAGAAGGAGCTGCGGAATCGCGGCATCGTTCGAGACGCCGAAGGCAACATCAAGCAATAGCCCGATGAATGAGAAACCATCAAATTTTCACGATTTCCGCCTGCCGCTGATGCTGTCGGTGGGAGCACACCTGCTGCTGGCGCTGCTGATGCCGGTGAGCGCGGGCGTGCGTGTGCGAACGCCCGAGCGGCCGGTGGTGCATCGCTTCAATCTCCTGGAGGTGCAGGAGGTGTCGCACGAGATCATCGAGCCGATGGAGATGCAGCAGGAGGCGAGCGCCGACCCGACCGAGCTGACGCGGGCGTTCAGCGATATCGTGTATGACCGCAACCTTGACGACGCGCTGCTGCCGGTGAAACCGGGGGCGCCGCGCGAGGCGCCGATCGTTTCCGACATGGCCGCGGGGCGGCCCGACGGCGATTTGAACGTGGCAGGCCGCGGGCTTTCCGACCGCCTGATCTCGGATGCGGCAAAGTTGGGCGAGGCCGGGCGCATGAAGCTGCCGACGGCCACGGCGAAAAAGCTGAAGACGATCCCGCGCGAATTCGAGTTTGACAGCAGCCTCGCGCAGTCGGGCTCCGAGCAGCTTTCGTCGCCCGACGGCCTGGGCTTCGCACCGGCACCGATAGGCGCGGGGCGCACGGCCACCGGCAGCCCGGAGCCTTCGACTACCAATCGCGAGCCGCCGGCCGTGACGAAGCCGGATTTCGAGCTGGACAAGCGGCCTCTGTGGCCCGGCAGCGCGTTGCCCTCGGGCAAATCCGAAAACACCGCCGATCTTGGAATCGCCGCGGCCGTGTTCAGCGCTGAAGACGAGCCGGAGCGCTACCTGCGGCTGATGCTGACCGCCCAGGAAAGCAGAACGCTGAAGCCGATGCCGAAAGACGTGCTGTTTGCGATCGACGTGTCGCTGAGCATGTCGGACCGCAAGATCAGCGAAGCACGGCAGGCGGCGGCGCAGTATCTGCCCGAGCTATCGCCCAACGACCGGTTCAACGTGGCCGTTTTCAGCGAGGCGATCTACCGCGCGTTTCCGGATTTCGTGCCGGCCACGCCCGAGAACATTGCAGGCGGCGTGGCGTTCATAAAGAAAGTGCCCACCGAGTTCAGAACCGACGTGTACGGCGCCATACAATCGATCTGCAGCTCGCTGCCCGAAACGAATCGGCCGTGCAATATCTTTCTCATCTCGGACGGCAAGAGCACGCGCGGCGTGCTGGAGGCAAAGCGGATTCTGACCGACGTGGCGGCGGTGCTGCGGCCAAACGTGAGCATCTTCACCTTCGATTCGGGGGGCGGAGGCAACCGCTATCTGCTGGACCTTCTGGCGTGGGTGAGCCGCGGGCAATCGGTAGTGGTGCCGCAAACCGACGGGGCGTCGCAGGCGCTTGTGCGGCTGGCGAAGATGCACGACAAGCCGCTGCTCACGTCGCTGAAGGCGGTGTATGCGAATCTCGACCCCGAAGAAACCTACCCGCGCAATCCCACGTGTCTTTACAAGGATCAGCCGATCGTGATCCACAGCCGCTGCAGCAATGAGTCGAACATCGCGCTGCACATAGTGGGCCTTGGCGACGGCGGGCTGCGCTCGTATTTTCACAACGTGACACTGCCGGCGTCGGACGCGCGAAACCTTAATATTGCCCAAGGCTGGGCGAGGGGAAAGATACATCACCTGATGGCGAAAATGGCGCGTGGAAGCGACGATCCGGCCATCGTGAAGCAGATAGAGGGACTCGGCCGCAAGTATGCCGTGCCAACGCCTTACACGGATTAGGGTCCAAGGTCCAAGGTCCAAGGTCCAAGGTCTGAAGTCCAAGGTCCGGAGTCCGGAGTCCAGAGTTCGGCAGAGTGTAAGGCCTGAACATCGAACACTGAACATCGAACATCGAACATCGAACGAAAGATTCGCCTGAGGAAGCGGAATGTGCGGCCCGAGCATGAAGAGGCTGGAGTTCACATTCTTGCAGCTCCAGCGCTGCACCGGACGAGTTTTTCGAGATTGCACAGCTCGCAGGTTTCTCATCCATGAAAAAAATCCTGACGCTCGTGTTGTCGTTCATCCTGCCTGGGATCGGCCAGATCGCTATCGGCCGAATCGCCGTGGGGATCGCGTTCTTCCTGGGCGAGGTTACGCTTTTCAACAGCTTCGTCTGCCTGCAGTACAACACATCCGCGCCGCCGGCGCCGTGGCAAAGCGGCCTGATCGTGGGCTGCTTTGTTTTCCTGTGGCTGGGCTGCCAGGCGCATCTCGCGTACTGGCTGTTTCTGCGCGATCCCTCGAGGTACAACACCGAAAAAGAACTGGCTTTTCGGGAGGGTTTGCGGTATTATCTACTTGATGAATTCTCCGAGGCTATGCGCCAGTTCCAGCGCGTACTGCGCTTTGATCCCTGCGATTGCGACGCTTGTTTCCATCTGGCCGTCTGCTGCAGCAGGTGCGGCATGTATCGCCGGGCCAAGCGGCTTTTCAGGAAATGCGCGGACCTCGACGACGCCCGCAAGTGGGCCGAAGAGACGCAGGAGGAACTGCTGCTGGTACAAGAGGCCCGGAAGCAGCGCAGGCTGAAGGCCAAGCCAAAGCCGTCGGATGCTTGAATGATCCTCTCGTGAGTCCCCTGGACCATCTGCGTTCGGGGGCTGCGTCTCCTCCCTTCGGGGCGGCGCGGTTGCCCGTTTGCCGGCCTCCTTGGAGAGAACAATGGAAAAGCTCCTTTACCTCCTGCTCGCGGCGTGCGTGTTTTTTATGAACACGCAGCACGGTCTGAAAATCCCCATCGGCAAAAATGCCATCCACCTCGGAATCGTCGACGTACTGCTGCCGCTCACTTTTGCGCTGATGCTGCTGTGGGCAACGATGCAGAAGCGGCTGCTGCGCCTGAAACTGCCCCCGGTGGCGGTGTGGGCGCTGCCGGCGGCGGCGTTGGTGGTGGCCGTGGTGGCCGGCCAGATGAAGGCGTCGGCCGGCGGTGTGGAGACCGCCGTCGGCCGGGCGGCGGTGCTGAAGGAAATCCTCCAGCTCGTCATGTAT
>DATLAR010000278.1:0-3098 GCA_035527355.1 Planctomycetota bacterium
CGACTTCACCAGCGATGCGATCGTCGGCAAGGGAAAGGCGCTCACCACCAAGTGGGACTACACGGCAGGCATAGATCAGGCGCTTAGCGCTCTGGACAGCAGCGCCCTGCATGATATTGCTCTGGTTTCCGTATCCACCACACTCGCGACGAATGCGATAGTGGAAGGCCGCGGGCAGGTGGTGGGTCTGCTGGTGATGCCCCCCTACGGCATCTTTCATCCCGCCGATATCCCCCACCAGCCGAAGGCGGTAATTGCGGGCAGGCTCGAGATCGACGGCCGCGAGATCAGCCCGATCGATGCCGATGAGATTCGCCGCGTTGCACGCGAAATGGTCGAGCGCGGCGTCGGCGCGTTTGCGGTGTCGGGCTATGCCAGCGTGGTGAATCCGGCGCACGAGCTGAGTGTGAAGGCGATCCTGAAAGAGGAAACCGGCCTGAGCGTTACGTGCGGGCACGAGCTTTCGGAGCTGCTGAATTTCATCACGCGGGCCGACACGGCGGTGCTGAACGCGCGGATAATGCCGCGGCTCGAGAAGTTCCTGCGCGAGGTGGAGGTGTCGCTGCGGCGGCGCGGAATTCGCGCGCCGATAATGGTGGTGAAAGGCGACGGCTCGCTGATGAATACGTCGACCGCCGCCGAGCGGCCGATCGAGACGGTGCTGTCGGGCCCGGCGGCAAGCGTGGCGGGCGCGATCCGCCTCACGAATTGCAGCGACGCACTGGTCGTGGACGTGGGCGGGACGACGTCGGATACCGCGGCCATCAGGAACGGTGCCGTTCGCACGTGCGACAGCGGAGCGCGCGTGGGCCGCTGGCAGACGCACGTGCGGGCGCTCGATATGCGCACCGTGGGCCTCGGGGGCGACAGCCTGATCGCGTATGAGAAGCGGACGCTGCACGTGGGGCCGGTGCGCGTGGCGCCCGTGGCCTGGCTGGCCTCCGAGCGGCCGGGCAGCAGCCAAGCACTCGATTTCATCGAGCTGCACGCAGACGATTACCTGGGCTGCACGCGGCCCGTCGAAATCGTTACGCTCACCGGCCACACCGACAGCGTTCATCTCGATGCCGAAGAGGCCGCGATCGTGAAGGTGCTCGCCGAACGGCCGTGTTCGCTGGCCGAGCTTGCGCAGAAGACGGGCGCCCAGCATTGGGGCTTTCTGCGGTTGGGCAGGCTCGAGGAGCATTACGTAGTGCAGCGCTGCTGCCTCACCCCCACCGATCTGCTCCACACGCTGAAGCTGTTTGAGCGGTGGGACACGCCGGCCGCCGAACGCCTCTGCGGGTTGTTCAGCCACATCTGCGGATATCGCAAGAGCGATTTCGTGGAGCGCGTGATGGACCAGGTAGTTCACCAGCTTGCAATTGAATTGCTGAAGAAGCAGCTCGACGACGAGACGGCCCCGGACCGGCTGAACGACTGCCCCGTGTGCAAGACGCTGCTAGGCAACATGCTGCGCAACGAACCGGGGCGCGGCGATCATTCGGCGGGCTACGAAGTGGCCGTGCGGCTGCACAGCCCGGTGATCGGGCTTGGTGCGCCGGTGCAATATTTCCTGCCGCGTGCCGCGAGGCTGCTGGGCACGGAAGCGATCATACCGGAGCACGCCGACGTGGCAAACGCGGTGGGCGCGATCACGAGCCGTGTGATGGTGAGGAAACAGGTGCAGATTCGGCCCAACGATTCCGGCCAATACGCGGTGCACGGCCTGCCGGACGCCCGCTGCTTCGATACGTTCGACGGCGCCCACCACTATGCGGTGGCGGAGATCGAGCGGGTGGTGCTTCAGACGGCTCGCTCGGCGGGCACGAGCGAAACGCAGGTGGACGTGCAGGTGAGCGACCGCATATCATCGGCCGCCGACGGAGCGGAGATTTTCCTGGAGCGGGTGATCGACGCTCTGCTCGCCGGCTCGCCGGACCTGTCGATTCGCGTATGAGGCCCGCCTGCCTCGCTCAAGCTTCCCGCGCGCATTCCTGTGCGATCTTCACCCATTGGTCAAACCGCGACGGATCGCTGTTGCATGTGTGCGTGTCCTTCATCACCATTTCCACGATGCAGCCGTGCTTGCGGCAAGCGGCCAGCGTTTCCCTGATCTGCTTGCGGATGCGAACGGGATCGAAGGTGATGGCGGCGAGCTCGGCGGGGTTGGGCTTCCACGAGAAGATGTATTTGCCGCCGAGGGCCTCGGCGGACGCGGCAACATCGGCCCACGGGCTGATCGATACCTTGCGCAGGTTCTTGATCTTCTTCACGTATTGCATCTTGTTGTGCAGGGCTTCGCAGCAGCCGTAAGCGTTGAGGCCAAAATGCTGCAGCAGGCGCCGCTGATACTGCAAGACGAATTCCTCGTGCATTGCGGGCGACACCTGGGCGATCTCCTGCGCCTCGGCAAAGCCCCACATATCTTTCAGCCGCACGGTGCCCGCGAAATCCTTTTGCGGCAGCTCGGTGGTCCAGCCCTGCCCGCCCGAGCCGTTGTAGTCGTCGCGGTTGTTGAGGCTCAGCGAGCCTTCGGCCTGCGCCTGGAGGATGAGCCGCTCGTTTGCGTCGGCCAGGAAATTCATTGCCTTGTGCAGCCATTCGGGGCGGTCGATCATGTCTATCATTATCTGCTCGAGCCCGCGGAAGCCCGCAAGCTGGCCGATCAGGCTGCACCAGCCTGGCAGGTATTTCTTCACCTGCACCTTCAGGATGTCGCCGAAAAGCTCATTTGCGGCATCGAGGTTCTTCTGCGTTTCAGCGTCATCGTTTCTGTAGGTGGGCGGGGTAAGTTTTGCGAGGTCTTCAGGCCGTTTCAGGGGCGGATCAAACCGCCACGCGCCGAGCGATTCGCTGGGGTTGATGTGCTTCACCTCGACGCCCCATCCGGTGAAATGCCGCACGCTGGACACGTTGATGACGGGTTCGGTCACGAGATCATGATCGAAATGCTCCCACTGATAAATGGTCGCGCGCAAATGCCATTCATAGCCGCGGGCGGTAGGGTCGGTGGTCACGCACGCGTCGCCGGGAAGCAGCTCGCGCCACGAGCCTTCGGGGAAGGTCATCACGAGCGGCTTCACGTGTTCGAGCCGTGCGTGGCGGTAGTAAAGCTG
>DATLAR010000279.1:0-2206 GCA_035527355.1 Planctomycetota bacterium
GCCTCCGAATCCGCCGCGTCTGCCTCCGCCGAAGCGACGGGCGCCTCGCCTGCCTCGGATGGAGTGGCCTCTGAGCCTGCTCCGGGAATGCTGCCGGCGATGTCCTCGGTTTCAGACGAGGAAATCTCCTGCTCTGCCTCCTGCCGCACCTGCTGCGCCTGGTAATCGGTGAGGAGAGCCATTCTGAGAACGGCCTGAATGAACTTCAGGTCTTCGCCGTTTTCGGCGGCACGGCGTATGGTCTCGTTGACGGATTCGATCTGTTCGCTGGTCAGCAGGTTCTTTCGCTGGATCACCTGCACGATTTTCTGGTCGTCAGACATAATGCCCTCGTGCTCAATTCGCGGGGAGTTCCAGGAGCGGTAAATCGCCGAGGATTGTTTTTCTCGGCTCGGTCAGTTCCTCGACGGGAATATGGACGGTGACGGAAAGTGAGCCGTCTTTTTGCGGCACGATCCACGCTGCGACGCCGGCCGGCGCCTGCACCATCCTCAGGTTTTCCATAGCGGGCTTGCCCGAATGACTGATGAGATTGAAAGCACCCGTCAGAGAAAAGAACAAGACGGCGGCGGGCCTGCGCGGTGCGGCTGTCTTTCCGCCGGCGCCGGCAAATGCCTTTGCGAAAGCCTCTTTTCTGTTAACGGCCGCGTCCGATTGGTTTCGGCAGAGGTCGATCATCTTTCGGATGTTGACTCGTGCACCGGCGCCGGAAGCCAGCAGCATGTATTTGTCGGTGAAGGCCGCGCACGTGTAATCGGGCAGCGGCAGCTTGTCGACGGCCGGCCGGGGGCGCTTGATCTGCCATGTGTAGATGCTGCAACCGGCGTGCTCGGCTTCATCGATGGCAACGGCAGCGGCGCCGTCCGCAGTTTTCCACGTGCTCATCTCCCAGGCGATGTTTTCCTTCGCGCGGTCGAGGTCCGCCACCTCGTATGCGCGCAGATAGTCGTGGCTGTATGCATCCAGCGGCGGCTGAACGAGCGCGGCCGCAAAGCTGCCGGCAAACACCGATCTGAAGCGGCTGAGCCGTTCGGCTTCACGATTCCGCACGGATGCGGGATTGCCGGCGGGCCGGCCCAGGCTCTGAGCAAATACTGCCTGCTGCGCGGCGTGCTCGGGATAGGCGGCTTCGAGCTCGGCCAGCGATTCCACGCGCCCGGCCGCCGCGAAGACCGGCTCGCCGGGGATCATCGACAGCAGGCTGCCCCGCATCGGCTTCTGCTGTGCGAGGAAGATAGCGAGCGGCGTGTTTGCGCACGGGAAAACGGTGAGTTGGAGCGTGAGGCCGGACGGTCTTGGCGCGAGGCCGATGTAGATTTCCTCGGCCTGCTCGGCCGCGGCTAGCACATTTGCGAGGTGAAACTGCAGCCACCCTGCAAGATCGGGCGAGCCCGCCATAACCATGCCCGTCAGCGGCATGCCCAACGTCCAGGTGCAGATCGAGTCGCTGTGCCTGGCAACGAATGAGCCTTTCGCACAAATCTCGATAAGGCCGCCGTTGGTTTTCTCGAACAGCAGCTTCAGGCCTCCCTTTTCGTGCAGCGATGCCACACCTTCGCAGGCCGCGCGGTCTTCCGAAATGATCGCGGTGCGGCCGGCAAGCCTGGCGTGGAGGCTGCGTTCGGCGTGCCCTCCGCCCTGCAGCGGCACCTGTTCGGTGAACACGAACGTGCCACCGACCTGGTTTTCGGGGCCGAGGCTGCCGCGAAGCGAATCGAGAAAATAATCGGACGACACGAGCGGCACAATCAGCACGCTGGCAACGGCCTGGGGCGTTTGCAGGAGCAGCAGGTAGTATTCGCCCTGCTGGTCAATGCTCTCGACACCACCGCCCCCGAGGGCGGAGGTGAGCCAGCCGTCGGGCATGTTCTGACGGTACTCGGGCAGAACCTGGGCCATAAACTGAGCGCAGGCGCGCTTTGTGGCGCGGTATCCCTGCAGCTTCACCGCGAGGCCAATGTCGTCCAGCGACGCCGCCCATGCTGATGCGGCTGCCAGAACTGTTGCCGTAGTGCATGCGATTGCGCGTTTCATGGCTACCTCGTTTCCCATTATAATTGTACACCTCATCGGCACGAGAATCAACTTTTTACCGGAGCTCTTCCGAACTGAGCGAGGTGGAGAAAAGAATCTGCAACAGCACACGTGTTTGCACCTACAATAGATTGGTGTTGCCGAGTTTGTTTTGCGTGCTTTTTGCACGGGC
>DATLAR010000280.1:0-2661 GCA_035527355.1 Planctomycetota bacterium
CATTCACTACGCGGCACGTGCGCCTCATTGCTGGCTGCCGCCAACGTTCACCCGCGAGTCGCGCAATCCCTGATGCGGCATTCAACAGTGGACCTCACGATGTCCTACTACACGAGCGTCTACGGCGAGCAACAGGTGGACGCGGTGGAGCGCCTGCCCGACTTCGGGGCGGCCGACAGCAAGAAGCAGCGGCGGGAAGCGACGGCGTGAGGGAGCGTCTTGCACAGCGTCTTGCACTCAGGCTTGCACATCGAAATCGGATTGTTCCATATGCGGCTGGATTGCTTCGGACTGGACGCGAAAGCCTTGAAAACAGGAAAAGCCTTGCGAATACTGATACTTCTCAATATCCACAAGGCTTTTTTCTGGCACGCCCGGAAGGGCTCGAACCTTCAACCTTCGGATTAGAAATCCGATGCTCTATCCGATTGAGCTACGGGCGCAATCTTCACACTATATTAGACCACAAATCCATCTCGAAAACAAGTCTCCACTGAGAGCATTCGACTCCGTCATTCGAGGGTCGAGCGTTTTCATCTTCATCCGGCCCGGCGCATTTCGCACTTGATTTCCACACCCGTTTGTGTTACGATTCTGAAACAAGTGTTACCATCAACTCGAGGAGAATTCCCGTGAGCGAACTCGTCCGCTTTGGCGTGTCGATGGAGAAGAAGCTGCTGCACGAATTCGACAGGCGCATCTGCAGCCGCGGCTACACCAATCGCTCGGAAGCGCTGCGCGATCTCGTCCGCGATAGGCTGGTCGAGCTTGCCTGGGAAGGCGGGACGGGAGAGGTCGTCGGCACGCTCACGATCGTGTATGATCACGATGTGCGCGACCTGACGGACCGCCTGACCGATATCCAGCACAAGTTCCACACGAGCATCATAGCCAGCACGCACGCGCACCTCACGCACCACACGTGCCTGGAAGTGATCATCCTGCGGGGAAGCCCCGAGACCATCCGCAAGATCAGCGATGCGCTGCTCGCAGCCAAGGGTGTGCGGCACGGCAAGCTCGTGAGCACCACCACGGGGAAGGAATTCTGAAGAAAGAAGGCTGCAGCCCGCAGGGTCCGCCAATGCTTTTTGCAGCCGGTCGCCTAAGCGCGAAACCTCAAGCCTCAAGCCTGAAGTCTGTGGTCTGTTGCCTGTTGGCTGTTCCCTGTAGCCTGATGCCTGTAGCCTGATGCCTGTAGCCCGAAATCTGCAGCCTGTGGCCTGACGCCTGACACAACGGAGTTTCCACTATGCACATGCCTGATGCCCTGCTTTCTCCGGCCGTTGCCGTTACGGCCATCGCGGTGAGCGGCGCGGCGCTCGTGTTCGCCTGCCGCCGTGCCGCCCGCGAGTTGGATGACCGCAGGATTCCCCTGATGGGCGTGCTGGGCGCCTTCGTATTCGCCGCGCAGATGATCAACCTCCCGCTCGTGGTCATCCCGGGCGTCTCGTGGCATCTGATCGGCGCGGTGCTGATGGTGAGCCTGCTGGGGCCGTATTCGAGCTTTGTGGTCATGACGGCCGTGTTGGCGATCCAAGCATTGCTGCTGGGCGACGGCGGGCTGCTGGCGCTCGGCTGCAACGTGCTGAACATGGGCGTCATCTCCTGCTTCCTCGGATACGGCGTCTACTCGGCAATCGGCTCGTGGGCAGGCGGCGCGCGTGGCCGCACGCTTGCCGCAATTGCAGCAGCGGTCGTGTCGTCAACTGCGGCGGCCGTTGCCGCGGCGATCGAGATTCATCTGTCGGGGAGGAACCCCGTGTCGCTGTTCTCCGCCGTCTGGCTGATGGGCTCGGTGCACTTTCTGTTCGGCATCGGCGAAGGCGTGCTCACGGTGGCGGTGCTGGCGTTCATCCTGCGGCTCCGCCCGGCCGCGGTGCAGGGAGGCGCGCAGGTTCAGCGTGCGGCGATGCGGCGGTTCGTGCTCGCCGGGCTGGGCGTGTCGCTCCTGATCGGCGGCGTTGTTTCGTGGTGGGCGAGTTCGTCGCCCGACGGCCTCGAGCACGCGGCCGCTGTGTTCAAATGGCCGGAGGGCGAGTCGGCCTTCGGCGGCCTGATGCAGCCGGTGGAGAAGGCGCTGGCGTCGGTGCCGTTCCTCGCAAACGCCCTGATCGGGCTGACTGCGACCGCGTTGGCGTTTGCGGTATCGCTGATGCTGAGCGGGCTGGCCGCGCGGCGGAGTGCGGCGTCGAAGGCCGCCTAACCCGGGAATCCGCCATGCACCACGCATACGTCGACCAGCTATCCGCGATGTCCAGCCCTGTTCACCGGCTGGATCCCCGCACGAAGATCATCTGCACGCTGGCGTTTTGCGGGATCGTGGTGTCGGTGCCGGCGGATCGTCTGACGCTGCTGGCGTGGTGCGTGCCGCCGCTGTGCGTGGCGCTGGCTGTTTCGCGGCTGCCGCTGCTGTATTTCCTCAAGCGGTGCCTGCTGCTGTCGCCGTTCGTGGCCACGGTGCTGGTGTTTTTTCCGTTCACGCAGCACAGCGGCACGGAGGTGGCGCGAGTCGGCCCGCTGCACGTGTATTCGGGCGGCCTGCTGATGAGCGCCGTGCTGGCCGCGCGATTCCTGTGCACCGTGCTGGCCGCGCTTATCCTCGCGTGCACCACGCCGTTTGCCGCGCTGCTGCGGGGCCTCGAGAAATTCCGAGTCCCCCGG
>DATLAR010000281.1:0-3074 GCA_035527355.1 Planctomycetota bacterium
AACGAGCCGCGATAGCTTCCATTTTCACCTGGTCTTCCACGTCGTAGTAAACGGGAAGGCCAACCTCGTCGGCGTTGGCGGCGCGGTATTCGCTGTCGAGCTGAGGATTGTCGGTGAAGCGCTCCAGCGTGAGGCGATAGCTCGAGCCGGTCTTCTTGTCGTTGGGGACGACGCGCAAGTCGAGTATCACCCAATGTGCCACGATGATTCGCTTTGCGTCGCATTTGCCATCGAGCACCTTTTCGATGTCGTAGGTATATTCGACAAGTGCGCGGCGGTATGATCCGAGGGCTTTGGGGTTGGGCGTGGGCTGCGTGGCGGCGAGCTTCGCCTGCACAACGAGGCGCTCGGCGGGCTTGCGGCTCTTCAGGCGCGGAGCGAAGGCGTCGTAATGCTTGCGGGCCTCGGGGGGCTCGATGGCGCGGCTGTAGATGGCGATGCCTTCGAGGCTGCCGGCCCAGTCGCGTCCGCCGTTCCATTCGTCGCCAAAGAGCAGGCGGTGAGGCTCCCAGTTGGTGAAATCGCCCTGCACGGCGGCGGTAGACGCCGCCTCTTTGCCGTTGAGGTAGCAGACGATCAGGCCGGGCTTGCAGGTAACGATTACGTGATGCGGCTTTCCGGCTTCGAGTGTGCACAGTATCGCATCGGGGGGTGTGCCGTTGGCGCCGGTTTGCGGTGTTCGCAGGCGCATGACCAGCTTGTCGCCCGTTTGCCCCAGCGTGAAGTTGCGCGAGCTTATATCGGACGAGAACGATATGATTCGTGCAGGGCCTGTTTGCTGGAGGTTTGCGGGCGTGATCAGCGCCTCGATGGAGAGCTCGTTGGTCATTTTGCATGCTTTGAGGAGTTCGGCGTCAACATCCTGTGCCATGAAGGCGCCGCCGGAGAGGTCCATCGCGTGGAATCGCGTGTATTTTGCGCTGCCACGCGCCATAGCCCGGCAGGTTCTGCCGATCTTGCCGTCGGCGGTGACGATCTGATTGGCCTTGGACGAGTTTTCCCAGAGGAAGACGAGCGCGCGTGCGTCGACCGGCCAGCCGTCGAGCGGCACCGGGGCTGCCGCCGGCTGGGCGATCTCCGGTTCAGTAAACGCAGGCGGGGCGGGCCCCGGTGCCTGCTTGATCCAGGCATTGCCGAAGAAGTCGCCTTTGCCGTTGCGCGTCACTTGCGCCCACTGCTCAACGGCCGTGCAGGCTTCGTTGAACCTGCCGATGTAAAGCTCGGCCTGGTGCCCGCCGATGCCCGGGCCGGTTACGGTGAGGAAGCGCACGTCGTTCGACCACCGCGGATGGTAAACCTTCTGGCCGTTTATGCCGGCAGCGCCGTTCACCTTCACTATGCGCCTGTTCGCTGCGTCCTTGTCGAACATAGCTACTTCAACATGCGTGCCGAGGAAGGTGAAGAAGCGGTAGCTGTCGTCGGGTGCGATGGAAGGCCAGCACCCGCTCTCATACTGCTTCCAAGTGCCATCGGGCAGAGCGGCCACGCCGCAACTGCTCCATGGGAATGCGTCGGAGGCGCGCCGGCCGTCGGCGGAAAGCTGAAACCACGACACCAGCTCATGCCCTGTGGCTCCCTTGCTCCAAACGACCTCGGTTATTTTGGGATCTGCGAGGTTGCATCGCACGATCGGGTCTTGCTGCCTGCCCTCGCCCGACCGCATGTAAACCCATTCGGTGCCGGTTTGGGGGTCGGCCCACACCTTGCTTGCCATCCCCCGGGCTACCGGCCGCAGGTTCGAGCCATTCCAGTTTACCACGTAGACCATTCTGTCGATGCGGTTCGAGAATACCACTCGCGAGCCGTCCGGCGTGAGCAGCGGGCAATGGTAGCTCGACACCTCCGGCAGGATGAACCGCTCGCCTGCGTTGTCTTCGGTGTCGAACCCGCACAGGCGAAAACTCGCGCCCTGGGCGCAAGTGTCATCGGGCTTGTCCACCGCCTGGCACCAAACGATTCGCGTCGGAGCGCCCGTTAGTGCCTTGATGTCGGTGGCCGTGTCTCCGGAAGCGATACCGAACGCCAGAACAGCAGCAAACAGGGAGGGAAGGAATGGTGACCTGTTCATAGACTTTGCACTCCATGTGAAAGTGTGCCCCACGTTCGCACGGGGAACGGGGGCTGAATCAATAATATCACGAGGATCACGGCATATCAAGTCCTGTGGCTATTGTGTGTCCTTTTTTCATTGTAAAATGTTGTTAAGGAGATGACGCAGCGAACACACGGGGAATCGCGTGCGTTTCGCGCGCCGCCGGTTGTCCCATTAAACCACACCGGCAAAAGATAATTGCCGCGCCGCCGGCCTGTGCTTTGTTTTGAGTTTGACTCCGCCCGCCCATGCCGATATAATCTGATAGAGTGTTGGCCGGCGCAAGGATGGCGTCCCGTGGGCTCAGATCAGGCGCTTTTTCAGGAATAACCCAATGCCAGAAAACGAAACGCGAAGCGAAAGCGACGCGCAGCTCTGTTGCTCGTCTTGCGGAAACTTGATTCCGCAGCCGGACCTCGAAGAGGGGAAGGCGAGACGGATCGGCGGCGGTCTGTTCTGCGCCGCCTGCACGGAAGCGAAGGAAAAGGCGGAAGCAATCAAGTGCCGGCAGTGCGGCAATCACGAGGTGCCGCTGTTCGACGGCCGCCACTATCTTTGCCGCAAGTGCGGCGCCGTGCTGAGAGAGCGTAGGCCGACGGCGGCGTTCGATGCCGGCGGCGTTGCCGCGCATTCACGCGTTGCAGGCAGCCGCGCGGCCAAGCCCATGCCGGCCTTTGCGGGGTTTCTCATCGGCGCGCTGATGATGGCCTTTCTGAGCGCGCTGGGCTTGCTGCTTTATACACTGATCAAACCGGAAGACGCCAGGTCTGCGCCCACACCGGCCGCACAGGACGGTTCGGTGGATATCAAAGCCATCGAGTCGCGCGTCCATGACGATGTGATGTCTGCCCTCGCCAATACCCTCACCAACTACCGCCGCGAAAACGACGAGCGCGATAGCGAGCTGCTGAAGGTGGTGGCGAAGACGATCAACGACAAAGTTCAGCCGATTGAAAAGCGCATCGGGAAGCTCGAGGCAAGC
>DATLAR010000282.1:0-17059 GCA_035527355.1 Planctomycetota bacterium
TGGCGACCAACGGCCGGGAGGCAGTCGAGCTGCTGGAGAAACAGCAGTTTGACCTGGTGCTGATGGACGTGCGAATGCCCGAGATGGACGGCCTGCAGGCAACAGCGGCGGTGCGCCGGCGCGAACAGGAGCGCGGCGGCCACGTGCCTATCGTGGCCCTCACTGCCTATGCAACCGAGGGCGAGCGCGAGCGTTGCCTCCGGGCCGGCATGGACGGCTACATCTCCAAACCGTTTGATGCGAACGAGCTCATCGACGCGGTGGAAAGCTATGCCTTGGCGGCGACCGCCTGAACGAACGGCTACCAGCCGGCCGCAAATCTCTATCCCAAAGCTCTATTGCAAATGACAGCCCGATCATCGATAATGATACCCTGATTTTGCATGCTCGATACGGACCTTGGACTTTGGACGTTTAAGGAGCCTGCCATGCCGAGAGCTATCCTTGCGAGCGTGATGATGTGCTGCCTGGCTTTCCAGTGTGCCGCCAGTGAAACGGCCGAAGGGCTGTTCAACCTGCCCGAGCACCTCGAGAAACTGAAGCTCGACAAGCCCGGCTCGAATGGCTCCATCGCCTGGGGCATCGCGAAATAACGCGGGGCATTTCCCGCACAGCCGGCACATACGAGCAGGAGATGACGATGACCATTTCGGAGTTTCAGAAAAGCATCGAGAAGATTTACCTGGAACGCGACTCGGCCCGCGGCCTGGGCGGCACGTTCATGTGGTTTGTGGAGGAAGTGGGCGAGCTGGCCACGGCGCTGCGCCAGAACGATCGCGAGCAGCTCGAAGGCGAGTTTGCCGACGTGTTTGCGTGGCTCGTGAGCCTGGCCAGCATCGCGGGCGTAGACATGACAAAAGCGGTGGAGAAATACGGCCAAGGCTGCCCGCGCTGCCACGCGGCGCCTTGTCATTGCTCAAAGAAGACCTGAGGCGCACAGCCGGCGCCTCCGCATACACGGCACCATGAAAAAGCGGACGGCTTGCGTTACAGCACGTCAAGCCGCCCGCGTTCGTCTACGGAAGCCACCCGAAAATTGCCAAGCTATTTGTTGCCCTTCGCCAGCTTTTCAGTGGTGAGGTATTTGTAGCTCTTCTTCACGGCAGCCATCATGTCGGTGGCGCAGCTATCGAGCTCCACGATCACCCATTCCAGCGTCTTCGCGTCGGCGGCTGCTACGATGTTGTGCATATTCAGCAGGCCCGAACCGACTGCCGTATGCGGCGCGTTGATCTCGAGCGTGCCATCCTTGATGTGCAGCAGCGGCACGCGCTTTGCGTGGTCGGCCAGCACCTTGGGCGGGAAGGCCTTGCCGTAGGCCGCCCAGTAGACGTCGAGCTGCGAGAATACATCGGCCGACGCGGCTGCGAAGAAAAGCTCGTATGCGGTTTTGTCGCCGATCTTGTCAAATTCCCACCAATGGTTGTGATAGCCCATCGTCATGCCGTGGGGCTTCAGCAGCTTGGCGGCTTCGCTGAACCTCTGGGCGGCGCGCTTCACATCGTCTTCGGTCTTGAGATCGTTGGGACCAAGGCCGCTTACGATGCGCTTGATGCCGAGCGTGGCGGCATCGTCCACCACCTGGTTCACGTTTTCTTTCGTGACCAGCGCCATGTGCGCGCTGCTCGCCTTGATGCCGAAAGCCTTCAGCCATCCGGCCACGTCTTTCGCCGAGGCGTCATGCAATCCGGCAAACTCAACGCCCTTGTAGCCTATGCCGGCAATCTTCTTGATCGTGCCGCGGAAGTCCTTCGCACACAGATCACGCACCGAATAAAGCTGGATCGAAATCGGTTTCATCTTCTGCCATCCTTTCCACAATATCCTCTGGGCAAGCACCCGAAACACTCAAACCCAGGCCATCAGCATGGCCTATGGCCGATATTCTATCCAACGGCCCGCAAAGTTCAAGCAAAATTGCCGCATGCAAAGCCATTGGCCGCCGGCACCCGTGCCGCACCAGCAATTCCGCTTCAAATTCGGCGGCGATTCTGGTATTATGAAGGTATGGAAAAGAGCGCAGATTCCCTCTACATTCACGTGCCATTCTGTGCCCGCAAATGCCTCTATTGCGGCTTCTTCAGCACCGTAGGCTGCGAAGCGCTGATCCCCGATTACATCCGCGCGGTGCACGCCGAGCTCGATGCCGCGCCGCCGGCCAAGCCGCTTCGCACCGTTTACATAGGCGGGGGAACGCCCACGCTGCTTTCGGCCGGGCACCTCGCCGCGCTGCTCGAAGGCATACGCCGCGCGGCGCCGATCGATCCCGCGTGCGAATTCACCGTGGAGGCGAATCCCGGCACGCTCGACGCCGCAAAAGCCGCCGCACTGCGCAGCGGCGGCGCCAACCGCATTTCGCTGGGGGCGCAGGCCTTTCAACCGCACGTGCTGGAAATCCTCGGCCGCATACACGGCCCCGATGAAATCCGCCGCTCCGTCGGCCTGCTGCGTGCGGCCGGCTTCGACAACATCGGCCTCGATCTCATCTTCGCGATCCCCGGCCAAACCTTCGCCGACTGGTGCGAGAGCCTCGATGCCGCAATCGACCTCGACGTGCAGCATATCTCCGCTTACGGCCTGAGCTTCGACGAGGGCACGGTTTTCACGCGCAGGCTGAACGACGGCGCAATGCGGCCCGCACCCGAATTCATGTGGCTGCGCATGTACGACCACGCACGGCAGCGACTGGCCGAGGCTGGTTTCACGCACTACGAGATATCCAATTTCGCGCGGCCCGGCCGCGAGAGCGCACACAACTGCAACTACTGGCACAACGGCAGCTACCTGGGCATCGGAGCCTTTGCAACTGAATACGTCGACGGACGACGCCGAACCAACGTGGCAGACGTGCAGGAGTACATCCGGCTAGCAACGCTGTGCGGCAAGGCGCCGGCGTTCGATGAAAAACTGGAACCGGAATATTCCGCCCGCGAGACGGCCGCCTTCAACATCCGATACCTGCCCGGCATCGCGCGGCAGACGTTCATAGACCGCACGGGCTTCGACCTCGAACGGCTCTTCGGCCCGACAATCAAGCGGCTGCGTGCCCTCGGCCTGCTGCAATACGAAAACGAGGTGCTCCGCCTCACCGAAAAGGCCCTGCCGCTGGCCGACAGCGTGAGCGCGCAATTCCTCAGCGAATGAACATGCAATTCCGCAACGTGAATCAAAACAAGACCTGCGCCTTCATCACTCTTGGCTGCAAGGTGAACCAGTACGACACGCAGGCCATCCGCGAGCAACTGCTGTTGCTGGGCTATCGCGAGGTGCCGCCCGAGCAGCCGGCCGACGTCTACGTCGTGAACACCTGCACCGTTACGAGCATCAGCGACACCAAGGGCCGCAAGTACATCCGGCGCGCGCTGCGGCTGAATCCCCGCGCCACCGTAGTCGTTACCGGTTGCAGCGTCGATTCCGATCCGGAGCTTTTCGCCCGGCTCGCGGCGGCCGCCGAAGGCAGGCTGATCGCCGTACGCAACAGCGCCAAGCTTTCCATTCCCTCGCTGTTCGATGCCGCGACACCTGCGCCGCCCGCGGCCGCTGAGGCGCCCGCGGCCCCTGCGCCGCCCGCGGCCGATACGTGGTCGGCCGGCATTTCGGCATTCGAGGGTCATACGCGGGCGTTTGTCAAGATTGAAGACGGCTGCGACAACTTCTGCGCGTACTGCATCGTGCCTTACGTGCGCGGGCGCGTGCGCAGCCGCCCGATGCAGTCGATACTTGACGAAGCCGAGCGCCTGGCTGACGCAGGCTTTAAGGAAGTGGTGCTCACCGGCATACACGTGGGCGCCTATGGGCGCGGCCTCGACGGCGTGGAACTGGCCGACGTGATCGAGCGGCTCGACCGCATCCCCGGAATCACGCGGCTGAGGCTGTCGTCAATCGAGGCGATGGAAGTATCGGAGAGGTTAATCAACCTCGCGGCCGGCAGCAAGCTTTGCCCGCATTTTCATCTTCCGCTGCAGAGCGGCAGCGATGCGGTGCTTTCGCGGATGAACCGCCGCTATGCCGCGTGCGATTTTGCATCGGTGGTGGAGCGGATCAGGCGGAAAATCCCGCGGGCGTCGATCAGCACCGATGTGCTGCTCGGTTTCCCGGGCGAGACTGAAGCGGACTACCTCGAGACCGAGCGCATGTGCAAGCAGGTGGGGTTCAGCCGCACGCATGTTTTCCCATACAGCGAGCGCCCGGGCACCGCTTCAGCGGCCATGAGCGGCAAATGCGAGCCGGCAGTCATCGCCGACCGCAAGCGGCGGCTGGCCGGCGTGGCCCGCGAAACCGCCCACGCCTACAGAAAGCAATTTGCGGGCGAGGATGTGGAGGTGCTCGTCGAATCCCAGCGCGACGCCCGCGGCCGGCTGTGCGGGTACACGAGGGAATACATCAGAGTGGAGTTTGACGGCCCCGACGACCTCATGGGCCGCCTGCCGCGCGTGCGGCTGGGATCGTCGTTGTCAGGCTCAACCCTCATGGCTTCGGAATGGCATGAAAACCACAGATAATCACTGATCCTGCGCTAATCCGGAAAAGTCAGAAGTCAGAAGTCAGAAGTCAGAAGGCATCCTTCGTGCCTCTTCGTGCCCTTCGTGTTCTTCGTGGTTGTCCTCTCCTACGATTCCTCGAGGCTGCTCTGCTCGCGCAATTCAGACAGCAGCGTTTGCAGGTACGAAATCTCCGACTGCAGCAGCGCCGTGGGCGTCACCTTCTCGAGCAGGCGCTGGCGGTCGTTGGGCGGAATCGCGAGCGCCGAAGCTATCGTCCACCCAAGGTCCACCGTCTGCTCCGGCAGCGCCAGCACGCTCTGCGCCTCGTATCCGCGCTGCACGGCGATAAGCTTCACGCAATTGTTGAACAGCCGCCGCACCTGCTCCGCCTGGTCGTCGAGTTCCTGCTTCGAGATGTCGAAAACGAACGGGTAAGGCTCGACCACCCCGGAAAGGTATGGCTCGTCGCCGGTAACCTTCACGAGGATGAACCGTTCGGTGCCCGTTACCAGCAGCGTCATCTCGGGGCCGCCGCTCGGCTGGTAATCGATGATCCTCGCAATAGTGCCCACCTGCTGCGGCCTGAGCGAGTCGTCGGAGTGCAGCACCATTCCAAACTCTCCGTGCCGGTTCAGGCAGTCGCCCACCAGCAGCATGTCGTTTGGCTGGATTATCTCCAGCGGCACGAGCATCCCAGGAAACAGCACATTCTCCCACGGCAGCAGTGGCACGATTTTCGCATCATCCATGGCATCGCCCCGGAACAATCGGATTTGCCAATCAACCAAGTTTCCAATTGTATAAACCCAAGGATTGCCCGCGATGTACCGGTAGAGTTTGCCGCCGAAAGGTGAAGTGAAAAACGGCACGGAGCGCGCGGTATGTTTCCGCACGCTCCGTGATGGTTTTGCCTTTATGCCTGGGGTGTGATGGTGTCGGTTCCCATGTAAGACCGCAACGCTTCGGGAACTTCCACGCTGCCGTCTTGGCGCTGGAATGTTTCGAGCAGCACCGCCACGAGCCTGGCCAACGCCACGCCCGAGCCGTTCAGCGTGTGAACGAACTGCGGCTTGCCGCCTTTCTCCTTGAAGCGTATGCCCGCCCTGCGCGCCTGGAAATCCTCGAAGTTGCTGCACGAAGATACCTCGAGCCAACGCTCGATCCCGGGCGACCATATCTCGATGTCATAGCATTTTGCCGCAGCAAAGCTCAGGTCGCCCGTGCACAGCTTGAGCACGCGGTATTGCAGGCCCAGCGCCTGCAGCACGTCTTCCGCGTCGTGCAGCAGGCTCTCAAGCTCGTTGTAAGACGTTTCGGGCCGCACAAATTTCACCAGCTCCACCTTGTCGAACTGGTGCACGCGCAGCAGCCCGCGCGTGTCCTTGCCGTATGAACCCGCCTCGCGGCGGAAGCACGGAGTGTAGGCCGTGTAGCAGATCGGCAGGCGCTCCGCGTCGAGTATCTCGTCGCGGTGGATATTCGTTACCGGCACCTCCGCCGTTGGAATCAGAAACAGATCGTCCACCTGGCACAGGTACATGTCTTCCGCGAGCTTGGGTAGCTGGCCAGTGCCGGTCATCGACGCGCGGTTCACGAGCACCGGCGGCTGCACCTCTTTATAGCCGTGCTTCTTCGTGTGCAGGTCCAGCATGAAGTTGTAGAGCGACCGTTCGAGCCTGGCGCCCATCCCCACGTAGAGTATGAAGCCTGTGCCGGTGATCTTTGTGCCGGTGGCAAAATCTATCATGCCCAGGTCGCGGGCGATGTCCCAATGAGCCTTGGGCTGAAATGCAAACTGCCTGCGTGCGCCCCACGCTTTCACCTCCACGTTGCCCGAGGCATCGTCGCCCACCGGCACGTCCTTGGCGGTGATGTTCGGCACGCTCAGCAGCACGTCCATGATCGGCGGCTCCAGCTCGCCCAGGCGCGTCTCGTATTCCTTCAGTCTGTCGTTCAGTTCGCGCATCTCGGCAATGAGGGCCGTGGTGTCTTCTCCGGATTTCTTCATCTGCGGCACCAGCTTCGACACCTCGTTCTTGCGGCTGCGTATCTGCTCGGACAGAAACAGCAGCGAGCGGCGCTCCTCGTCGAGCTTCAGCAGCAGGTCCACGTCTGCATTCTCGTGCTTGTTGCGCACGGTCTGCTTCACGAGGTCGGGGTTGCGTCGTATGAAATCCATGTCCAGCATCGATGTAATCCTCCGGGGCGGCGTGCCTACGCGCCCTTGCTATGCCTGTACCATTCAACCGTCCGCTCGAGTCCGGTGCGGAGGTCGATGGCCGGGTCGAATTTCAGAATCTTTCGCGCCTTCGTGATGTCGGCGGCCGAATGCTTCACCTCGCCGGCGCGGGCCGCCGCGTGCACGGCCTTGATCTTTGTGCCGATGATCCCGTTCAGCACGGCCACCAGTTGGTTCACCGAGATCGGCGTGCCGCAGGCAATGTTAAACACCTGGCCCGCCGCGCCCTTCGCGGTGCACGCGAGCAGGTTTGCATTATACACATTTTCCACAAATGTGAAATCGCGCGTCTGGCGGCCATCGCCGAAGATCGTGGGCGCCTCGCCCGCCAGCAGGCTCGTGATGAACTTCGGGATCACCGCCGCATACTGGCTGGCCGGGTTCTGCTTCGGGCCGAATACGTTGAAATACCGCAGCGACACGCACTCCAGGCCGTATATCTCCGAAAACACCTTGCAGTAATACTCGCCGGTGAGCTTTGCAATCGCATAAGGCGACAGCGGCCGCGGGGCATAATCCTCGCGGTTCGGCAGCTCCACGCTGTTGCCGTAGGCCGACGACGACGCCGAATAAACCAGCCGTTTCACACCCGCGTCGCGGGCCGCCATCAGCACGTTAAACGTGCCGTCCACGTTTGCCTCGTGGCACTCGCGCGGCTTCTCCACCGATGCGATCACCGACGGCTTCGCCGCGAGGTGCAGCACGTAATCGATCTTCTTCATCGCCTTCGCGATGGCTTTCTGATCGCAGATGTCGCCCTCGATCACCTCGATCTGCCCGGCAAACTCCTTGATGTTCTTCCTGCGGCCGGTCGCGAAGTTGTCGATGATCCGCACATCGTGCCCCGCCGCGAGCAGCCGCTGGGCGATGTTTGATCCGATGAAACCCGCGCCGCCGGTTACCAGAAATCTTGCCATTTCATTTCCTCGTCTGGGAAACCTGATGTATTGCCCTGCACCGCCGGAGACGCATCCGCCCGTCACCCGACCTCATTGTATTTGCGCTGGCGGTATTCCACGCCAAGCTCCGCCGCAAGGCGCCGGCAAGCCTCTACATCGACGCCCGGATAGTCCAGCGCCGTCACCACCACTTTCGGCAGATGCTCGCGCGCGTCCTTTATGAAATCGATCATCGCCCGATACGCGCGGCCGGGCTGCGCAGGCCGGCAAATCTCGGCATACTGCTCCGCGTCGGCGCTGTTCAAACTCACCGACACCACATCCACCAGCCCCGCGAGCTCCGGCGATATCCGGCGCCCGTTTATCAGGTCGCCTTGGCCGTTGGTATTGATCCGCACGCGGCCGCCGCGGCTCTTCACCCAGGCCGCCGCCTCCTTCACCACGTCCAGCCGCATCGTCGGCTCGCCGTAGCCGCAAAACACGATCTCGGCAAACCGCGCCGGCTCGCCGATGGCCGCAATCACCTCGGCGGCGCTGGGCTCGTTTTCCAGCCGCAGCCAATGCCCCTTCACCATCGGATCCGTTTCCCTCCGGCAAAACACGCAGCGATTCGAGCAGCGGTTGGTCACGTTCACGTAAAGGCTGTTGCGGATCCGGTAAACGATCGACGGGCCGCCGTGCGCCTGCCCGATGCCGAAAAGCTGGTGCGCATTCACCGACGTAATGCGCGCGACGTCGTCAACTTCGAGCTTGTGGAGCTGCGCCAGCAGGTGTGCGATGTGCGGCACGTTTGCGGGCTCGTTGCGCCGGCCGCGCAGCGGCACCGGCGCCAGATACGGCGAGTCCGTCTCCAGCAGCATGCGGTCTACCGGCACCGCGGCCGCCGCCGCGCGCAGATCGGCGGCATTGGGAAACGTGATCATCCCCGTAAACGAGACGTGAAAGCCAAGATCCAGGCACGCACGCGCCTGCTCGGCCGTGCCCGTGAAGCAATGCATCACGCCGCGCCACCGGCCGCCGGGGTTGACCTCCGCGAGCGCGCCCAGGCAATCGTCGAAAGCCTCTCTGCAATGTATAATGATCGGCAAATCGAGCTCCAGAGCCAGCCTCAACTGCCTGCGAAACACCTCGCGCTGCACCGCACGCGGGCTGAAATCGTAATGATAATCCAAGCCCGTCTCGCCGATCGCCGCCGGCTTGCTCTCGCGCACCAGCGAAAGAAACTCATCCCAGTGCGGCGGCTCCATCTCCTTCGCGTGGTGCGGATGTATGCCCAGCGCGTGGAAAACCTCGGCGTGCTCGGCCGCCAGCGCCCGCGCACGATAGCAGCTCTCGAGGCTGCTGCCCGGATTCAGAATGTAATCGACCCCCGCCTCGCGGGCGCGACGCAGCACGTCTGATCGATCATCATCAAAATCAGGGAAATCAATATGAGCGTGGCAGTCTACAAACACTAACGCTTCCGGGGTGCCATTGAGTCAAGGAATCAGATTCTGTTGAAGTCTACACTCCATTCTATTATGAAAACGGCTGAGAATCAAGGATCAAGAGTCGGGCCATTGGCCCGGCGGCGCCAAGCGGCCTCAGCGAATACATGCGAAACCCTCTTGACGATAGCATCCCTTCTGTGTAACATGGTGAAGCAGCACCGCGAAAGTGCGTGATACGGTGCAGGGAGGAACGTTTTTTCTGATAACCGGGGCGGTCTGCATTCCGGGGATGAAGCCCATGGACCACAAATGCTCTGTCGTGTTTGCCGCGGCTGTTCTTGTGTTGGCAGCATTGTGCGGCGGGGTTGTTTTCGGGGAAGACGCGAAAGAGGCCGCGAAGCCCGACGAGCCGCCGATCGTCTTGCCGGCGCCGTCGCCTGTCAAGAACGAGAATCTGTTCGGAGGCAGAATCCAGCGCACGATGACGCTTCTGGCCACGAGCGGCCCGCTTCGGCGCTTCCCCGTCAAGATCATTTTCTACGGGCAATCGATCGTCAACGGCCGGTGGACAAAGGCAGTGGAGGACGACCTGCGCCGGCGTTTTCCCGAGGCAGACCTCACGATCGAAAACCGGGCGATCGGCGGCTTCGGCGCCGATGCCCTGATCCGCACCGCCGCGCATGACATCTACCCGGCCTATCCCGACCTCGTTGTCTACCTCGTTTATGGCGGCGAGCAGAGCGGCGCGCTCGAAGCATTCGTTGCCAATTTGCGCCGCTATACCACGTCCGAAATCATGCTCCTCACACATCATGTCCGCGGGGGGGACTACAGCGACAGCGCATCGGCAGCCTATTGGCGTTACCTCGCGCAGAAATACGACTGCGAGCTTGTGGATTTGCACGGGGAGTCCAGGCAGTTTATGGCGGAGCACGCAATACGGCCCGAGCAATTGCTCGGCGGCGACAAAATCCACCCGAACGAAGAAGGCAGCCGGCCGATCGCGTGGACGGTGCTGCGGCATTTCCGCCTCAACACGCTGATGCCCGGCGGCTGGTACGACCGCGTCCGCACGTATCAGGTGCGACGCTCATACGACGATTCCGCAGCCGACGATATCACTTTTGCGGGCGAGCCGTGGGAGATCCAGGGATCAAATGCAATCGGCCATTCGCCGGACAATCCGATGCGGTTGACGTTTAATGGAAATCGCGTAGACATCCTGGCTGGAGCCTCCCCTGCCCGGAAGCTTGGCACCGCCAGAATCCTGATCGACGGCCAACCGCCGTCCGCCGATCCTCGCCTCTACGCGGCCACTCGGCCCAGCCCCGAGCCAAAGATGTGGTTTCCGGGGGTGCGCCGGATCGAGTGGCAGAGCCCGCCGATCATCGAGGATTGGACGCTGCGAATCACCGCTGCCAGCGACGACTGCAAGAGCCTGGAATACGAGGTGATCGGCTCGATAACGGGGCACGACGGCAACGGCAACAACTGCGAGAAGTTCGTGTCGAACTCGGGGCGCGTGGTGATCGCGCCGCGTGATTTCGCCTTCGCCGACGCGTTCTACTGGAGCAAGGTGGCTCCGCCGGTGGGTTACGAGGTGACATGGAAAGTGGTGCCGCTGTTCTCGGATTCGTACGAGCCATCGGGCGGCGATTCTTCGAGGCCCTACAGGCTCACAGCCGCCCAGAACCTCAGAAACGGGCGCCACACCATCGAGATCATTCCGAACGGCGACGGTCCCGTGCCCGTACAGGCGATTGAAGTGTACCGTCCGCCGCTGAGGTAAAGGCCGGTTTCGGCCAGAGGGCAAGCAAATGAGAATGCGCTGCATCGAACTATTGCTGCTGTTGCTGGTTTCGGCATGGCCGGCGGCCTTTGCGAGCGAAGGGCCGGGCTGCACGCTGGTGCGCTCGATGGCCGACACCTTCTCCGGGGCAGACGTGGGCAGCACGTGGGGGCAGTTGCTGCTGATGGGCATCGATTTCGCCGACGCGAAACGCGGCGTGGCCGCAGGCTTCAATGACCCCACCGAGATCAGGTTCAACGGCCGCTTCAGCGGTCTGCTGGGCTGGACCGAAGATGGTGGCCGCACGTTCACGGTGAGCAAGGTGGGCGGGCGAGGGCAGTCCAAAGGCCCCCTGTGGACGGTTCGCCACGCCTCGGGCGATACGTTTTGGGCGGCCGGTTATGGCGGGCTTGTGATGCGCAGCGACGATGCCGGCCGCACATGGAAGGAACACCATTGCGGCCGCGGCTACCCTAGCGTGCAGGCCGACTTCCGCGACGCCGACCACGGCCTGCTGGCTATGGGCGACAACGGCATCCTCTTTGCCACTGACGACGGCGGCAAGTCTTTCCGCAAGATCGCTACGCCGGCAAAGGACGTGCGCGCCGTGGCGATGGGCACCGGCGCTTTTGGCGTTGCTGCCGGTTCCGACGGCGACCTGCTGATTACGTCCGATGGCGGTAGCATCTGGGCCTATCCCGATGGCTGGCGGCTGCCCGGCGAGAAGGGCCGCGAGAAGAACAAGCTCGGCACCTGGTTCCGCGCAGCAGCGGCCGTTGGGGACAACTGTGCCTGGGTGGTGGGCGATACCGGCACCGTGCTCCGCACTGCCGACGCCGGCAAGACATTTGAAGTAATCACAATTCCCGGCGGCGAGTTCCTCACCGCCGTACGCTTTGCCGACGCCGACCGCGGCTGGGCGCTGGGCTGGCACTTCGTATATCGCACCGAAGACGGCGGGAAGACCTGGCAGCACCAGCCGACAGCCGGCGGCACCAACCTCAACGGCCTTGCCGTGCTCGACGCCAACACTGCGTGGATAGCAGGGCACTACGGCTGCGTGCAACAAACCACCGACGGCGGCAAGACCTGGGCCACACTCAACGATTATTCCGACCTTTACGCCGTGGCGATGGTGTCGGACAAGGTCGGCTTTGCCGGCGCCGAGAGCGGAGCGATCCTGCGGACCGATGACGGCGGCCGCACGTGGCGGTTCCTCAACGTACCTCGCGGCAAGTCGATCGAGGCGATTCATTTCATCGACGCAGATGCCGGTTGGGCCGTGGGCGACTGGGGCCATATCGTCCGCACCACCGATGGCGGCCAGACGTGGACGGCATGCAGCAGCGGCTTCAACGACATACTGAAGGACGTGCATTTCTTCGACCGCGAGCACGGCATCGCCGCCGGCGCACGCGGGACCATCCTGCTCACTGACGACGGCGGCAATACCTGGCAGCCGGCCGCAAGCCCCACGTCCCGCATGCTCTACGCCGTGGATTTCACCTCCCCGCTGACCGGCTACGCCTGCGGCAAAGGCGTGTTGCTCAAGACGGCGGACGGCGGCAAATCGTGGATCGAGATCAAGAACCCGAGCTTCCGCGATGACATCTTTTCGGACATCCGGTTTGCCAACGAGCGCCTCGGGCTGATGGTGGGCGACTATGGGATGATCTACAGGACAGAGGACGGCGGGCGGAGCTGGCGTGCGCTGCCACAACAGGAATTACTCAGGACGCCGCCAGAGATTTCCATGCGGGTATTGGCACCACCGGTAAATGCCCCGCTCCACCGCATCGACGTGGCGGACGTGAATACCTTCTACATTGCCGGCTCGCGCGGCACGATCCTCCGCAGCACCGATGGCGGCCTCACGTGGGACAGCATCAAGGCCGCGGCCCCCAACAACGTCTACGCCATCAGCCGCGGCGTGGCCGTGGGCCCCACCGGCGATCCGCGCAAGGAAGGCAACTGGGGCTTGCCGTATGAGAACTTCAATCCGCCCTTCACGAAGGGAAGCTTTGCGGTGTGGAAAAACGGCACCTTCAAGATCAAGGTAGACGGCGTGACAAAGGTGAAGTCGGTGCGCATAATAGGCGGCCCGCCCGACGCCAAGCCGCCCCAATTCAGCACGAGCAGCGGAAAGAACAGCCTCACCGTCAAGATCAAGGGCAAGGATCCGCTGCTGCATCCGATGCTCGTTTTCGAGGCAGAATAGGAGCAAATCATGACCAGAGCCAGAGCAATCAGCTTGACCGGACTTGTGCTGGCGGCGTTCTTGAGCCTTTCAGGAGCCGCCGGCGCCGCAGACAATGCAGCGCCGCTGAACAAGACAATGGCCGAGTTTGACCAGGTGCGCTCGCTTGCGATGCGCGCCCTGATGCAGGCGCAGGACCTCAAATGCGTGTGCCTGTACGGCCGCGGCTTTGGCCTCGATATGCCTGAGTCGGTGCCCGAAGACATGCTCGTTGAGGGCCTTTGGGTGATCGACTACCTGCACTCGATGGACCTGACGAGCGTGTCACTCGTCTCGTATGCGGCAGCCGCCGAGCATCCGAACCTTGAGCAGGAGCTGAATGCGTTTCGAGCGTTTTTGCCTGAGGCCGCGGCCATGACGCTGGCGTATGAACAGAAGACGTCGAAAGCCCTCGCGGCCGCCATCGCCAAGGTAAACGCGGCCGCAGCCGAAAAGGCGGCCTTCAACGTGCAGGCGATCCCGGCCCAGCCGTGGGGCGCGTCGTCGGCCGAAATACTCGCCGGCGACGGCTTCTCCATCGGCTGGATCTGGCCGCTCGTCCCGCCTGACGACTCGAACGTGTCGCGCTATTTCCGCCAGCACGGCTACCCGCCCGACCGCGTCTTCCAGCTTGCCGCCGAGGCCGGTGTCGACTTCATGGGGCCGGAAGACCCCAACCTGTTCGACTGGGCCGACGTGGAGAAGCAGGAAGGCGCCTGCGATTGGTCGCGGATCGACAGGCTGATCGAGCTGTTCAAACGGCACGACATGCCGCTCTGGCTGCCGATTCCATCGAACCAGACCAGCCCGCCCGAGTGGCTTGTGCAGAAGCTTGGTATTGCCAGGGCAGCGCTCACCGCAGCCGACGGCACGCCGCTGAAGGTGAACAGCGAGTTTGGCAATGGATTCACCGGCATCACCGACCTTCGCCGGCAGAACACGCCGATCAACCTTTTCGACGCCGAGGTCAGTGCCGCCTTCGCCAATTACGTGAAGGCGGTCGTCGGCCGCGTGAAGGCCGGCGGCGTGGCGATCAAGGCCGTGCAGCTCGGCGGCCGCTATGGCCTGCCATACTATTCCGGGCCGGAGGCGCAGGGCCGCTTCACCGAGTGGCTGCTGAAACGCTACCAGGGGCAGATAGCGGAGGCCGAGATTGCGAAAACCATCATACCGGTGAAGCTGGACACCGCAGGGGTGGCCGATCCCGCGCAGAAACGGCTGCTGCTCGACGTGATCCGCTGGCGTGAGGATGAATACATCGACTACTTCCGCGTGCAGGTCGAGGCCGTGCGCGCGGTCGATCCGGCTATTCCGGTCTGCACGGCATCCTGCGAGGCGGGCGAGGCGAACGAATCGGCAACAGGCCGCCAGAACGAGCGGCTGATCCAAGCGCTTGGCCTGGTCCCTTTTCATTTCAGCACCGGTGAGAACATCTGGGACGATCTGCGCGCCGCCTATTCGCCGCTGCACTTCTCCGCGTGCATGAGCCATACCGGATCGGGCAATGCTTTCGCGCAATACAGTTTCTCGTCTTACATACACGACACGCTAACGGTCATGTCATGGCCCACGCCGATCGCCCGCGGCTTCTACTGGGCCGACAGCTACACCTACCCCGACATGCGGTGGCGGTGGTCGTCGTTGGGAAGCTGGCACCGCTTCCATACTCGTGCGCAGGCGATGGCCCCGGAGATGCTCAACACCAAACCAGCGTCGCAGGCGGCAGTGCTCTGGTCCGACACCAGCCACAAGCTCCAGTTGTTCATCCCTGAGTATGTCGGCGGCACCTACGGCTTCAGCCCGGGCCCGGCAAACTACCACAAGATCGGCTGCGTCGGCTGGGACCGCATCCTCAATTCGCTCGATATACAGTACGATTTCGTAACCGAAGACCAGGTGCGTGCCGGCAGGCTGGGGCAGTACAAGATGCTGATCATGCCCTCGGTGCAGGCATTGCCGGCCGACGTGGCCGGGGGAATCAGGCAGTTTGTGCAGAACGGCGGCTTGGCTCTCGCCACCAGCGCACCGGCGCTCTACGGCGACGACATGGAGCAGAAGGGCGCCGGCCAGCTAGCCGACGTCTTCGGTGCCGATTTCGCCGCATTCATCGCGCGCACTCCGGTTGCCGACTCGCCCATGACCGACCCCGGCCTGCAAGCCTGCATGTTCGAGCGCTGGAACCCCAACAACGCAAAGAAGGACACGAAATCCGACACACTCCGCACACTGTTCTGCACCTTCAAGCCGCGCGAAGCCGCACAGGTGCTCGAACAATTCACCACCGGCGAACCGGCCGTGGTGCTGAACACGTTCGGCAACGGCAAGGCTGTTGCCATCGGCTACCCCATCGGGCGCGAATCGTTCATGTCCGACATCTACCACGAGCACTACGGGCACAACTGGGCCGACTGGCCCGCCGGCTCGCCCTTCCAGCAGGGGCTGTTCCGGTGGATCGAGCTGCTGCTGCCGCGCCTTGGCTTCGAACGCGATGCGGTAGTAGTTGAGGAGCTGGTGCCCCGCGCGATCGGGCAGGACGCCGGCTGGCCGTGCTGGCAGTTCCCGCGCAAGGGCGGCGGCTACCGCGACTACGTTTGGAAGGCCGCGCGGATGCCCGGCAGCACGGTCGACACGCAATACGGCGAGGCGGAGCCGCGGTCAGTCGAGGTCGGCTTCCGCAAGCGCGACGGCAACCCCAACCTTTACATGACGCTGTTCAACCGCGAAGGCGCCTACGGCTTCGATCCCGGCGTGATCCACTTCGAATCCACCAGCAAGGAGATCAAGCTCGAGATGCCCCGCACCGACATCCTGCGCATATACGATTTGTCGCTGGGCTGTGCCGTGCCGGCCGCGGTTGAGAAACGCCGCGACGGCCAGAAGGAAGTGCTCACCTTCCGCACGATGATCGAGCCGTCGATGGCCAGAATGCTCGTGATGTCCACCGACGACCAGATTCGCATGTACTCTGGCAACCGGCGGCATGGCGGCCAAACGGACGCGCAACTGCGGCAGGCATTGGCCCGGCTCGCCGGCAGCACAAAGGCTCCCGATCTCATCATGATCGGCGGGAAAGACATCGCGGCATTCCTCGCCGAGCGCGGGCCGAAGGGCATGGCGATCAGTTGCGAAAGCCCCGAGCATCTGCCGGCAGCAAAGCTGCTTGCGGCCGCGTTGGAGAAACGGTTTGGCGTGGCGGCGCGTATCACGCGCAACAGCCCCCGCATCTGGGGCAACCATACCGGCCTCGGCGTCTGGCGGTCGGAGCGCTACACCACGGTCGAAGAGCCCGACATACTGCTGGGCAACCGCGACACCAGCCACTACATCGCATCGCTGGCGATCTCGCCCGGCCGCGGGCACGCGGCCCGTTTGCCGATCATGGCCAGCGCCGCGTTCCCGGGCCCCGGCCGCTGTGCCGTGGCGTTGCTGCGGCCATACACCAAGCGCGACTCGAACGCCAGTGAAACGCCCGATCGGCTGTTTGTCGAGAACCCCGCGCCCGTGAAGCTGGTGATCGGTGCCAGCGACGTCGGCGGCCTCTCGGCGGGCGTAGCCGAGGTAGTGAAACTGATCGGCAAAGCGAAATAATGGCGAGTGGCCCTTCACGCCGCGCGGCGGGGGGCGCTTGCTCACGTTGTCCAACCGAATCCGTTATCTAAAAGGGGGTTGCCATGAAGATTGCCTCTGTAATGCTGTTGGTGTGCGGCCTGCTGGCCGGTGCCGCTGTCGGGGCCACGCAAACCGAGAATTACGGAATGTCGGCATTGCCTGCACCAGGGAACGTAACCATCGACGGCAAGTCTGACGACTGGGACCTGACCGGCGGCATCTTTGCGTGCAACAATGTAGAGGAACAGCGCGACCGTCACAGCGCGTGGCTACACATGATGTACGACAAGGATAACCTCTACGTGCTCGCAAGGGTGAAGACCGAGAAGCTTGCGGAGAGGAACGGACTGCGCATGCTGATGCTCACCGCGCC
>DATLAR010000283.1:0-3253 GCA_035527355.1 Planctomycetota bacterium
CCGTCGGCCACGCCGTTGTAGAATTCCACGAAGCTGCCGCGCTCGGCCGCCTCCATGAATTTCATAGCGCTGCGGGGATGCTCGTTCATTACGCCGGTGATGAGGTAAGGCACGTGATAGCCCCACTCGATTTTTTCGCGCAGCGGGATCATTTCCTTCTGCACCACGTCGTAGATCGGGCGGGGGTCGAATTTGGGGTTTTTCAGGAACGACACGAGCAGCTCGAGCGGGCAGTTTCCGGCGCCGCGGCCGATGCCGTACATGCTGCCGTCAACCCAGTTGCAGTTGTGGATGATCGCCTCGATGGTGTTTGCGAAGGCGAGCTGCTGGTTGTTGTGTCCGTGGAAGCCTATCGTCTTGCCCGGCAGAGCCTCCACGTATTTCTTGGCCAGGCGTTCCACCTGCTCGCAATACATCGCGCCGAAGCTGTCGACGAGATAGAAGATGGGCACTTTGCATTTCGACACGTCGTCGAGCGCTTCGTCGAGGTCGCGCTCCATTGCGCGCGACACCGCCATCAGGTTGATGGTGGCCTCGTAGCCCTTGTCCATGCAATGCTCGGCCAGTGCGATCGCCTTGTCGATCTGGTGGACGTAGCAGGCAACGCGCATCAGCGAGATAACGCTCTTGTCCTTGGGCGGGATGTCGTCGTAACTTATGCGGCCGATGTCGCACATTGCGGCCAGCTTCACGCCTTTGTCGGCGCAGTCTTCGCCGAGCACGCGAACAACGTCGCTCTCGTCGCAGAATTTCCAGGCGCCGTGTTCGCTGCGGGCGTAGGCGGTTTCGGAGCTCTTGTAGCCTACTTCCATGTAATCTATGCGCGCGGCGGTGCATGCGTCGAAGATGGTCTTGACAAACCGGTCTTCAAACTGCCAGTTGTTCATCAGCCCGCCATCGCGGATAGTGCAATCGAGAACCTTGATCTCGGGTCGATACATGATGTCGTTTCCTTCTGTGCAGCCGCCGGCAAACGAATGGTAATCATACCAGCATTATAACCTGCAAAACCGGTAGTTTCAACCGGTTTATGCTGTCGCTACTCCTCGCGCCCGACCACGAGGAAGATGTCGTCGGCGTCAACGGTCATCCGCATGCGGCCGAGCTCAACGTCTACACGCTTCTTCTTCTTGTCGATGGCCAGGGCCTTTCCCATCACGTCCCAGCCGCGCACATACACCGGGTCGTTCGGTTTCAGAGAGCGCAGCACGGCGGCGGTGTCGACGGGTGCGGCGTGTTCGGCGGGCGGAGGCTGCACGGGCGGCGGCGCCTGTTCGAGCATCTTGCTCTCGAGCTCCTTGTGCGTTTCCTTCATCTTTTCGATCAGCTCCTGCACCTCGAAATGGTGCTCGCCGAGGAATTTTTCGGCGCGATTGATCGTGGCGGCGGGCATGCCGCAGCGGCCCGCGATGATGAGGGCGCTGCTGGCGCCCGGCACGCCGATCAGCAGCCGGTAGGTTGGCTTCAGTGTGGCCACGTCGAATTCCACCGATGCGTTTTCGGTGCGGCTGGTGGCGTAGGCGAATTCCTTAAGCGAGGTGAGGTGCGTGGTGACGATCACGCGCGTGCCGCGATGGTGCAGCTCGTCCATGATAGCGCGGCCGAGGGCTGCTCCCTCTTCGGGGTCGGTGCCCGCGCCCAGCTCATCCAGCAGCACGAGCGATTTGTCGTCGGCTACCGAGAGAATCTGCGCGATGTGCGTGATGTGCGATGAAAAAGTGCTCAGGCTCTGCTCGATGCTCTGCTCGTCGCCGATGTCGCCGTAGATGCCGTGGTAGACGGGTATCTCGGAGGTTCCCTTTGCGGGAACGGGCAGGCCGGATTGCACCATCAGCGCGAGCAGGCCGACGGTTTTGAGGGCGACGGTTTTGCCGCCGGTGTTTGGCCCGGTGATGACGAGCATCTCGAAGCTCTCGCCAAGGTGAACGTCGATGGGCACCACGTCTTTCGTGCCGATCTCGCCGAGGCGGCCGGTGCCGGTCAGATGATCGTATGATGTCATCAGCAGCGGGTGGCGTGCGCCGCGAAGGTGCATAGCGCCGCTGGTGTTGAGCACTGGAATCTGCATTTTGAAGGCCTGCGCGCAGCGCGCCTTCGCGTGCAGGAAATCCAGGTACGCCATGATGGCGGCAATCTGCTCGATAACGTAAGCCTGCTTGCGAACGTGCTCGGTGAGCGCCCTGAGGATGCGTGTTACTTCCTCGCGCTCCTGTCCGCGCATTTCTTCCTGCTGGTTGGTCAGCTCCACCACGGGCATAGGCTCCACGTAGATGGCCCCGCCGCTGCGCGAGGTGTCGTGCACGATGCCGGGCACGTTTCGGCGGCATTCGGCCCGCACGAGCACAACGGGCCGGCCGTGCCGCTCCGACACGAATTCCTCCTGGAGGTACGTTTGGATCGTGGGCGACGAGATGAACTGGCGCATGCGGTCCTGGATGCGCGAATGCATCAGCTCGATTTCCCGCCGCAGCCGTCGCAGCTCGGGGCTGGCGGAATCGAGGACGTTCATGTCGGGGCCGATCGCGCGGGCGATATCGGCCTCGAGCTCGGCCATCGGCGCCAGGCCTTGCGCCCAGCCGCGCAGAAGGGGAAAATCGCCTTTGACGTTTGCCAGGAATCTGCGCAGCACGCGCGACGCCGCGAGCACCGATTCGATGTCCTTCAGCTCCTGCGGCGTGAGCATCGAGTCGATGATCCGCGCGGTTTTGAGCGCCGGGCGGATATCCTGGACGCCCGCAAGCGGCACGCTATCGCCGCGATAAACGATCACCATCATCTCGCCGGTTTCATCGAGGAGCTTTTGCACCTCGAGGCGGTCGCCCGACGGCCGGAGCTGATCGATCAGCATTTTGGCCGGCGACGAATATGTGAACGTCTTGAAGATCTCCTTCACCTTGTCGAATTCGAGCCGGCGGAGGTTTGCGGCATCGAACGGCTCGGGCGGAGTGATGGTGAGTATGTCGGGAGCCATTCTGAAACCAGGCTACTGGCCGTATTTCTCCATGTAAGTCTTGTGCAGGCGGGACACTTCCTCGGGCGGAATTTCCAGCGGCTTGCCGCGCAGCATGGCCAGGTGAACGGTTTTCGCCACGTCTTCGGTCATTACGGCGGCCTTGAGTGCGGCGCTCGCATCTTTGCCCACGGTGAACACGCCGTGGTTCTTGATGAGGATGGCGGGGCTTCGGCCGATATGCTTCACCACCTGCTCGCCGATTTCCTCGCCGCCGATCTTTGCGTAGTCGGAGATCGGGAT
>DATLAR010000284.1:0-4202 GCA_035527355.1 Planctomycetota bacterium
CATCACCGCGCCGAGCCTCGCGCGTTTCGCGGGCTCCTTGGCCAGCGCCCACGGCTTGCAGCGCTCCACGTATTTATTCGCCTCCGACACCAGCCGCCACAGCGCTTCGAGGGCGCGGTTGAACTGGAAGCTGTTCACCAGCGCCCCCATCTCGTCCACCAGCCCATCGCATGCGGCAAACAACGCGGCCTCGTCGTCGGTCGCCTCGCCGGCCTCGGGCACCACGCCGCCGAAGTATCGATCGATCATCGACAGCGTGCGATAGACGAGGTTGCCCAGGTCGTTGCCGAGATCGTTGTTGATCCTGTTGATCAGCTTCTGCGTCGAAAACGCGCCATCCACGCCGTAGCTCACCTCGCGCAGCAGAAAATAGCGCACGGCATCGGGGCTGTAGGTTTGCAGCAGCTCTTCGGCATCGATTACGTTGCCCACCGATTTGGACATCTTCTCGCCGGATTCCGACATGACCCACCCGTGGCCGAAAACTTGCCGCGGCAGCGGCAGGCCGGCCGACATCAGCATCGTCGGCCAGATAGTGGTGTGGAAGCGCAGGATGTCTTTGCCCACCACGTGCGCGTCCGCCGGCCAATAGCGGTTGAAGAGAGCATCGTCTTGCCCGAAGCCCACGCCCGTGATGTAGTTGATAAGCGCATCGAACCACACGTAGATCACCTGCGACGGCTCGACGGGCAGCGGTATGCCCCAATGGATTGTCGAGCGGCTGATGCAGACGTCGTCGAGGCCGCTCTTGATGAAGCTGAGCATCTCGTTGCGGCGGAAATCTGGCTGGATGAACTCGGGATGTGCCTGGATGTGGTCGAGAAGCTGCTGCTGATAGCGCGACATCCTGAAGAAGTAGGCCTCTTCGCTAGACCGCGTGGCCTTGTCGCCGCAGTCGGCGCACTTGCCGTCGATAAGCTGCGCTTCCGTGAGGAAATTCTCGCAGCGCACGCAGTACCAGCCCTCGTAGGTGCCATTGTAGATGTCGCCCTTGTCATGCACCAGCTTGAAAAACCGGCGCACCACTTCCTTGTGCCGCTCATCGGTGGTGCGGATGAAATCATCGAACGAAATGCCGAATTCCGTCCAGATTTTGCGGTAGAGCACGGCCATGCCGTCTACGTATTGCTGGGGCGTTTTGCCCTGTGCCTCGGCCTTGCGCTGGATTTTCTCGCCGTGCTCGTCCATTCCGGTAAGAAGGAAGACGTCGCGGCCCATCAACCTGTTCCAGCGGGCTGCCGCATCGATGCCGATTATCTCAAAAGCCGAGCCGATATGCGGCCGCGCGCTGGGGTAGTAAAGGGGCGTCGTTATATAGTATTTTTCTGTCACTGGTCCGTGCTTTCTTCACCGGTTTGCTTCTCGTCGCGCGGCTCCCGGCGTTCACGCTGTTCCTGGCGCTCACGCGGCTTCTCGCCCTGCGGGGCATCGGCACCGGATTCATCCTTCTGCTGCTCTTTACCATTTTTCTTTTGCGACACCACTCGCATTATCTCTTCGATCCCCACCTTCAGTTCCGAGCCATCGGGCAGCTCGATCGTTACCGCCTGGCCCAGGATATCCTGCGCCACCACTCGGCCGGAGCCCTGCTTCACCGTCACCTGGTCGCCCTTGCTGGGCAGGTTGGCCTTCAGCTTGCCGTAGGTATCGTCTTCAAAGCGCAGGCAGCACATCAGCCGGCCGCATCGGCCCGAGATCTTCGCGGGGTCCAGCGTAGTCTTCTGCGATTTCGCCATTCTCATTGTAACGGGCTGCAGGTCGCGCATGAAGGACTTGCAGCACAATTGCTGCCCGCAATGCTCGTACTCGGCCAGCAGGCGTGCCTCGTCGCGCACGCCGATCTGCCGCATCTCGATGCGCGTGTGATATTGCGCCGCCAGGTCTTTCACGAGCTGACGGAAATCGATCCGCCCTTCGGCCAGAAAATAAAAGATCACCTTCTCGCCGCCAAAAAGGTGCTCCACCGTCGCCAGCTTCATAGGAATCTTGTTTTCCCTGATGATCTGCTCGCAAAACTTCACTTCCGTGGGGATCAGGTTGTCTTCGATGTTGCGGTAATGCTCGTCGTCTTTCTTCGTGATTCGCCGCAGCACCTCGCCATACGACGACGTATCGGTGCCGCGCATTATGTATTCGGGCGCCGAGATGATCTCGCCCAGCTCCGTCCCGCGGTCCGTCCGCAGGATCACCTTGTCGTGCAAGCGCAGCTCATCTGTGGTGCTCACGAAATTCGAGATATTGCGCATCGCGCCGAATCGCGCCGAAACGAGGTATGACATATTGATTGCTCTCTGCACCGGATCAGCCGGCCAGCTCTGTAAACAGCCTGCCGATCACGAAATCCGGATGTATGTTTCGCTCGATATTGGTTCGAGCCTCAAGGACATCGAGCGTGAGTTCCCTGAGCTTCCGAGGGCTGAACCGCTCCGCCCGTGCCCCGAGCTTGTCCTCCGCGTCGGGGTTGTAAAGCAGCGGTCCTCCCGCGCCCTCGGCCAGAAGCGTCATATCGCGAAGCAACGCGGCCATCAAGCCAAGCTCCACGTTCAGGCTGGCACGCGTCAGCGTCAGCGTCTTCTCGCGGTTGGCCTCCAGCATCTCGCCGGCCAGCACGGCCTCGTTGTCGCGGTTGGCATCGAGCAAGCGTTGCAGCACGCTCTCGCGCCGCTCAAACACGCCCGCCTCGTCCATATTCACCGCGCGGCCGGGGCAGCCGTCGGCCAGCCGTGCATACAGCTTCGCCTTCGCCGCGTCGAAGCCCCGCGCCAGAAGAAACCTCTCTATCTCCTCCGGCCTGGCCCTGTGCATCCTCACGGTCTGGCAGCGCGAAATGATCGTGGGCAGCAGCGACGGCAGCCGGGCCGTCAGCAGGAAAAACGTAACGTTCGGCGGCGGCTCTTCCAGCGTCTTCAGAAAATGATTCGCCGTCTCCTGCATCACCCTGTCTGCTTCGCGCAGCACCACAAACCGATGCTCGCCCGCCCGCAGCTTATACTGCAGCCGCTCAATCAGTCCGTTCACGTCATCGTATTTTATCACCACACCGGCGCCGGTTGGTTCGAGGATTTCAAGACCCTCGTGATTGCCGTGCGCCATCTTGCGGCACGACGCACACCGCTCGCAGGCATCATCGCCCTGCTTCTCGCACAGCAGCGTCTTCACCAGCGCCATCGCAAACAGCATCTTGCCTATGCCGTCGGGGCCCGACAGAATATATGCCTGCGCCAGCCTGCCCGCACGCCACGCGTTCAGGAATTTCCTCGCCACCTCTGATTGGCCAAGTACATCTGACAGCATCGGGTTTACCTGTCTCGTAGGGGCGGGGCACCGTCCCCGCCCGAATGCAGGGCAAGGGCGGTGCCTTGCCCCTACGCCGAAAGCCTATTGCCGCCCGATCGCCTCGAACACCTCGCGCGCGTTATACGAGCTGCGCACAAACGGGCCCGACGCCACCGACCGAAACCCCATCGCGAGCGCCCGGCTCCGGTAATCGTCAAACTCTTCGGGCGAGACAAATCGGTCGATCGCCAGATGCCCGCGCGACGGCCTCAGATACTGCCCGATGGTCAGGATGTCGCACCCCGCCGCCCGCAGGTCCGCGCACGCCGCCAGCACCTCGTCGTGCGTCTCGCCCACACCCACCATCATCCCCGACTTCGTGAAAACGGTCGGTGCGCGCTCCTTCACGTGCCGCAGCAATCCCAGCGAGCGTTCGTAATCCGCCTGCGGCCGCACCACCGGGTAAAGCCGCGAGATCGTTTCGATATTATGATTGAAGATATCGGGCCGCGCATCCGCCACGCAATCAATCGCATCGCGGCAGCCCTGGAAATCGGGCGTAAGCACCTCGATCACCGCGTCGCACGCCTGCCGCACCGCGCCGATGGTGCGCGCAAAATGCTCCGAGCCGCCATCCGGCAGGTCGTCGCGCGTCACCGACGTAACCACCACGTGCTTCAGGCCCAGGCGCTTCGACGCCTCGGCCACGCGCTCGGGCTCGTCATCCTCCAGCGCCGACGGCACGCCCGAATCAACCGCGCAAAACCTGCAATTCCGGCTGCACACCGCCCCCATTATCATGAAAGTGGCCGTGCCCTTGCCGAAACATTCGCACTGGTTGGGACAATGAGCAGCCCGGCAAACGGTATCGAGCCGCAGCGACGCGATCAGCTCGCGCACAGGCACGCCGTCGACGCACGCCGGAG
>DATLAR010000285.1:0-3250 GCA_035527355.1 Planctomycetota bacterium
TCGGACTGGGCTGTACGGCACTCCGGCCCTTCAGGCCTTATTCGGAGTTGAATAAAGAATGGATGAAGAATGCAGACGGCGACCGCTGCGCGTTCGAGTATACCTTTTATACGCGAATGCCCACGAATTGTTTACACACCCCCTGCAACGGCCTCGCATGTGAACATGTCCTGCGGCACTCGGCGCAAAAAAGCTCGCGCACCAGTATGGTGCGGGAGCTTTTTGATTGGCCGTGCCGCCGGTGAGGGGCGGGCCAGGTTTTGCTGTTACGCTTCGCCCACGACCTTGAGTGTCATCGTATCCTTGAGGGCCGCCTGTGCGGCCGCGAGGCGCGCCACGGGCACGCGGTAGGGCGAGCAGCTCACGTAGTTCATGCCCACCTTATGGCAGAAGCCGATGGAATCGGGATCGCCGCCGTGCTCGCCGCAGATGCCGACCTTGAGGTCGGGGTTGGTGGTGCGGCCCTTCTGGATGCCGATCTTGATGAGCTGGCCGATGCCGGCCTGGTCGAGCCGCTGGAAGGGATCGTCCGGGAGGATGCTCTTCGAGATGTATCCGGGCAGGAAGCTGCCGATGTCGTCGCGGCTGTAGCCAAAGCCCATCTGGGTGAGGTCGTTGGTGCCAAACGAGAAGAACTGTGCGATCTGCGCGATCTCGTCGGCTATGAGGGCCGCGCGAGGGATTTCGATCATCGTGCCGATCATGTATGCCAGCTTCACGCCCTTCTTCTCGATCACCTTCTTGGCGATCTCGTTGATCAGCTCGTATTGCAGCTTCATCTCGCCCACGGTGCCGACCAGCGGGACCATGATTTCAGGGAAGACCTTCACGCCCTTCTTGGCGCACTCGCAGGCGGCTTCCACTATGGCCGTTGCCTGCATTTCGGAAATCTCGGGATACGTGATGCCCAGGCGGCAGCCGCGAAGCCCGAGCATCGGGTTCAGCTCGTGCAGCGAAGCCACCTTCGCCTTCACCTCGGCCACGCTCACTTCCATCTGCTCGGCCATTTCCTTCTGCGTGGCGGCATCCTGCGGGAGGAATTCGTGCAGAGGCGGGTCGAGCAGGCGGATGGTCACAGGCAGGCCGTCCATCGCCTTGAACATCCCGATGAAGTCCTTGCGCTGCATGGGCAGCAGCTTTGCCAGAGCGGCGCGGCGTTCCTTTTCGTTGTTGGCCATGATCATGCGGCGGATCCAGTAGATGCGGTCTTCCGCGAAGAACATGTGCTCGGTGCGGCAGAGGCCGATGCCTTCGGCCTTGTTGTTGCGTGCCACCTTGGCGTCGTTGGGCGTGTCGCCGTTGGTCCGCACTTTGAGCTTGCGGAAGCCGTCGGCCCAGCCCAGAAGCTCGCCCAGATCGCCGGAGATGCTGGGCGGAATAGCGGCCACCTTGCCCAGGTACACCTCGCCGGCCGTGCCGTCAAGCGAAATGAAGTCGCCCTGCTTCACCACCTTGCCGTCCACCTTGAACCTCTTGGCCTTGTAGTCGATCTCGAGGTTCGAGCAGCCTACCACGCAGCACTTGCCCATGCCGCGGCCCACTACCGCCGCGTGCGAGGTCATGCCGCCGCGAGCGGTGAGGATGCCCTGCGACACGTGCATGCCGCCGATGTCTTCGGGCGAGGTTTCGATGCGCACGAGGATAACCTTCGCCTTGGGGTCTTTCTCGACCATCGCCTCGGCGTCCTTGGCGTTGAAGGCCACCTGCCCGCTGGCCGCGCCGGGCGACGCCGGCAGGCCCTTCGCGATCTTCACCTTCGGAGCCTTGGGATCGAACCGGTCGTGCAGTAGCTGCTCGAACTGGTATGGGTCGATCCGCAGCACGGCTTCTTCGCGCGAGATCATGCCTTCGCTTACCATGTCGACGGCGTTCTTCACGGCGGCGGCCGCTGTGCGTTTGCCCTTGCGTGTCTGCAGGATAAACAGCCGGCCCTGCTGGATGGTAAACTCGATGTCCTGCATTTCCTTGTAGTGGTCTTCGAGCTTGTGCCGGAAGCTTTCGAGCTGCTGGTAGATCTCGGGCATCTGCTTCTTGAGCGTATCCATGGGTGCGGGCGTGCGAATGCCGGCCACCACGTCTTCGCCCTGCGCGTTCATCAGGTATTCGCCGTAGAAGATATTCTCGCCGGTGGAGGGATCGCGCGTGAAGCACACGCCCGTGCCGGAGTCTTCGCCGAGGTTGCCGAATACCATCGTCTGAACGTTGACGGCGGTGCCGAGCAGCCCGCGAATCCTGTTGATCTCGCGGTACTTGATAGCGCGGGGGTTGTTCCACGAGCCAAACACCGCGTTGATCGACATTTGGAGCTGCTGGCGGGGGTCCTGCGGGAAGTCGATCTTTGCCTTGGTCTTGATCACCTTCTTGTAGGCGGCCACCAGTTGCTTGAGGTCTTCCGCGTTCAGCTCGGTATCGAGCTTCACCTTTTTCTTCTTCTTGATGGCGTCCATCTCATGCTCGAACGCCTCGTGGCCCAGGCTGAGCACCACGTTGCCGAACATGTTCACGAGCCGGCGGTAGGCGTCCCACGCAAAGCGCTCGTTGCCGCTCTTGCGGGCCAGGCCCTGCACCGACGCGTCGTTGAGGCCGAGGTTCAGCACGGTGTCCATCATACCCGGCATCGAAACAGCGGCGCCGCTTCGCACCGACACCAGCAGCGGATCATTGCTGTCGCCAAACTTCAGCCCCATCTCCTGCTCGAGCTTCGCGAGATTCTCGCCAATCTGCCCCTGCAGCTCGGGCGGATACTGCCTGCCGTGCTCGTAGTAATACTTGCACACCTCGGTGGATAGCGAGAAACCCGGCGGAACCGGTATTCCGAGGTTAGTCATTTGGGCAAGGTTGGCGCCTTTGCCACCGAGCAGGTCCTTCATATCGGCTCTGCCCTCGGCCTTGCCACCCCCAAAAAAGTAAACGTATTTTGCCATTAGAGATGCGACCTCCTCTCAGCACAAACGAGAAATTCCGGTGCGGCAATCGGGGAAACTCCCGCCCGGCGTCCTTGAAAACACGGGTAACCGGCACCTCGCCGGAGAAGACTTGACTCAAGATGGTGTATGATAGCGAGCGATGCCCGCAAAATCAAGGTAAAAGATGCAATGGAATGGAACGGAATGGCCCCGCCGAAGCCTACAGGATGCTTTACGGCCTACGCACGCACTGGCTGCACGGCGATGAGCTCTATGCCGAATTCAAGCGGCGATACCGGTCGATCGAGGCGATAAACGACACGCTCGACGAGCTGTTTCACCGC
>DATLAR010000286.1:0-2054 GCA_035527355.1 Planctomycetota bacterium
AACCTCACCGCAAACCTGCTGTCGCTCACCGTGATGCAGTTCGATGCCAGAAACGCCGTGAGCCTCACCATCCAGCACGGCGGCGAGCGTATCGTGTGCCGGCGTACCGACCCGAAAGCCGACTGGCTGATAGTGGAACCGGCCGGACATGACGCAGACAGCGCGAAGATCAACATGATCATCGACAGGCTACGCCTCCTGCGGGCCAGGCGTTACATCGAATACACGCCGAAGTCCCTCGCACCATACGGCCTCGAGCCCCCTGCCGCCGTGCTCACCGTAAAGGTGCTCGACGACCAGGACAAGGTGCTGAGCATCGGCAGGAAGAACGAAGACGGCACCGCCTTTGCCGTCGCCGCCGACGCGACCCCCGTTTTCATCCTCTACAAGGAAGACCTCGAGATCATCGACGCTACGCAGGACGATCTTCTATTGAAGGATGAAGACGCACAGCCGCAGGAGGAGGCCGTTGACGCTGACGAATGAACGCTTGGCCTCGGCACTGGCTTTTTCGCGGAATCGCACGGTCTTCAATAATGGGATGGCGTCTGCCTGCATGGCGTGGATGGCTTGCTGAAATCGCTGACCCTGCGAAAATCGGACAAGGTAGCAGGAATGAAAAAACCGTTGGCAATATCAATCGTCTTCTGGGCGGCCTGCTCCGCCGCGGCCCTCGCCGCCAACCGCCGCACGCCCATCGTCGAAGCCGTCGAAAAATGCTCGCCCGCCGTCGTCAACATCTCCACCGAGCGGATCATCCGGCAGCAATACGACGACACCTTCGGCCTGCGCGATAAAATGTTCGACGAGCTCTTCCGTGAATATCGCAACCGCTTCCGGCCCCGCGAATACCGCAGCTCCAGCCTCGGCTCCGGCGTGATCATCGACGACACCGGCATCGTAGTCACCAACGAGCACGTCATCAGCCGGGCCTCGAGAATAACCGTCACGCTTTTCGACAAATCGCAATACGTCGGCACGCTGCTCAGCTCCGATCCCGACAACGACCTCGCCGTTCTGAAAATCGAAACCGATCGCCCGCTCCCCTGCGTGAAAATGGGCATCTCGTCCGACCTAATGATCGGCGAAACCGTGATCGCTCTCGGAAACCCCTTCGGCCTCACAAACTCCGTGTCCGTAGGCGTGCTCAGCGCCATCGACCGCGCCGTCAGCTCCCAAGGCCGCATCATGCTGGAAAACCTCATCCAGATCGACGCACCCATCAACCCCGGCAACAGCGGCGGGCCGCTCGTAAACATCAACGGCGAGCTCATCGGCATCAACACCGCAATCGTGGCCGAGGCCCAGGGCATCGGCTTTGCGCTGCCGGTCGACCGCGTGAAAACCGTGCTCGCCTCCCTGCTCGACTACCGCATGCTCAAAAGAACATGGCTGGGCCTCACACTGCAAGAGGTAACGCCCGACTTAGCCGAGCAACTCAAGCTGAAACAGCAAGGAGCGCTCGTCACCGAAGTGGAGGCAAACAGTCCCGCCGCCCAGGCACAGATGCGCCGCCAAGATATCATCACCGCCGTCGACAACCAGCCGGTCGCGCATCCGTTCGAATTCGAACGTATGGTGCTGCGCAAAAATGCCGGCGACCGCATCACCGTGAAATACGCCCGCGGCAACGAAACCAGAACCGCCACCCTCCAGCTCGGCAAGATGCAGCAGAAATCCGGGCTCGAGCTCGCACAGGAAAAGCTGGGCCTGCAGCTCCAGCCCATCACACCCGAGCTCGCAAAGAAAATCGACCTCGACCCCGGCGTCGGCCTCATCGTCATCGGCGTAACCGCCGCAAGCCCGGCCTACAACGCCGGCATGGCCCGCGGCGACCTCATCCTGCGAATCGCGGGCCAGCCCGTCGCCGACATCGACCGCCTCGGCAGCCTCCTCGAACGCATCCGCCCCGGCACAAACTTGCAGGTGCTCCTCTACCGCGGCAACGCCCTCTATCGCGGAATGCTGAGCGTGAAGTAGCCCTGCCCGAACCACAGCCGAGGGTGGCTGTGCCACATGGGATGCCACTATTGGGAGCACATTATCAATGAAGA
>DATLAR010000287.1:0-6141 GCA_035527355.1 Planctomycetota bacterium
CGCAAAACAAAAAGCACGTAAAAAGAATTTTTTGTATTGACCCGCACCGCCAAATGTGTTAACATCTGCAACCATCGAGCAGAGCTGTGAATGTGCATAACTCTATCCGGCCCACGGCCACTGTCTCTCGGGGCTCAAAGACGATAACGCCGGGTTGCCAAAACCCGCAATCCACCCCGAGGCATGCCGGAAGCAAGTGCTTGAGCCATATAGAGATATGACGTTGAATATATAAGCCTCCGCTCTCTTTCAGTTCCATTTTCTGGGGCACGGCCTGAGCTATAGGCAGGTCATGCTGCACCCCAATTGTGGATAAGCTGTGGATAACTTTCGGTGAAGAGGATCTCCATGTCTAGCCGACAGGCCGTCTGGGACTCTATCCTCACGGAAGCCGAAAGACGAGTTCGAAAGCAACAGTTCATCACATGGTTTCCAAACATAAACTTCGTGGAACTAGCGGACCACAGGCTGCACCTGCGTGTCCCGAACTCGTTCTTCCGTGACTGGCTGCAAAACAATTACTCCGATGTCATCAAGGAGTCGACCAAAACCGTCACCGGAGACAGCGTAGAGATACATTTCAGCGTGGCCAGCGAAGGCGCCGAGAGCGAGATGCCCATGATGGGTGCGCCGGCGGCCCAGCGCGACAGGTCTGCGTCCGGGCGTTCGCCAGCCAACGAGCCGCAAGAGCCGCGCGTTTCCGCGCCTGCCTCTTCGCGCTCCATCGACGCAATGCGCCTGCACGATGAGTACATCTTCGAGAATTTTGTGGTCGGCCCATGCAACAACCTCGCGCACGCCGCCGCGCTCGCCGTTGCCGAGTCGCCCAGCCAAGCCTACAACCCCCTCTTCATGCACGGGTCCGTCGGCCTCGGCAAAACGCATCTCGTCCAAGCCATCGCCCACGCGCTCCTTCGCAAAACCCCGCGGCCCAGCATCCTCTACCTCTCGTGCGAAAGCTTCATGAACCAGTTCATCTCCGCCGTACGCCACGGCGATATCGAAAACTTCCGCTATCGCTTCCGGCACGTCGATATCCTCCTCATCGACGACATCCATTTCCTCGCCAAGGGCGACCGCACCCAGGAGGAATTCTTCCACACGTTCAACGCCCTCTACAACGCGCAGAAGCAGATCATCCTGACCTGCGACAGCCCCCCAAAGGAAATACCCACTATCGAGGAACGCCTCGTTTCACGATTCAAATGGGGCCTCGTTGCAAAGATCAATCAGCCCTGCTTTGAAACACGCATGGCCATCGTGCAGAAGAAAGCCATCCTGCGAGGACGCCATTTCCCCGAGGATGTCGTCAGATACATCGCCGAAAGCGTGTCGGGAAACATTCGCGAGCTCGAAGGCGCCATCATCAAGGTCATCGGTTGCGCCGCCCTGGCAAACAAAGGCATCGACCTCTCGCTCGCGCAAAGCGCCCTGGCCGACTCCCTCGATCGCGAACGAGCTACCGTCAGCATCGAAGACACGCAAAACGCTGTCATCAAGCATTTCAAAGTGAAGCTCTCGGACCTCCAGTCCAAAAAACGCTCCAAGGCCATCGCCTATCCCAGGCAGGTGTGCATGTACCTGGCACGCAAGCTCACCGACTATTCCCTCGAGGAAATCGGAGGATATTTTGGCGGCCGAGACCACACCACCGTGATACACGCCTGCGATAAGATCGAGCGTCAGCTTACCACCGATTCTTTTCTCGCGGCAACCATTGAGAAGATCACCGAAGAGCTTCACAAGAGCATCACAAAGAGGTGAAAAGCATGTGGGTATCATGTGAGTTCATTGCCGGCAGCCTGTTTGACCGTGCCGGATTCGATCCGGATGAAATGTGCACAACCGCCGTCTCGCCGGCGGCCTTGTGGGTAACTAGCCCTTACCGCCCCCGCTGCACGGGGCTGGCCTCACAGCTAACCCCCGGCTGCGCGCAATTTTCGTTTTCTCTCAAATGCTCCTGCAGCCAGCACTTGCGTGCTTCCTATCCGCAGGTTGTCCACTTATCCACCGCCCCTACTAGGGCTATGAAGGATTTATATACATGAAACAGTCCATAGAAGAGGAGAAGATTTCCAGATGAAATTCCAGTGCGAAACCAAGAAGCTTTACTCGGCTCTGCAACTCGTTGCCAGCGTGATCCCGAGCAAGAGCCCGCGCGAAATCCTTCAGAACGTGCTGATCGATGCCCGCAACGACACCATCCAACTGGCCGGCACCGACCTCGAAGTAGCCATGCGATACGTCATACCCGACGTAGCCGTTCAGGAAGACGGTGTAATCCTCGCCGATGCCGCAAAACTCACGCAGATTCTCCGCGAAGCCGAGGGCGGCACCATCGTCTTCGATGCCACCGAACCGAACGAATTCACGGTTTCCTACGAAGGCTCCACATACGACCTCAAGTCGTTCGATCCCGAGGAATACCCCGATGTGCCCGCATTCGAAGGCGACCACGTGGAGATGGACGCATCGCTGCTGGCCACGATGATCGAGCACACCTCATTTGCCGCCGCAAAGGAAAGCATGCGCTTCGCAATCAACGGCGTGCTGTTCCTGGTCAAAGACGGAAACGCGCAGATGGTCGGCACCGACGGCCACCGCCTCGCGTGGATCACCCGCAAAGTGCAGATTTCCAAAGACGTAGCATTCAAGGGCATCGTGCCCATCAAAGCTCTCGACGTGATACTGCGGCTCGTGCAGGATTCCGAAGAGCCGGTGAAACTGAAGCTCGAAGAAAACTTCATCCTCGTTAAATGCGGCCAGGGCCTCGTCGGCAGCAAACTCGTCGAAGGCAATTACCCCGGCTACGAAGACATCATCCCCAAGGAAAACGACCGCGTAGTAACCGCCGACGTAGCCAAGCTCGCCTCGGCCGTTCGTCAGGCCGCGATCCTCACCGGCGAGGAATCGCGCGCCGTCCGCGCGCTGTTTGAAAAAGACAGAATGATAATGACCTCGCGCATCCCCGAACGGGGCGGCGCAAAAATCGAACGCGCCGTTGAATACAGCGGCCCGCAAACCAAGATCGGCTTCAACCCCGAATACATCCTCGACGTGCTGAAAGTAACAACCGAAGAGACAATAAGAATCGAACTGAAGGACAAGGACAAGCCGGCGCTATTCAAAGCAGGCGAAGGCTTCCTTTACGTCGTCATGCCCGTCAGCATTGAAGAGTAGCGGCATCCGGGGCAAAAGACATGCCAGGCGCGGAAAAAGCATCGGACGTCTTGAAACGGCTCCTGCAGGATTCGCCCCTCGGGCACGGCCTGCAGCACATGGAAATCTACAACGTCTGGCGCCGCATTGCAGGCCCCGATGGCCTGCGCCACAGCCGTGTGGCAGGCATCAAGGGAAACGTCCTTCAGGTAGAAGTAGACTCTTCGCCCTGGCTGAGCGAATTCTCAACCTTTCGCAAGGAAGACCTGCTGAAGACGCTGCAGGCCGAACTGAAAAAAACGCGCATCGTAGACATCCAATTCAGGATCGGGCACTTCTGATCCGTCTGCAAAAATCATCAGGCCGGACACGTGCCGCGCAATACACGCGCGGCACAGGCCGCTTTGCTGTGCATTATTTTTCTTGACGCCACAGCCCGAAAAGCTATAATCATCAAGATTATTGGTGGAGCGGCGGCAAAATGTCTGCGTGCGTGGTTGTGTACGGGATGCGCTTCTGCGCCCGCGGAAGTTTACGAAAGGAGCTTCAGATGATTACTCGCAGGTTGCCGTGGTGGTCGGTGGTGGCTTCTATTGTGCTTATGCTCGCGGCGCAGCACGTGCCGGCCGGCGAGCCGGCAAAGCCGCTGATATCGGTGCTGCCTGACGACGCGATGGTAGTCGTTTGGGCGCCCAACACGAACGAGCTGTTCAAGGTGATCGTGAAATTCATGCCCGATTCCGCGGGGGTCGAAATACCGCAGGTGCCGGATTTCCTTCCGAAGGAAACGCTGAATCTGCCGGCCGCGATCGTGATCATGCCGCCGGTGGACGTGGAGGATGACCCCGAGCCGCCAATGCCCGTATTCCTGCTGACGGTGCCTAACCTGGCGGACATCATGAAAAACGGGGCGGACGATGACGGCCTTTTCGGTGCGTTCGATGACGATCTGTACATAATGCAGTGGAAGGGCTATGCCGCGGTGGGGATGGACAGGGAATCGCTGCTGGCGTTCAAGGCTCTGCCCGATAAAGCCTTCGCGCCCTCGCCGGATGCTGCGAAGCTGATAACGAACGCTCAGGTGTTTGCGCATGTGAACATGCCGCTTGTGATGAAAACGTACGAGACTACGCTGCGGGACGCTGCCGAGGACATGACCGATGCAATGGGCGATGAAATGGGCGAAAACGGCGCGATGTGGCAGGGGACCGTGAAGCTGATATTCGACTTCTACATTGCAGCCGGCAAACAGATCGCATCGGTTGACGCCGCCGGCGCGTTCGACCGCGAGGGCGTGAAGGTTTCGTGTGTGGTATCGATCAAGAAAGAAAGCAAGGTGGCGCCGTTCCTGCTCTCAATCAAGAAGATCGACAAGCCGGATATGAAGCTGCCGGTGCTGGAGCGCTACTGCATCGCGGCGTGGTCAAACCACGATGCGGAGATGTTCGATAAGCTGCTGGGCATGCTGGGCAACCTGATGGATGCGAACGTGAAAAAGCTGGGCCTTGCACCGGAGCTGGAGAACGCCTGGATGCCAAAGATAAAAAGCACGATGGAGGGTTTCAGAGGCACAGCCGGCGATCAGTCAGGGTTTGTGATGTCGCTCACGGAAGAAGGCATAAAGCTGGCGTCGATCGACGAGTCGCGCAAGCCCGAGCAGTTCAACGCGATGCAAATCCAGATGCTGAGCATGTACTACGATATCATGACCGAGGTGATGAAGATGGCGCCCGAGGAAGCGCGCATGGAAATGAAAGCCGTGCACGAGCCCGGCGCCAAGACTTTTGGCGGCGTGAAATTCGACCAGGTGAAAACGGTAATGACCGCCGGCTCGCCCGAGGTGCAGGCCCATCTCGACCAGATGATGCTGATGTACGGCCCCGAGGGCATCTCTATACTCACGGGGGTTGTTGGCGACAAGGCGGTATCCGGCTTGGGCGACGATGCGGTCGAAAAGGCCGTGGCGGTGCTGCAGGGCAAGGCGGTGCCTCTGCTGAACACCGAAGGCGCTGTGAAAAAGGTGCTGGCGAAGATCGAGCCTGACCATTCCGTGAAAGCTCTCGTGGTGCCCGTGCGCTTTGTGGAGTGGATCACGGCGGCGATGTGGAGGATGCGGCCGGACGATGCGCAGATGCCCAACCCCACGCCGTTTGCCTCGCCCGCGGCCATCGGCGCGAAGATCACCGGCACGCCCGAAACAGGGCCCGGCATCTACGCCCAGGTATATTTCCCGCAGGCGTGCATCCCGGAATGCATCAGCGCATTCATGGCCGGCATGGGCCGCATGATGGGCCGAATGGATATGGAACAAGACGTAGACTGGGACGAGGCCGACGACGATGAGGAATTTGACGATGCCGACGACGAAGAGGAATTTGACGAAGACGATGACGAAGAAGAATTTGACGAGGACGACGACGAAGAATTTGACGAAGAGGAAGACGAAGACTGAAAACACCCGGCGGCAAAGCTGAGCCTATGGATAACAAACCGGCCTGGCAGGCGCAAGCTTGCCGGGCCGGAGTTGTTCTGGCGGACCAAGGCCACCGCGGCGCACCCTTGGGCCTGCAGGGGCAAGACACCGTCCTTGCCCTCCTGTCCTCCGTATGTCTCTTACATACCCGCCACCAAGAAGACCAACTTCCCATTGATTTGCCAGGTGCGAATTTCTATACTAACCGGCGGCATCATTTTGGTCCCTGGCTTTTTCACTGGAGCTTCAGAATGAAAAAACGCATCCTCGGCCGCACAGGCCTTCAAGTGGCCGAACTGTCGCTGGGCGGCCTGTTCGTATCGTCGTTCGGCGGGCGCGGTTTCGACGAGGCGTCGAAGGCCATTCACCGCGCGCTCGACCTTGGCGTCAATTACATCGACACCGCGCCCGGCTACGCCGACAGCGAAACCGTGCTCGGCAAGGCCCTGCACGGCGTGAAGAAACCTTACATCCTTTCCACCAAGCTCGGCGGCCGGCCGCAGCCGTTC
>DATLAR010000288.1:0-9194 GCA_035527355.1 Planctomycetota bacterium
TCCGGTTTATCTCCGGCCAAAACCATTCAGATGAATCCATAGTATCTCCTTCGAAAAGCCTGCACTACAGCCCCGGCATCTCCCGAGACTGGTCGATAAATTGAGTTGGCGGCTAGGACCTGCTTGATGTACTTGAATGACGCTTGCTCCATAGCTGTGGTCGTCTCTGCATCGGGATATGAATTGCAGAATGGATCATCACGTGTGTCGGTGCTTAAGGCTTCATCAGATGCATGGTGCGGGATGTCAGCAAGGCGAAGTATGATCGGGGGGCGATGGTCGGGTCCGAAAGATGCGGATAACGATGCACGCGCGCGTGTATCGCGCATGTGCTCTGCCTCACATCCAGCAAAGAAAACGAATTCCGGTTTGATAACAGACTCATAGATGATGCCTAGAATGACATCAAAATAGTATCCAAGACTCCGTTTTGATGTCGGTCGGCCACGCAACGGTGACGAATCGACGACACTGTTAATTGTGGAATAGAGCAGGGATGGCATGCGGCGAGCCACACAATCCATCTGCCAAAGGAGAGTCTCTGGGATGAACTCAATCTGCTTCGTGTCGATACCATCGTATGCCAAAGTGGCTCTGACTAGCCAGTCCATTGCGGCTTCCACATCTGCCGCTGTCATCAAATCCTGATCCCATGTTGCATTCAAAACGCTTGCGTCATACATGATGACAGATACTCGGCATCCTTGTTCTTGTAGCATCGCTATTCTCTGGAACAAAGCCCAATGCACGGCGTTCAAAACCATAAACGGCCTGATATTGATTAGGAAGAGCGGCCTGTCGACTCCAAGAACCCGTGCGACGTTAACGCCTTTGGGGACAAAATGAGTTGCGTTGAGGGAAGCTGCGACTTCATCAAGAGATCGGAAGCGAGGCATCTCGTTACATCCCCTTCCTGCGAATTTTGCCAAAGCTTGTCCTTGCTAACTCCACGGCACCCTTACACTCGCGCACAATTTCAGATGGCTTCTTTCCTATTGTCGAGATAGGTCGCCATCGCTCTCGGCTGTGGGCGGGGATGTAGAAGATTTCTAGTAAGGTGGCGATGCCACTAGGGACAAAGCCAATCAGCGGTCCATAGCCGCCAGCACTCGCTAACCACATTCCAGAAAGGACGAGGACGACGATTGACGAAAATAGACGTATTTTACGCTTCATGTTCATTCTGCCAGTGCTTTGTCAGATAATCTTCGCAGAATCTTCGTAAGTGGTTTCGCCGTAAGTAATTAGCGCGCAACAACTTACGCTTGATTTCTCCACAAACTCTGATATAATGGCTTAAGCCCTTAACAAGTCCTTGTACCCGCCGCACACGGCGGCAAGCAGGCTCAAGCCATGATCGACGCGTCCTTCGATGCTCCCAAACGTCTGCTGCAATTCGCTGCGTTCTGCGGATCGCAGCGATCCGTCCGCCAGTGCTTCACCAAGAGAGCCTATGCGTCGTTCGTATTGTATCTCTGCGGCATGCTGCTTGAGCACCGACGTCTATCAATACAGAGCTTCTGATTTCCGGACTTCTTGGCTTCTTGACTTTGGACCTTGGACTTTGGACCTTTGGACCTTTGACTTTTGACCCTCTTCAATGCGTCATCGAGTAGACCACGATGTTCGAGCCCAGCCGCAGGGCGTCCTGGGGGCTGTAGCCCTGCGAGTAGGGGTGCGGTATGCCTTCCCAGCCGTTGCCGAGATCGTAGGGCGTGTAGATCACGCAAAGCTGCCCGCCCGACGATACGCCCTCAACCACGGGCGTGGTGAGGCCGGGCTTTTCCTCGCGCAGCCAGTCGCTGTATTGCACCTGCTCTATCTTGTAGAGCGAGGCGAAGATCGGGTGCTCGAGCGGAACGGGCTTGAGCGCCTGCTCGTTGAAGACCTTTTTCAGCTCGCGGCGGAAGGCGGTGTCGAATGCCTTGCGGCCGCAGCAAGGATTGGCCAGCAGCACGCCGCCGTTGCGAAGGTAGCTGCGCAGCGCCGCCACTTCCTGATCGGTCAGCTCGAAATCGTTGTGCCCGGTCATGTAGATGAAGGGATACTTGAAGACGTCGATCTTTCGCAGGTCCACTTCGGCGCGGGTGAACTGCACGTCTACGGTGGAATTGGCGGAGAGGTGCTTCAGCAGGTTGGGCACGGCGGTCGGGTTGGGATCCCAGTCGCCCCCGTGGATCACCTGTCCAAACACAAACTGCTCGCGCGTGGCCTCGTTTTGCTCGTGATACACCTTCTGCACGCAATAGGCCTTTGCGTATTGGTAGTTGGCCAAGATGTAGGTGATCATGTTCGTGCCGAGCTTGATGGCGTCTTCGGTATCGATGCGCTTGCCTTCGGGGTGCTCGTGGCGTGCCCAGCCGCAGCTCACGTCGTGCGTGGAGAGTATGGCGGCAAGGCGGCAGCCGATGTACATGCCGCGAAGGTTGGGCTTTGCCTTGTAAGGTGCCTTGCCTTCTTCCTTGTATAGCACCTCGTGCATTTCATAGTAGCAATGGTAAAGGGGGTCATCGGGGCCGATCTCTCGGAAGGGTTGGTCGGGGAAGATTTTCTTGAGGTTCCGCGTAAACGCTATGCTGAAATTGCCGGCGCCGCAGCAGGCGTCGCCGATCAGCGTGCCGCCGTCGCGCAGGTACCATGCGAGGCCCTGGAGTTCCTTTTCGTTGAACGAGAAATCCTCGTGCCCTGTGAAGTAGAGCACGGGCAGCTCGGCGGGATTGAACGAGAAATTGGAGAGGGGCGTCTCGATGTAGCGATAGTTCAGTCCGAGCTTTGCATTGGCGAAGTTGAGCAGGTGATAAAGGTCGGTGGTGTCGCTCTGCCAGTCGAGATAGCTGTAACGGCGGCCGTCTTCGGTGGTCATCCACATTTCTTTGCCGTACTGGATTTTGCCGATGAGGGCGGGCTTGGCCGGCTCGCGTTTCTTTTCTGAGCGTCGAAGCGGGGTGGCGGGCAATGGCAGCGGAGGCAGGCCTTCGCCTGCCTTTTGCCTGCTGGGCTTCGGGGGCGGAGGCGGCTCGAAATCGCCGAGGGCGTTGCCGCATAGCTCGGCAGTAATGAACATGGCCAGCAGGACGAGCGCCGTTACGTAGCCTGATCCGCGACGAACGGCTGTTGTCGAACGACGTGCATCGCGTGCGACCGGAATCCGTGTTTCCATTTCGATTCCCCTTACGGCAGTAACCGCAGTTTCCATGCCTCATGTAAAGAATACACCATACTCGTGCCTAAATCAAGCAATCATTCTGAAAAAAGCGCCTTACAAATTCATACATTCGCTTGCCTTGGGGCCGCTTGGTGCTTGATAGTGGCTCGATTATATAGTATCCTTTATCCAGAGCGAGAAAATCACAATGTTTTGCCGGCAAGCCTGCCGTGCTTTCGCACACGACGGCACGGGCCGTGCAACCGATCGCGAACAACCTCTTCTGATGGAGCAGCCAATGAAAGCAGCCTACGTGAAGGCCCCGTATCAATTCCAGGTTCGCAACGTCAATCTTCCCAAGCCCGGCCCGCGCCACGTGCTGGTGCGCGTGAAAAGCTGCGGCGTGTGCGGCACCGATGCCATTCATATCGCGGGACAGCAGGCCGCCGACTGGCAGGCGTTCGGCCATGAGATTGCGGGCGTCGTCGAGGCCGTGGGCGACGACGTGACCCACGTGAAAAAAGGCGATCGCGTTGCGCTCGAAAGCTCGTCTTTCTGCAGAAGTTGCTCGCTCTGCCGCAACGGCCGGGTAGACCTCTGCAACCGCGCACCGGGCTTCTGGAATGCGACGGCGATGGGCTTTGCCGAAAAAATGCTGGCGCCCATCGAGTGCGTGGTGCAGTTCGACGGCCTGGATTTCGACGCCGCGTGCCTCGCCGAACCGCTGGGCGTGGCGATCGATCTCGTGAAGACGGCCGAGATCGGCCTCGATGACAACGTGCTGGTGATCGGGCCCGGGCCGATAGGGCTTATGGCTCTGGCGCTGGCCCGCCGGCAGACGGCCGGCAGGATATTCCTCGCCGGCAATAGCCACTCGAAAGCAAGGATGAAGCTTGGCCGCAAGCTGGGCGCCGATGAGCTGATCGAGACCGACAAGACGCCGCTGGCCGGCGTTGATCTCGGCACTCGCATCACCCGCGTGCTTGACACCGCCCCGCCGCAAACGTTGCAAACCGCCATCAAGGCGGCCGCTACCGGCGCGGTGATCGCGTACATCGGAATCGAGTATGGCCAGGGCGCAACGGTGTCCTTCGACGCGAACGAGTTTCATTTCAAGAAACTGCAGCTCCGAGCATCGTTCGCGTCGCCGGCGCTTTATTTCCCGATGGCTCTGGAGTTTCTGAAGCTGGGCCGCATCGAAGCCAACGCCTTCATTTCGCATCGTTTTCCGCTCGACCGCATTGAAGATGCCGTTTGCACGGCCGCGCATGACAAGGCGAAAGCGGTGAAGGTGATCGTCAACCCGTAACGTGGCCGCGGCTGGTTTTCCCGTTGATTTGGCTGCCAGGTGTGCTAAAATATACAGAAAGCGGATACATCAGGACGCAACATCCCCCTGCCGTCCGAACTGTCCGATTGATCCCTTTTGAGTACTACCTCGCGGAGGTTTACAATAGTGGCAGAAGAACAGCCTTACAGCGATAAGGTGATGGAGCATTTCATGGAGCCCCACAACGTGGGTGTGCTCGAAGACGCCAACGGGGTGGGCACGGTGGGCAACCCCGTGTGCGGCGATATCATGAAGCTCTACATCAAAGTCGTTGACAACGTAATTGTTGACGTGAAATTCAAGACGCTCGGATGCGGTGCGGCCATCGCTTCCTCATCGATCCTCACCGATCTCATAAGGGGCAAAACGCTCGAAGAGGCCGCCAAGGTGAGCAATGAAGCAGTAGTTCAGGCGCTCGGCGGCCTGCCGGCCCGCAAGCGGCACTGTTCGGTGCTGGCCGAGGAAGCGCTGCAGAGCGCCATCGAAGACTACCGCAAACGCATCAACGGCTCGCAGCCGTCGCCCACGGGCCACCAGCACGAGTGCTGCCTGGATGAAGAGCCGAAGCCGGCTCCGCAAGGCGGCGGCTGCGGCCGAAAGAAGAGCGGAAAACCGCGCAATCCAAACGAATGAAACTGCCGATAATCATTGATATTGCACTACATTGAAGCCTGATCGCTTCACTGCCCATTAGTGCTTGCCAGTGGCGGATTACGAAACAGTGAGGCTGCAACAATGGCTCGAAAACTGATCGGGGAAATCCTCAGGGAACACGGAAAGGTAACCGAGGCCCAGATCCGCGATGCACTCACCCGTCAGCTCGGGTGCGAGAAAGCCATCGGCCGCATCCTCTTCGACATGGGCCTGGTGAGCGAGAAGGATATTTCTCAGGCGCTTGTCGAGCAGCGCAAGCCTCGCAGTCAAACCAAGGGAGGCGCGGAAGGCTCTGAGCAAGCGCGATAGGCCGATTATCGGCGGATGCCCGGCCCATAGATCATTGTTTCCACCGGGGCAATCCCGGTGGCGAAGCCGTCCGCCCTCTGATCTGTCGGCTAATCGCTCTGTATCCCATATTACGGACTGAGTAGTATGATACCGTGCACTCAGCCGCAGTTTTTCACCGCCCGCACCAGGTCCCGCACCTCGAACGGCTTCACCAGGCACACGCACGAGGTCTCCTGCAGGAATTCCTCGATCTCGGCCCCTGTGTTGTCGCCCGTCACAAACAGCATCCTGCTTGCGAGGCCGGGGTCGCGCTTGCGGATTTCGCGGTATAGCTGGCAGCCGTCCATCACCGGCATACGGACGTCGGTTACCACGGCGTCATAGCTGTGCTTGCTGATCTTTGCAAGCGCCGCCAGCCCGTCATTGACGGCATCGACGTGAAAGCCCTCGTTGTGGAGCGCCACTGCCAGCAGGCTGGCACACAGTTCGTCGTCATCCACCACCAGCACGCTTTTCGTTTTCTGTTTGCCGCACGCCGGATTCACGGCGGATTGAACCGGCGCCGCGGCCTTTGCCGCCTTTACCGGCAGGCTTATTGCGAAAGTGCTGCCCGATGCGGAATTCTGCTCGATGGCAATGCTGCCGCTGTGGTGCCTGAAGATCATACGGCAGAGCGCCAGCCCGATGTCGATCTGCTGGCCGCCGCACGGGTCGAAGAATGGCTTGAAAGCGTGCGCGATCAGCTCATCGGGGATGCCCGGCCCGGTGTCGCTGATGCGAATTCCAACCGTCGGCTTGGCTTCGGCGTCTTCTGAGACAGTCGTTTCGATGCAGAGGCTGCCTCCGCCGGGCATGACGCTGCACGCACGCCTCAGCATGTTCCTCAATCCAACGCCTACCCGCGCTGAATCGACAGCGACGGCGGGCAACGCGTCGTGCAGCGACAGGCGGCACGCGATCGAGCGCGCCCGCAGGTCGTCGGCCGTTGCAGCCAGCGCGTCGGCGATCAGGTCGTTAACGTCAAACTCGCCCTGCACGTCTGCGTGCTGCCTTGTGCATGCCAGAAATTTCTCGATGGTCTGCCTGCACTGCGTGCCGCCTTTGCAGACGCGCTCTATGTCGCTGCTCACCGCCGGCGGCAGTTGATCCTTCAGCAGAAGCCGCGAAAAACCGATTATGGCGGTCAGCGAGTTGTTCAACTCGTGGGTCATCGATGAGCCCAGTTGACCCAGGAATAACAGATTCTCCATCTGGCGGCGCAGGATTCTTGTTGTCTCGTCGGGGAGGCTATCGGCAAAAAGCACTATCGCGAGGCTTGGATTGATCTGCCGCAGAATTCCGCCGTGCAAACAGAAGCAGGCAATGCCGCCGTTTTGTGCAGAGAGAACCGCCTTTACGGGCAAAGCATGCAGCCCCGCCGCCGATTGCTCGATCGCCTTCAGCAGCTTACCCGCCCACACGCTCGATGCAAATGGAAGCGGTCCACTCAGGGCGAACCCCGCGGCTTGAAATACCTGCGCCAGACGCTCGTTGCACTGCACAATATTGAGCTGCCGGTCCACAACAGCCGCCGGCATGGGGTTTGATTCGAGCAGAGCGCTCAGGGCGCTATCGCTGGCAATTGCCTTGCCGTCGCTTGGTGCGGCATGGCGCTTTCCGATCATTTTCGCGGCCAATCTGCTTCGGGGCGACACGGAGCGGAAATGCTATCTCGTTCGTTGTTGCGGTGCAAGGTTATACTCATTTATCTTCGTGAGGATGGTCTTGTAGTCTATGTCCAGAAGCTTCGCTGCTCGGCTCTTGTTGCCGCCGGTCTGCTCCAGAGCGTGCGCGATCAGCTTCTGCTCGTAGTCCTTCGCCACGCTGCGCACCATCTCCTTCAGTGGCACCTTGGCGGAGGTATCGATGCGTGTGACTGGAAATGCCGACACATAACCGGCCGACGCGAGCGCGGTGAGATGCTGCGGCCGGATCACGTTGTCGGCCAGAAGCACTGCCCGGCGAATCACGTTGCGAAGCTCGCGAACGTTACCCGGCCAGTCGTAGTCCAGCAGCATCTGGAATGCCGGGTCCGATATCTCGCACCGCCCCTTCTTCAGCTCGTCGGCGGTGGCGTCCATGAAGCGTCTCGTGAGAAACGCGAGGTCATCCTTGCGCTTGCGAAGCGGCGGAATCTCTATCATGAATTCGTTGAGCCTGTGGAAGAGGTCCTCGCGGAATTTTCCCTCGCTTATCACTTCCGGCAGCCTGCGGTTTGCGGCCGCAATCACGCGAATATCCACCTCGATGGGGCCGGTGCCGCCGATGCGCTCGATGCGCCGCTCCTGGAGGGAGCGAAGCAGCTTCGCCTGCATTGTCTTGGGGAGGTTTGCTATCTCGTCGAGGAAAAGAGTGCCGCCTGATGCCCGCTCGAATGAGCCTTTCTTGCGCTCGTACGCGCCGGTAAACGAACCGCGCTCGTGCCCGAACAGCTCGCTCTCGATCAGGTTCTCCGGAATCGACCCGCAATCCACCGGCACAAACAGCCGCTCCGCCCGCTGGCTGTTCTGGTGTATTGCCCGAGCCACCAGCTCCTTGCCGCTGCCGCTCTCACCGTAGATGATCACGGTGAAGTCCGTTCCCGAAACCGTCTCGAGCTGCCCATAGAGGTGCATCATCGGCGCGCTCGAACCCATCAGCTCCCTCAGGTCCGACGAATGACCCAGGATCGTGCGCAGGTTTCGCACCTCCCGCCTTATCCTGGTTTCCTCCAGAGCACGCTCGATCTTTACCTCGAGCTCGTCGGGATCGAACTTGTGCGTTAGGTAATCTCTCGCGCCGAGCCGCATAGCCTCGACGGCCGGGCCTACCTGGCCAAGGCCCGACATCATTATCACTGGTATGGCTGGGTTGAACTTCGTGATTCGCTTGAGCGCCTCGATCCCGTCCATGTGTGGCATGTCCACGTCCATCAGCACGAGATCGAAAGATGCCTCAGCCGTGATGCTCTTGAGCGCCTCCGCGCCATCATATGCGACATCGACGGCGAACCCTTTCTCGCTCAGCAGCTTTCTGGCCAGCTCGCAAACATCCTCATTGTCGTCCACCACCAGCACTCGAATGTCTTCGTTCTTCAAGGCTTTATCGTCCCTGGGGCCAACGACTCCATTCCGTGGTTAAAGCGCAGAAAGACCTGAAGAAAGATGAAACGGTATCGCCGGAACAGTCACGGCTATGCCGCCTCACCACACTACCTGGTCGTTTTCAGGTTGATTCTCCTTTCGACGAAAGAGTATTCCTCCAAGTCCTTCTATAGGTATTCGCATTATCAATCCTTTGAAATGCGCTTCTTCTGCTCTCACAACAGTATTATACACCAGTTGGTGCAAATGTCAAGTAAATGTAGGAGAAATTTCTGCCAAGCTAACGCGCACCGGCCATTGCACCGCATTGAACGCAGCAAAGCATTTTCTTGCGTAGCGTAAGCAGCACGCCACCCACGCACCCCACCGACGACCCTATCATCATTACAGTAGCAATGAACCTGATGAAAGCCCCGCCAACTTCGGCCATACCCGCCCCAAGCTCAGACATGCCGGCTCCTATCGCCTGGCCAAGCACCAGCGCCTGCTGCTCGCCGGTCAATTCCTTCATCTCGTCCGATGTAAGCTTCTGCCCCTCGGAAAGCTTCTCTATAAGCCCCGGCGGCACGCCTGCCTCCTGCAATTCGCTCCTCGAATCCTGGCTCAGGGCTTGTTTCAGCTCGGCCTTCGCGCTGCCGCTCGTTGCAAAAAG
>DATLAR010000289.1:0-6041 GCA_035527355.1 Planctomycetota bacterium
CGGAAGATCGCCCCGCCGCCGCGCACGCTCTCGGCCTCGTCTGCAAAAGCAGGATGCACGTGGCCGACCGACAGCCACTCGTGGTCCTTGAATCGCAGCATCTTGCGCTCGCCCTCGTAAAACCAGTCGGGCGTCCAGCCCTTTTCGGTTCTCATGAAAACCGCCCGCTTCTGTCCGTTTATCACTTCAATTCGATTCGTATCCTGTTTCACAGCGAAATACTCCAGGCAAATACCAATCAAAGGAACGTGCACGCCAAGGAAGCGGATTATAGCGATCAGGCGGCGAAAAACAATACCAAATGAGCTCGCAGCTTCAGCTTGGCGCGGCAAAGGTCAGCGGGCGGGGGCCAGCGGCGTAATGTCGTCCCATCCGTAGGCGACTTCGATGTACGCCGCGCCGCCGATAGTGATTTCCCTTTCGCGCAGCCGGCGGCCGCCGAGGCTCTCATAAAACATCCGCGACGGGTTGGCTGCGAGCGCCCAGATGAGCATCGTGGTAATGCCGGAGTCCAGCAGCTTTCCGACGACTGCAGCAGTGAGTGCCCGCCCGATGCCGCGGCGGTGGTGCTGCGGCAGCAGGTAAATGGCATAGAGCTCGCCTTTGTAGGCGGGGTCGGCCTCGCGCTCCGGGCCGCCGCACGCAAAGCCTATGACTTCGCCGTGGTCGTCTTCCGCCACGAATACCCAATCGCGCGATTGCGGGCTCATGAAAACCTCTCGGAAGTGAGTAGCGCTCCTTTCGTAGGAAAGCCTATCGAGGAATTCGTCGGCAACGATGCCGCGGTATGCGGCTCGCCATGTGTCGATATGCACGCGCGCTATGGCGGCGGCGTCTTCTTCGCGGGCTTCACGTATGCGTGCGGGCGATGTCATAAACGGATATGATACAGGGGAAGACGGCCGCTGTCAAGCGCGCTGCTGCTGGTTTGCCTCGTGAGCCGGCACGAGCTGCTGCTCGGGCGGGGCGGTCTTTATCCAGCAGCGGATCACCTCGGCCACGCTCCACGCCTGCGCCGGGCAACCTCGCGGCGTGAATGGCTCTTCGGCGTCAAATACCTCGCTGATCGAGCCGACGAGCCCATCCTGCAGGTGTGGAATGAAGCCGTCGAGAAAGCCCCTGGCACCGGCGGTATCGTGCGGGTGCAGCTTCAGCCACGCATCGATGAACGGCCCCGCCAGCCACGCCCACACCGTGCCCTGGTGGTAGGCGGCGTCGCGTGCGCGCACGTCTCCGTAATACTTGCTCTTGTAGTCGGTGTGCGAGCGTCCGAGCGACCGCAGCCCTACGGGCGTGAGCAGCTCGCGGCGTACTGCTTCCACCACCGGCTCCCATCGCGAGCGGTCGAGTATCGGATAGTCGAGCGATACGGCGAGAATCTGGTTTGGCCGCAGCGCCGGATCGTCGCCCTGCTCGCCCTCGATGATATCGTAGAGGTAGTTGCCATCGTGGTACCAGAAGCGCCTGTTGAAGGATTCGCGCGCCCGCGCGGCGTGCTGGGCGATCGGGCGTGCGGCATCATCGCCGCGCTCGTCGCGCAGCCAGCCTTCGAGCAGCCTGAGGGCGTTGTACCAGAGGGCGTTTACCTCCACGGGTTTGCCGCGCCGCGGCGTAACCACCCAATCGTCCACCTTCGCGTCCATCCACGTCAGCGGATATGTCGGCTCTGCCTGGCTCAGCAGGCCGTCGGCCGGATCGACATGAATGCCGAAGCGCGTGCCGCGCAGGTGGTGGCCCACGATGTCGATCAGCTTCGGCAGCAGGAAGTGCAGCGTTTCGCGGTCGCCCGTGGCAGCGAGGTAGCGTTCGAGTGCGTGAAAGAACCAGAGCGTGGCGTCGACGGTCTGATAGCGGCCTTCCTCCGAGCCTTCCGGAAACATGTTCGGGATGAGGCCGTCGCGTATGTAATGGCTGAACGTGCGCAGGATGTAACCAGCCTCGAGCTGGCGGCCGGTGAGCAGGGTGAGGCCTTCGAGGCTGATCATGGTATCGCGGCCCCAATCGGTGAACCAGTAGTAGCCCGCGATCACCGAACGAAGCTCGTCGCCCGATGCGCTGGCTCTGACGGCATCGGCTGTGCGGCTGCGCGGCGAGATGATGAACTGGTCGGCCGCAAAAACAAGCTCTGCGGCGGGGCCTTCCTTCAGGAGGGGGTGCGCCAGCGACAGCAGGTGGCGGCGGCGGTCGAATTCGGCGCGCAGCGCCTCGTCGGGCTGCAGGGCAGCAATGGTATCCCATGTTTCCGTCGAAGCTATCAGCGTGGCCGATTGCCCCTCGCCCAGGTTGCAGCGGAAGTAGCCGGGCGTCCAGAGCGTGCCGTGCGGGTCGTAGCCGCGCGGTTTCTCGTCGCGGAAAAAAGCGCTCTTGATCCGGCCGTGATCCAGCACCAGGGCAGCCGCCGGGCCGTGGAAGGCCATTCGCAGCGGCGGAAATTCGCCTTCCGAATGTATCTCGTAGTGCTCGCCGTCAACCTTGATCGAATAGCCGCGGTGCAGTGTGCTCACTAGCTGGTCGATTGGGCGGAAGTGCATCGCCGGCCGCAGCCGCAGCCGCAGCGGCGCCGTGGCGGCGAGCACCTCGTAATTGATGTGCACTGTATTCTGCAGGTGGGGCAGCACGATGCGTTTCTCGATTACGAAACTGCCCACCTCGTAGCGCCATACCGGCATGCCGTATTCGAGGCGGAACTCGCTCAGGAACGAAGTGAGTTCGGGCGCATTCTCGGCGCGCTCCTCGCCGCCAAGCTGCACCACCACACCGCCGGGCAGCCTGCCTTCTTCGAGCAGGTGCGCCAGCATCACCACGCGGCCCAGCGGCGCCGGCAGCGCGGCCACCAGAAAGCCGTGGTACCGCCGTGTGCAGATTCCGCCCACCGAGCCCGAAGCGTAACCGCCAAGCCCGTTGGTAACCAGCCATTCGCGGCCCAGCATCAGCTCCTTGTCCCTCGTCTGCACCCAGGGAATCCTCGTCACTACTGGTTGCATCAGTCATTCCTTTTCCGGGGCTCAAGCACCACAGCCGCGTTGCCTGGGATTCGCCAGCCTTCGTCTGCATCGAGGGCGGGCGTCCCGCTGCCGCCGTAGCGTGGGTGCTCGCTCGACCACAGCAATGCCCACGGCGCGCCTGCAAGCGGTGGAGCCAGCAGTGGCTCCGGCCCCGGCACGAAATGCAGATCGCGGCCCAGGTTCACCACGAGCAACCTGTCGTCTCCGGCCTCTCCGAAGAACCGCAGCACGAACGCATCGTGCCCGAGCACGGCGCCTTCAAGCGTATCGGCCCGCTGCTCGCGGAAAACCGGATCCTCGCGGCGAAGGCGCAGAAGGTCGCAGTGCAGCGCGTACATGTCGGCGTGGCGCTCGCGCTCCGAAAAATCCAGCTTGCAGCGTTCGAACGTCTGGATGTCGCGCGGGTTCGCGAGGTGCCCCTGCACTTCGGGCGTGGCGAGGCTGCGGAACTGCCGCAGGAACCCCAGGCGTCCGCTCGGGTCGAGCTGGAGGTCGGCGAAGTATAGAAACGGCGTAGACGCGCAAAATTCCTGCCCCTGAAACAGCATCGGCGTGCCGGGCCCCAGCAGCAGAAAGGCGGTGATGGCTTTGTAGCGCCCGCGATTGCTCAGCTTGTGGAGGCGCTCGCCCCGCAGCGAGTTTGCGATCTGGTCGTGGTTCTGGATGTAATTGATGAACGCGGCCCCCTTGAGGCCGAAGGCGGGCGTGCCGCGGCGTTTCTTCTGCCACGAGTAGAACTGCCCCTGGTAAAGGAATCCCCATTTCGCCAGCGAGATGAACTCCTGCGGCGTGGCCAGGTAATCGGTGAAGTAGGCCTCGGCGCGGCCGGTGAGCGCCACCACCGCGCTATGGTGGAAGTCTTCGTTCCACAAACCGTCCATTCCGTAGCCGCCTTCGTTCTCGTCCTGCACGCAAGTGATGGTTTGCGGCTCGTTCTCGGCCACCACCACGATCGATCGATTTCCGGCAGCACGCCGCGCGCTACGCGTGATCTCGGCGAGGATGTGCGGTGTAGACTCGTCGCACATCGTGTATGCGGCGTCGATGCGGAGGCCGTCGATATGAAACTCGCTGATCCAGTAAACGGCATTGGCAATGAAGAACTCCCTGACGGGCGTGGAATCGTGCCCATCGAAATTGAGCGCCATTCCCCATTCGTTCTTGTAGCGAGTGCTGAAATAGCCGCTGGAAAACTCGGCGAGGTAATTGCCATGCGGCCCGAGATGATTGCAAACCACATCCAGCATGACGCCAAGCCCAACGGAATGGGCGGCGTCGATGAACCGGCGGAAATCGTCGGGCGCACCGTAGAGTCTCGTGGGTGCATAAAGATTCACGCCATCGTAGCTCCAGCCGAAGCGGCCGGCAAAATCGGCGATCGGCATGATCTCAAGCAGCGTAACGCCCATCTGTGCCAGCGCGTGCAGCTCGCGTGCGGCGGCCTGCCAGGTGCCCTCCCTGGTGAACGTGCCGCAGTGCAGCTCGTAAAGCACCTGCCCGTCTATGGTTACTCCCGGCCATGCCTGATCGGTCCAGCGGAAGCGCGACGGATCAATCACCTGCGACGGCCCATCGGGCCCGGTTGGCTGATATCGCGACGCGGGGTCCGGCAGCAGGCGGTCTTCGCCGTCGAGCCGGAAACGATAGAGCGTGCCGGTGCCGGCTTCCTCGCTGAAACCCGAGAAATAGCCGTTGTTCTCATCTTGCAGCGATACCGCCCGAAATCTGCCGTCGAGCCTGCCGGACGTTCCCTCCAGCACGGCTTCCACCTTCTTGCGACGCGGCGCCCACACGCGAAAATGCACGCCGCCCTCGGGCGGCACCTCCGCTCCTACCGGCAGATTTCGTGCCTGCGCTATTGTTTGCATTCAAAACTCTTGCGTCTTCTACGTCGGCCCGGCGCACGCTGTCTCTCCGCCAACTATTTGGCCAGGCATATCAATGTTTTCGGCAGGTTTTGCGGCGGAATCGGCGATAAAGCGGCAAGCGCTTCAGGTGCGACGTGAACGTGCGCCGGCAGCTTTGCGGCGGCGGTGTCTTTCGAGCTCCGCAGGGATGAGCTGGTTCTCACCCGCGCGGCGTCATTTCAGGAGAATGGTATCGTAGAGCTGCTCGTTGAGGCGGACCATTCGCTGGATGGAAAACTGGGACGCGGCGCGCTCGCGGGCCGCGGCGCCGAGTCGATCCGCGAAAGCTTCATCGGAGAGGACTCGCAGAATCGCCTCGGCGAGTGCCTGCGGATTTTCAGGAGGGACAAGCATGCCGGTGGGACGGCTGCTGCTTGCCGAGGAAGGCTGGCCCGGCATGCCGGCGTCGATCACCAATTCCGCGCTGCCGCCAACGTCTGCCGCCACAACCGGCCGGCCTGCCGCCATCGCTTCGAGCACCACGTTTGGCATTCCTTCCCAGCGCGACGGCACCACCAGCAAGGCGGCATCCGCCAGCAGCGACGGCACGTCTTCGCGCGGGCCAAGCAGATGCACGCGCGGCGCAAGGCCGCTGCGCTGCGCCATCTGCTGTAGCTCACCGCGCATCGGTCCGTCGCCCGCAAGCACAAAATGCAGATCCGGATTCGCAGGCGCCAGCTTCGCAGCCGCATCGAGCAGCACGTCGGGGCCTTTCTGCCGGTGCAGGCGGCCGACAAACAGCGCGATCTTCGCGTTCGGCGGCAAGCCCAGTTCGCTTCGAAGCCTTCCCGCCGGCGCCTGGTAGCCGCGCACATCCACGCCGTTCGGGATCACCACCAGCTTGCCGGCGGGCAGGCCGCGATCTATTGCCCATCGCCGCACCGCGTGCGAAACGCAGGTTTCGCCGACGATCCGGCGGCAGGTGAGGCGGTCGATTGCCGCGCGGAACGGCCGGTCGCTCTCCGTCACCCTCAGCGACGATACGACGGGCACGCCGGTGCCGATGGCGGCGATGCGGCCGGCGATATTTGCGTGGAAAAGAAACGTGTGGAGCAGGCGGAATCGGCCCGACATCAGCAGCCGGCGCAGCCGCAGCGCGGCCAGCGGCAGGCACGCCCTTCGCGCGCCC
>DATLAR010000290.1:0-3667 GCA_035527355.1 Planctomycetota bacterium
ATGATCGTGGCGTATGTGCTTGGCCGGCCGATGCCTTCCTTTTCGAGCGTCTTCACGAGGCTGGCCTCGGTGTAGCGAGCGGGCGGCTTGGTGAAATGCTGCGACGGATCGAGCTTGTGAAGCTTCAGCCTATCGTTCTCCACCATAGCCGGCAGGGTCTGCTCGTCGGCCTTTCGCTGTCCGGAAACTCTCGTATGGCCGTCGAATTTGATCACGCGGCCGCGTGCGGCAAAAATGCCTTCAACGGGCGCGGCTGAATCCCTGCCCGCCGCCTTGATGTCAATTTCCGTGATCTCGTATTCGGCCGCGGCCATCTGCGTGGCCACGAAGCGGTTCCAGATCAATGTGTAAAGCCTCAACTGGTCGCGGTCGAGGTGCGACGCGAGCTGTTCGGGCGTGCGCAGCACCGACGTGGGCCGTATGGCTTCGTGCGCTTCCTGGGCACCCTTGCGCGACGCGAATACGCGCGGCTTCTCCGACAGGTATTTCCCGCCGAATTCGGCCTCGATGAAACCGCGGCATTCCTCCATCGCCTCGTCCGCTATGCGGAATGAATCGGTTCGCATGTAAGTGATAAGGCCAACCGCGCCCTCGCTGCCGGCGTCCAGACCTTCATAAAGCTGCTGCGCGATCAGCATCGTGCGCGCGGCCGAAAAACCCAGCTCGTTTGCCGCCTGCTGCTGCAACGCGCTAGTGTTGAAAGGCGCCGACGGCGAAGACTTGTGAATCCTCTTCTTCGTCCGCACAACGGAATAATCGCCCCGCTCGAGCGCCGGCAGGAATGCCTTTGCCTGCTCCTCGTTCACGGGCTTGAACTTCTCGCCGTTCACGGCCTTCAGTTCGGCCGAAAACACTATTTCGCTGCCCGGGCCGTCAACGGGCGAGAGCGTCGCCGTCACCCGCCAGAATTCTTCGGTCTTGAACGCCGCAATCTCGCGCTCGCGCTCGACCACCAGCTTCACGGCCACCGACTGCACACGCCCGGCGCTCAGGCCGCGCGCGATCTTCTTCCACAGCAGCGGGCTCAGCTCGTAGCCCACGATGCGGTCGAGGATACGGCGCGCCTGCTGCGCGTTCACTTTGTCCTCGTCGATCTGCCCGGGCGTTTTGAACGCCTCCGTGATGGCCTTCTTGGTGATTTCATTGAACGACACGCGGAAGGTCTTTTCGGGCTTGAGCTTCAGCGCCTGCGCCAGGTGCCACGCAATCGCCTCGCCCTCGCGGTCGCGGTCGGGCGCCAGGTATACGAAGTCGCATTTCTTCGCCTTCGCCACGAGCTTCTTGATCAGCGCCTTGCGAGTGGCAATAACCTGGTAGGAGGGCTTGAAGCCGTGCTCGATGTCGATGCCGAACTTGCTGGCCGGCAGATCGCGCACGTGGCCCATCGACGATTCAACGTCGTAGCCCTTGCCGAGGAATTTCTTTATGGTTTTCGCTTTCGCGGGTGATTCAACTATAACGAGGCTGTTTGCCAACGCTTGAAAACTCCTGTTTTGTGGCTTGTCGCTCTATGATCGGACGCTATCCCGAAACATTAAAGGGAATATTTATAGCAGAAAACAACCGAGCCGTCAATGATAAAAGAAATAACAGCGATCTGGCCGCATGGAAAGCAGGGAAGGTGAATGCAATTGGCCTTCGTTATTTTAACACGTGCGCCGCTGGTTTTGCGCCGGAATTCCGGTCAGTTTGCGCGGCCGGTGCGAAGGAGGTTCTCGAATTTCGCCGCAAGCTCGGGGCCGCCCATCTGCGGGCGGATCACCTTCTGAAACGCAATGAGCTGCTCGCACTCACGCGTCCGCCCCAGCAGCACCAGCACCTTTGCCACGTTGTATTGCGCCTGCCACCATTCGGGGCTGCCCTCCTCGCTGCCGCGTCGCAGCCGCACGTAAAGGGCGAGTGCCTCGTCGTAACGCTTCATTTGCACGTAGCACTCGCTCAGTGCCTCCAGGCCGGCCCGCGTATTCGCCTGCTCGCCCAGCTCATCAAAGAGCTTCAACGCATCGGTGTGGCGGCCGGAATGCGTGAGGCAGCGGGCGAGCCTCAGCCGCATCGCATCGCGGCTTTTCTCCACCTGCGGCTCGCCGCCGAAGCGGTCGAGTATCTGCGAATAAACGTCCGCCGCGCGATGCCAGTCTTCGCGCACGAAAAACTCATCGGCCACCTGCAGGTAAACCGCCAGCGGCTGGTTCGGGTCCCGCACGATCTGCTTGTAATAATCTTCCACCGCCTCGCGCCGCAAGCGCTTTGCAATCTCTTCCTCGCCGTTCTGCTCCATGCTGCCGGCGAGGAGCGCCATTGCGCCCGCACAAAGTTTTTTCGCCACTTCCTGGTCTTCCGACTCCGGAAACTTCTTCGCAAAATCGCGCACCTCTTCGATGCACTTCGAATACCGTTTTGTGCGCATGTGGATGGTGGCCAGGCGGATTCTCGTGGCGGCCAGCCGCTTGCGCTCTTCCTTCACAAACGCGGCATCGGCGTTCTTCAGCCCATGCGAGCTCCCGCGGTACTTTTCCAGCAGCACCACCGCCGCCTCGCGGATCGCGTCGAGCTTTCCGGGCGGCGTGGCCGGATCCTCTGCAAGCCTCACATACAGGCGGTAGCCTTCGAGTGCCTTTTTGTAATCGCGCAAAACGATCCCCTCGGGCGTTTCATCCACCGAGCCCCGGTGAATCGGCAGATATCGGTAATACACCTCCAGCGTGAGCGCGGATAACGCCGTGGAATACACTCTGCCGGCCCACGACGCCCACCGATGCGAGCCGGGGTCCCAACTGCCCGTCTCGCAGCCTTCCTTCTTCTGCAGCCTCACCAGCAGCTCGCGCACGTGCGCGTTCCATTTGTCCCACTTCGCCCCGCCATACTGGTAGAGGCCCAGGCTGCCGTAGTAGGCGTAGTAAAAGAAGCCCTCCTCGTATTCCATCGGCAGCGTGCCGGCCATGTAATCGGTGATGGTGGCCATCATCTCGGGGTTTGGCGAGATCGGTGCAAACTGCCGGCACAGCAGGCCCACCGCCACGGTGGACGGGTTCTTCGGCGTGAGCAGCCGCCCCGCTTCGTGATAGCCCGACAGCCCGTTGCTGTCGCTGGCGCTATCGATGTAGCTGATGCAGCTTTGCCACGCTTCAGCCGGAATGCGGATTCTCGCCATCGCGGCTGATTTCAGCGCCATTACCTGCCAGCCGGTAACCGACACGTCGCTCCGGAATCGGTTGTCGGCCCGCGCATAACCCCACCCGCCGTCGGTGTGTTGTGCCTTCAGCAGGTACGCAATTGCCTTCTCGGCAGAGTTCTTGTATACGCGCCCCTGCGTCATGCCGTAGGCTTCGCACAAGGCCAGCGCGCAGATGGCGTGGTTGTAGATCAGGTGCGAGCCGCCGGCCGAGCCGAACGAGCCGTCGGCGTTCTGAATCTTCATCAGGTATTCCAGAGCACGCCGCACGGTGCTGCCAAACGGTTGGGTGTCGTCGGTGTGGCCGGCGCCCAGAAAGGCCATCGCAGCCAGGCCGGTGAGGCCCGGCTCGATGCCGCTCAGCACGTCATCGATGCGCCCGCAGGGCACGCCTGTGTAGCAACCGGCGGTGTAGTCGCGCGCGCGCCACGCGCCATCGGGGCTTTGGTGCCGCTGAAGCCACTCGAGCGCCAAGTCTACGGCGCTTTCGGACCC
>DATLAR010000291.1:0-10598 GCA_035527355.1 Planctomycetota bacterium
TGTGGCGGTCGAGCGCCTGGTATGGGAAATAGGCGTTGTCGCCGGCGGCGTAGATTCCGGGGGCGGAGGTTTCGAGGTATTCGTCTACGAGGATGCCGTCGCCCACGTTGAGGCCGGCTTCGCGTGCGAGTGTGGTGTCGGGCGTGATGCCGGCGCCCACGATGGCGCAGTCGGATTCGATGTAGTTGCCTTTCCGTGTGATGGTGATGAGCTTATCGGCGCGTTGGGTGATGGAGGCCGGGATGTCGTCGGGGATCACTACAACGCCGTATTCTTCGTACATGGCCTGGACGGCGCGGGCGAGGTCTTCGGGAAAGACCTGGCGGCAGATGTAGCTTTCGGGGAAGATCATGGTGACGCTCACGTCGTTGGCGTTCAGTGCGGCTGCGATTTCGGAGCCGATGTAGCCGCCGCCCACCACGAGCACCGAGGTGCCTGCGACGGCAACGGCTCGCATCCTGAGGTAGTCGTCGAGGTATCTGAAGTAGCACAGCGCTTCGAGGTCGCCGCCCTGTGCAGATAGTTTTTGCGGCAGGCCGCCCGTTGCCAGCAGCAGTGTTTCAAAGGTGTGCCGGTTGCCGTGCTCGTCGAGGATGAGGCGCTGGTCGGGCCAGAGGCCGGTGATGCGCGTGCCGAGGTTCAGGGTCACGCCGTATTCGTCGTAAAACCGCTGGGGATGGATGAAGATGTCTTCGACGTTCTTCTTGCCGAGCCAGAGGTTCTTGCTGAGGGGCGAGCGGTTGTAGGGCAGGTGCTTTTCGGCGCCGAACAGCGTTATGGGGCCGGAGCCGTCGACCTCGCGAATGCCCTGCACCGCGGAGGCGCCGGCCGGCCCGCCGCCGATGATCACGTATTTGCAACTGTCTTCGGTCATATGTTTGCCTTTCTTCCTGCAACGCGCACGGGGCGCGCCTAGTGTTTCGACGCGAGCACACCACAGAACATTTCTTTCCTGCGGCAGGCGCGTAGACACGATGGACGAAATGGATGCGGTGAAAGCACCTTCCCAACCATGCCTGCACAGCCGGGGGCGGCTGTGCTACATCAATGCCATGGGCACCCGGCACTTGGCACTTGGCACTTGGCACTCGGCACTCCGTAATCCACAGCCGGGGGCGGCTGTGCCACATCAATGCCATCGGCACCCGGCACTCCGTAATCCACAGCCGGGGGCGACTGTGCCACATCAATGCCATCGGCACTCGGCACTCGGCACTCGGCACTTGGCACTCGGCACTCGGCACTTCATTCGCCGTGCCAGCTATCTTGATTCGATTTCTCTCTTATGCTACAATAGTATGATTACCAGTGTCAGAATTGGAAAGAGAAAGGGAAAATGGCTGATCCTGACAAGAAAGATTACAAGCAAACACTGAATCTGCCGAAGACGTCGTTTTCAATGAAGGCCGATCTTGTGAATCGCGAGCCGGAGTTCCTGAAGGTCTGGGACAAGATCGACGTTTACGGAAAAATCCGCCAGTTGCGCAAGGGGGCGAAGCCTTTTCTGCTGCATGATGGCCCTCCGTATGCCAGCGGCGATATCCACATCGGCACGGGTCTGAACAAGGTGCTGAAGGATATCGTGGTTCGCTATATGAATATGGCGGGCCGTGATTCGCCGTTTGTGCCCGGGTGGGATTGCCACGGCCTGCCGATCGAGCACAAGGTGATGACGGAGCTTGGCCCGCAGGCGGCCGGGATGGAGAAGACGGAGATCCGCCGCCGCTGCCGCAACTACGCGCTGAAGTACGTGGAGCGCCACAAGAAGCAGTTTCGCCAGCTCGGCGGCTGCGGCGATTGGGAGAATCCGTATCTCACGCTCACGCCGCAGTATGAGGCGGGCGTGGTGGATGTTTTTGCCGATCTGGTGAAGAACGGCTACGTGTACAAGAGCCTGAAGCCGATCCACTGGTGCATGACTTGCGGCACGGCGCTGGCCGAGGCCGAGCTTGAGTATTCGGACGACGATAGCCCGTCGATCTTCGTGAAGTTCCGGCTGGCCGACACCGTGCGCGATCTTTTTCCGGGCGTGGCCGATCTGCCGGTTTCGATTGTGATATGGACGACTACGCCGTGGACTCTTCCGGCGAATCTGGCGGTGGCTGTGCATCCGTCGTTCGAGTATGCGGCCGTGCGTTACCTCGATCGGCACAGCGGCAAGAACGAGGTGATGATCGTTGCGGCCGAGCTGGTGGAATCGGTGGCGAAAGCGGTTGGCATCGAAAGCTGCGAGATCGTTGGCAAGCGCAAGGGCGGCGAGCTGGCGGGCCGCAAGTACCATCATTGCCTGTTTGACAAGCTTTGCCCGATAGTGACGGCGGAATACGTGGCGCTTTCAGACACGGGCTGCGTGCACACGGCGCCCGGTCACGGCGATGAAGACTACCGCACGGGCATGAAGTATGGCCTGCCCATCTTCAGCCCGGTGGACGCCGCCGGCCGTTACACCGATCAGGCGAGCGAGTTTGAGGGATTGCACGTTTTAGAGGCGAATCCGGTTATCATTCAGAAGCTGCGCGAGAATGGCCTGCTGCTGAAGGCTACGGTGTTCAAGCACAGCTACCCGCACTGCTGGCGCTGCAAGAAGCCGGTGATATTCCGTGCGACCGAGCAGTGGTTTGTGAGCGTGTCGCACCGCGACCTCCGCGCCCACGCCCTGCGCGAGATCACAAATGTGAACTGGATGCCGGACTGGGGCCAGACGCGCATCCGCGGCATGGTGGAGCAGCGGCCGGACTGGTGCATCTCGCGGCAGCGCGTGTGGGGGATTCCGATCCCGGCGTTCTACTGCGAAAGCTGCAACGGGCTGGTTCTCGAGTACGGCACCGTGATCGCGGTGCGCGATCATTTCGCGAAGAAAGGCAGCGATAGCTGGTTCACCGATAGCCCCTCCGATATCCTGCCGGCCGGCTACGCGTGCGCCAAGTGCGGCGGCCGAAGCTTCCGCAAGGAAACCGACATCTTCGACGTGTGGTTCGAGTCGGGCTCGAGCCACCGCGCGGTAATCAAGGCGCGCAATCTGGGCTGGCCGGCCGACCTCTACCTCGAGGGCACCGATCAGCACCGAGGCTGGTTTCAGCTATCGCTGCTCACGGCGGTGGGGGCCGATGGCCGCGCGCCATTCAAGAGCGTGCTGACGCATGGATTCGTGGTGGACGAGAAGGGCGAGAAGATGTCGAAATCGCTCGGCAATTTCGTTTCCGTCGAAGACGTGCTCAAGCGGTTCGGCGGCGACATCTTCCGCCTGTGGGTGTCGTCGGTAGACTACCGCCAGGACATCAATCTGTCGTTCAACCTGATCGAGCACCTGTCGACGGGCTACCGCCGCATCCGCAATACTTTTCGGTATCTGCTGGGCAACCTTGCGGGCTTCGATGCGTCTGGCGAGCGCGTGGCTTACGAGCAGATGCCGGAGATCGACCGCTGGGCGCTCAGCCGCGCGGAGAACCTGCTGTCGCAGTGCAAGGCGGCATACGAAGCTTATGAATTCCACCGGGTGTTTCATTTGGTGCACAATTTCTGCGCGGTGGACATGAGTTCGTTTTACCTGGATATTCTGAAGGACCGGCTGTATACGTCGGACGCGAAATCGGCGGAGCGGCGCTCGGCTCAGACCGTTATGTGCGAGATTCTGAACGTGCTTATCAAGACGCTCGCGCCGATTCTTGTTTACACGGTGGAAGACGCGTGGAAGGAAGCGCGGCAGTATATCGGCGAGGCGGAGAGCCCGCACCTCGAGCTGCTGCCCGAAACCAGGGCCGAGCTGATCGACACCGAGCTGGAGGGGCGGTGGGCGAGGTTGATAATGATCCGCGACGAGGCCTCGCGCGAAATCGAAAAGCTGCGCGGCGCCGGAACGATCGGCTCGTCGCTGGAAGCCGCCGTAACGCTTTACACCGACGACGCCGATCTGATGAGCTTTTTGCACAGCTACGAGGAAAGCCTGGCCGAGCTGTTCATAGTGTCGCAGGTGGCAATAGCGGAAACGCCGCCGGATGGCGCCTCCGCCGGGTTGGACATGCCCGAGCTGGAGGTTAAGGCCGAGCGCTCCAAACATGCGAAGTGCCAGCGCTGCTGGAACCTGCGCGCCAGCGTGGGCACTAACGCGGACCATCCGGACCTTTGCAGCCGCTGCAAAGCTGTGGTGGTGGGATAGGCCGGCAAGACCGGAAACAGGCTTTGGCTTTTGTGGAAGTTTGACGAGATAATCGGACGCCTGGTTCAACAATGAGTGCAAGAAAGATAAAACTCGCGGTGCTGCTGTCGGGCAGCGGCCGAACGCTGGACAACTTCTTTCAGCAGATCGACGAGGGAAGCCTGCCGGCGGCGGTGGCGGTGGTGATCGGCTCGCGGCCCGACGCCCTGGGCTTGGAAAAGGCCCGCGACCGCGGCGTGCCCGCCGTTTGCGTGCCGCGCAAGAGCTTCCGCGACGACTCGGCCTTCAGCGCCGCCGTCGACACCGAGCTCGAAAAGTACCAGCCGCACCTGATCCTCCTCGCGGGGTTCATGCATTTTTACCACGTGCCGGGCAAGTATCTGGGCCGAGTGATGAACATCCACCCGGCCCTCATCCCATCCTTCTGCGGCAAGGGATTCTACGGTCACCACGTGCACGAGGCAGTCATTCGCTACGGGGCGAAAATCTCGGGCTGCACCGTTCATTTCGCAGACAACGTTTACGATCACGGCCCGATCATACTTCAGCGCTGCGTTCCCGTGCTGGAGGCCGATACGCCCGATACCCTTGCGGCCCGCGTCTTCGAGCAGGAGTGCCTGGCCTATTCCGAGGCAGTAAGACTCTTTGCAGAAGACCGCCTTGTAATAGAGGGCCGAAGGGTGAGAATAAAGCCGCCTCTCAGTTAACGGAGAAACCTGTAATGGCTGAGCAGGAAAAGAACGCCGAACACAGAAACAATTACGTTGAGATCGCTGCAACGCTCATCCGCAGCCTGGTTCACATTCCGGGCTTCCCCGCGGGCTACCGCGACAAGCTCTACAGTTGCCTCACCGAGCTTGCAAAATGCGATACCGGCGAGCTGGTCGAGATCACCGGGAGAGTGGAAAGAATCTGCACCTCGGCAATGGCCGAAATCGAGCCGCCTCCTGCGCTCCGCGAGCAGGAAATAGAGCTGCGCCGCATCGTCGAAACAATCAGCGAAAGCATCCGCAGCGTGGCCGAAGCCAACGCCGTTACGGGCAACCGCATCGACAAGCAGCTAAGCGACCTGCACCAGGCGATGGTTGAAGACGGCCAGCCTGTGCTGTTCAGCAAGAAGATCGAGGTGATCGCCAACAGCATAAAGGAAACTACCAGCATCCTGAAGACCGAGCTGGAGCAATCGCGCAGCCAGGTGAAGGAAGCCGGCGGCAAGATCAAGCGGCTCGAAAAAGAGCTCGAGCATACCCGCGAGGAAACGCTGAAAGACGGGCTTACAGGCGTTCACAACAGGCGCGCGTTCAATGCCTTCATAGGCCAGGCGCTTGCCTCGTACAACGCTCAGAAGCCATGGTGCATCGCGATGCTGGACATCGATCACTTCAAGCGCGTCAACGATTCGCACGGCCATATCATAGGCGATGCCCTGCTGATCAAGCTGGCACGCACGCTGGCCGAGCACCTGCCGGCGGGCGGTTTCCTCGCACGCTACGGCGGCGAGGAATTCGTGATAATGCTGTCCGCCACCGTTTTGAACGAGGGCATCGAGTTTTGCGAAAACCTCCAGAAGAAAGTGAGAAGCTCGCGCTGGGTGTATCGCACAACCGGCGAGGGCGAGCTTACCATCTCCGTCACCGTCTCCGCGGGCGTGGCTGTGCAGCACCCGCACGATACGCTCGAAGTGATGACGGCACGCGCCGACCGCGGCCTGTATCTCGCCAAGGAGCAAGGCCGCGATTGCACACGCAGCGAGCTCGATTTCCCCTGATGCCCGCCGCGACCTGTCGAAGAGGATTCCAATGAAAGTAAGCTACAACTGGCTCAAAGACTACTGCGACTTCAGCGCTTCCGTGGATGAACTCGTGGCCATGCTCACCATCGCCGGGTCCGAGGTGGAAAGCTACGACAAGGCGGGCAACGACTATTGCATAACCCTCGAGATCAAATCCAACCGCTCGGACCTTTTGGGCATAATGGGCATCGCCCGCGAGGTGGCGGCAATCACCGGCAAGCCGCTGCGCAGGCCGTCGGTGGCCTACAAGCCCGACACGTCGCCGGTTTCCAAATGGACGTCGGTGGAGGTGCCGGCGCCCGATCTGTGCCCGCGTTACACCGCCCGCGTGATCACCGGCGTGAAGGTGGGGCCGTCGCCCCGGTGGCTGGCAGAGCGGCTCGAAGCGGTAGGCTTGCGTTCGATCAACAATGTCGTCGACGTCACCAACTACGTTATGATGGAATGCGGGCAGCCGCTGCACGCGTTTGATCTGGATACGCTGGCAGGCCGCAAGATCATCGTGCGGCGCGCGGCCGCCGGCGAGACAATCACCACCATCGACGACATCGAGCGGCGGCTCACGCGGGAAAACCTGGTGATCGCCGACGCCCGCCGGCCGGTGGCCGTTGCCGGCATTATGGGCGGCGCCGACACCGAAGTGACCGCCGCCACGCGAAACGTGCTGCTCGAGAGCGCGGTGTTCAACCCCGTCAGCGTGCGCCGCACGGCACGCGCCATAGGCCTGGCCTCCGACGCCTCCTATCGCTTCGAACGCGGTGTTGACCCGATCGGCACCGAGTGGGCGTCGCGCAGGTCTGTGGCTCTAATCGCACAGCTTACCGGCGGCACGCCCGCCGACGGCATTGCAGACGCCAACGCGATAGACCTCACGCCGAAGAAGGTGACGATGCGCGTGCCGCGAATCCGCCGCATACTGGGGATGGATGTGCCGGCCGCCGAGGCCGCAGATATCCTGGCCCGCCTCGAATTCGATGTGCTATCGCGCAGCGACAGCGAAATCACCGTGGCCGTGCCGAGCTTCCGCGCGGCAGACGTTTACCGCGAGATCGACCTGATCGAGGAGGTGGGGCGCATCCACGGGTACGACAAGGTGCCGCTCGATAGCGCGATGACGATCAAGGTGGGCGCCACGAGCAAGTTTGAGAAATGCGAGCGGCTGGTGCGGTCGGTACTTTCGGGCTGCGGGCTGAGCGAGGCAATCTCGTCAAGCTTCCTCACGCCGGCCCTGGCCGGGTCGGTGAACCTGTGGGGCGGCGAGGTGGTGCAGGTGGCAAATCCGCTGCGTGCGGAAGAGAGCGCCCTGCGCTCGTGCCTGATCGCCAGTCTGCTGCACGTGAAGGCGATCAACCAGAGCCGCGGCGTGCCCCGCTGCGAGCTTTTCGAGCTGGGGCGGGTTTTCCTGGGCCCGATGGCCGAAAAGAGCTGCGTGGCGATAATGGAAGAGGACGGCTTTTACGACCTGAAGGGAATCGTGCAGCTTCTGCTCGACCGCTTCGGCCTGCAGCACAGCGCGTCGATGCAGCCGGCCGCCGGCGTTGCGTCGTTCAAGGAAGGCCACGCGGTGAAAGTGAGCGCGGGGCACACGCTGCTGGGCTACTACGGCCAGATCGCCGACGCGCTGATCGGCAGGTTCGACCTGAAGGGCGCGATCTGGCTGGCCGAGCTGGATTTCGACGCCCTCGCCGAGCTGGCCGTGCTGGAGCGCAAGAGCCAGGCGATCCCGAAGTTTCCAGCGATCGACCGCGACCTTGCGTTGATAGTCGACGAGGCCGTGACGTGGCAGCAGGTGGTGGAAAGCATAAACGCTTTGGCCGAGCCGCTGCGCGAATCGGTCTCGTTCCTCAACGTCTACCGCGGCAAGCCGATCGAGCCGGGCCGCAAGAGCCTGGCGCTGAGCATGCGATACCGTTCGCCCGAGCGCACCCTCACGAATGAGGAAGTGAACGCCGCGCAGGAGCGGCTGATCAAGCATCTGGAAAAGGCGCTGGGCGCCACGCTGAGGGTGTAGCAGCAGCAGGTTTCTTCCAAGCCCGCATTTGCTGGAGCTGTGCGATGAATCCGGCCCAAAGCCCAAGGCCTTCTTTTGCCTGCACTCCAGCGTGCAGGGCCGTATAATCTCTGCTGGGCCGCAGCTCCGGCATTTGTGCAGGTCTGGAGGATATCGACGATGCGAAAGTCTCGCAAGATCATACTCGTGGCGGGCGGGCTGTTTGCGGTTGCTGTGCTGGTGCTGTGGCTGGCAATGGATTACATAGCCAGGCGCGGCATCGAGCGCACCGCATCAAGTTCGCTGGGCGTGCGCACCGAGCTCGCGTCGGTTTCGATCAAGCCTTTCCGCTCGTCCATCACCATCTCCGGCCTGAAGATCGGCAATCCCGAGGGCTATAAATCAGACAATCTGCTGACGATGAAGCACGCCATGGCGTCTGCGAAGATATCGTCGCTGCTGAGCAGCGAGATGGTGGTGCACGAGGTGATTATCGAATCGCCCGAGCTTACGTTTGAAACGAAGCCGGGCATCCCGCCGAAGAACAACCTGGGCGACCTGCTGGCGATGATGAAGACGCGGGCGCCCACGCCCGAAGAGCGTGCAGCGCAGCAGCATTACCGCATCGGCCTCATCCGCGTAACCGGCACCAGGGTGCGCGTGCACGGCGGGAAGGGCGTTTTGCAGGAGGCTACCCTGCCCGATATAGAGCTGAGGGATATCAGCAACGCCGACGGCACGGCGGTGGTGATGGCCGATGTGCTGCAGCAGGTGCTTGCGGCGATGACCGATGCCGTTCTGCGCGAAGCCAAGGGCATTCTTCCCAAGGGCCTGCTGTCAACCTTCAATGATATTGTGCCGGCGCCGCAACGATAGCGGCAGTCGCCGGCCGGGCGCTACCCCACGCACTTACGCACGCGCCATTTACGATTCCTCCCAAAACGCATCCTTGACAGGCTTCCATTCATGTTGTATACTTTTAGTGCGCCGCAAGAATGATTTCTTGCGACGGCAGCGCCTGCGCCTCTCAGCAGCGATTTTGCCTGCGGGCCGGCCAGGCGGAACTTATTCTGCAGAAGCAGAACTAATCATCGCAGGGAACGTGCGCGCCAGCGGCACTTTTCGTGCTTGCTTTGCCGGCTGTTGAAAGGGATCGCAGGTGAAAAACGCATCATCAGTGTTGGCAATCGCGGCATTGGCGGCAGCCGCGTTGATTTGCGGCGGGTCGGTCTTCGCCAACGAGGTTTTTTCGGCCGACACATTTCTGATTGACGCAGCGGTGCAGCCGGCCGTCCCGGACGCCGCGGGCGTGCAGGTGCAGCGCGTGCGGCCGGTGCCGGAGAACCCGCAGCCGCTGCCGATTCCGGCCGACGTGGTGCGGCCAAACGTCGACAAGGGCGTGCTCGTCTCGTTCGATCTCACATCGCGCACGGAATTCGTTAGCGATTCCTCGGACATCGATGGCGAATTGCCGCCCAGCGACCAAACCGAAGACGGCACCGGCGGGGGCATCCCCGAGCCGTCCACGACGTCCGGCGGCATGTCCATCCTCAATTTCAGCAGCCTTTCCCGCGTTTACAACCAAACCGATTTCCCCTATTGCGCCACCGTCAAGCTTTACATGACATTCGCCAACGGAGTCTGGTACGTCGCCAGCGGGGCGCTCGTCGATCCGACGCACGTGCTCACGGCCGGCCATTGCGTGTACGACGCCACCAACGAGGCCGGCGGCGGCTGGGCCACCGAAATGATCGTTGTGCCCGCATATTCCGAACCCGACAAACCATTCGGCGAGGCGAATTCCTGGCGGCTTCATTCGTGGAGCGGCTGGACGGTGAGTGCGAGCTTTGACCATGATATCGGGCTGATCAGCCTGGAACGGCCCGTGGGTGCGCTCACCGGCTGGTACGGCTACGGCTACAACGACGATCCCAGTTTCTACAAGACCACGCAGTTTGAGAATCCCGGCTATCCCGCCGCCAGCCCCTACAACGGCCTTTACATGTACACGTGGTCGGGCACGTTCAGCGGCACCGAGACCATCGGCAAGAACTGGTACGGCAACGAGGTATACGTAAGCAAACAAGCATACGGCGGACAGAGCGGCAGCAACGCGTTTACCACGTCGGACAGCACGCGCACCACCTATGCCATTCTCTCCAATGGCAACGTTTCACGAACAAATTTCCCGCGCATCACTTCCGACAAGTTTGCCGACCTGCGCGATATCTACATCGGCAACGAGGTGCCGTCGGCTTTCGACCTGATTCCGCTGAACGTGACCGCCGAACCCGATACCATCGTGGCCGACACAGCGCTCACCGCCTTCTCGTGCCTCATTCACAATTATTCATCCGCCACGTGGAACGGCACCGTTACGATCAAGGTTTATCTTTCCACGGACAACGTGATCACTACCGCCGACACTCTGATCCACACGCACGGCCTCACCACGCAACTCGGGCCGCTGTCGTCGGTGCGCGCGAATTTCAATCCGCCGCCCGCCATACCAGTGGGCACCCCCGGCGGCACTCGCTACCTTGGCGTCATACTCGATATCGCCGACGACGATCCGGCCAACAATAAGACCACCACGTGGGATACGAAGCGCATCACGGTTGTTCAGGTGCTGAATGCTCCAACGGGCGTAACCGCCGGAA
>DATLAR010000292.1:0-13456 GCA_035527355.1 Planctomycetota bacterium
GCGGCCACCAGGCCGTCTGGCCCACGGTGAAAATCAGGCTTTGCAGCGCAATCGCGCCTATAACGGCAAAAACCGCCGGCACGCCGGTAATGCCCACGCCGGCCAGCACCGCCACGAAAAGCAGCGGTATTGCAGCAAGCATGTGGCCGCCCAGCACCAGGTGCGCCTTGCTCACGCGCGTCAGCAGCCCCAGGCCAAGCACCTGCGACAGCGGCGCAAGCTGGCCGGCCACCGACAGCAGCGCCACGTGGAACGACCTGTCGCTATCGGGCAGCGATCGGCCGAGCTTCAGCACCAACAGCGAAGCCACCGAACCCAGAGCCGTGCCAAACAGCACGGTATCGTACAGGGTAACGGTCGAGATCGCGCTTTGCCCGCGCAGCCGGTCCTCCTCCGGCAGCACCACCTCCTTCTCGTCGCATTGATTCTCCGCCATATGTTCGAAAACACCTTGTTGATAAACGCAAAGGCAAAACCGTTGAAACGGTTTGGATCCCGGAAAGGAGACTTCCTAACCCCTCGATAAATCGAGGGGCTAATGATATGAAGCCATTCAGTCAGATTGGTGTCCGCACCAAAATGCTAATTCAACCTCCACCATTCCAAGAGCAGCACTTTCGCTCCGAAATGGTTTCTTTTCAACCTCCGATTCATCCCATTTCAAGGCGCAAAACATTCTGCCGCAACGGCTTCATTTCATTAACACCTCGATTTATCGAGGTGTATGCGTGCCGCCAGACCACTCAAACCGTTTTAACGGTTTGGCCTTTCGCAGCACACTCAATGCCCCGTCTCCCGGAGATCGTCACGCCATACGAGTCCATGCCTTGCTACAAACCTCTTGTACTCCTCCAGAAAACTCCTTCTCTTGTGGTGTTCAGCTTGGCCGCCAATATACAGAGCAACCTTCGGCACTATGCTTTCCGACACGGAAAACACACCAAAACCTCGCCCCCACGAGAATGTTAAAGAGGTCAGGCGGTTTTCGTTGATCCAATGCGATGAATTGCCCTTCAAGAGGTGAACCACCTGTTCCACTGAACGATTAGTTGGCAGATCAATCAGCACGTGAACGTGGTCTGCGTTTACGTAGTTGATCTTCATGAATACGTTCTTTGATCTCGAGTAGTCGAGCAGGTACTTTGAAAGTCTCCTTCTGGCTTCCTCTTCAAGAGTGTACTCACGACGCAGAGTCGACCACACTATGTGCATCCAACATCTTGAGTAGGAGTGAATCGACACATCGATCTCCTTTCAGTTCCATTCTGCTCACCCATCCATCTCTTCCACCATGTCGTGCTCGGGCGTGTCGGTTTCCAGCGGTGCTTCTTCAATCAGCTTGCCGTGCACCGGGTAGTATTCGAGGCACGCAGGCTCGATCAGCTTTGTCACCGCGGCATGGAATGCGTCGCTTGGCGCGATATGAAAGTTTCTGCCGGTGCGGATCAGCACCTCGTCGTCGGGCCCGAGCACCACGCGAAAGAACAGCACGCATTCGCCCGGATGGTCGATGCATATCTTCTGCAGGTTTTCCACCAGCGGCCCCTCGGCCGCCGGCCTGTCGAGCCGGATGTGCAGTTCGCTGGTGAATTTCTCCCGCACGCTTTTCATCGGCACGATCTCTTCAACGCGCAGGCCGGGTGCGTTTCCGCTCAGGTCCACTTTGCCCACCACGAAGAGCGCGCGGTCCTCTTTCACGTAATCGGAATATTTCGCGTAGCCCTCGGAGAATATCACGCACGAGCACGAGTCCTTCATTCCTTCGAGGATGAACTTTGCCATCGGCTGCCCGGCATATCGGCCGTTTTTGGTTACCAGCCGCGAAACCTGGCGCACAAGGCCGCCGATCACCACTTCCTGTTTGTCGCTCATCTTGCGCAGGCTGCTGATTTCGGCGCTGCTGAAGGTGTCGAGCAGGTCGCTGTATTCGTTTAGCGGGTGGCCGGTGAGGTAGAGGCCCACGGTTTCCTTTTCGTATTTCGTGCGTTCGTTGTCGGACCAGTCGGGCAGGGCCTGCACCGTGTCTTTCGCGGCCTGCTTTGTGCCGCCAAAGAGCGACATCTGCCCGCTCTGCCGATCGGTTTGCGCGGCGCTGCCGATCTTTAGCGCGCGGTCCACCTCGCTCAGCAGCGTGGGGCGGTTCGTGCCCGTGCAGTCGAACGCGCCGCACTTTATCAGAGCATCGAGCACCGACTTGTTCGCCACGCGCAGGTCTACCCGCTCGCAAAAGTCATACAAGGATTTGAAGCGGCCGCCGGCGCTGCGTGCTTCCACCATCGAATCGATTGCCTTCTCGCCTACGCCTTTCACGGCGCCAAGGCCAAAACGGATGCTCCGCTCGCCGATGATCGCAAATCCACGGTCGCTCTCGTTGATGTCGGGCGGCAGCGCCTGCATGCCCATCTGCCTGCACTCGTCGAGGTATTCGACGATCCGTTCGGTATCGCCCATTTCGCAGGTGAGCGTAGCGGTCATGAATTCCACCGGGTAATGGCACTTCAGGTATGCGGTGCGATAGGTGAGATAGGCGTATGCGGTGGAATGGGCTTTGTTGAAGCCATAGCCGGCGAAGAACTCGATGAGCGAGAAAATCTCCTCGGCGGTTCTTGCCTCGATGCCGTTTTGGGCGGCGCCGCTGATGAACTTCTCGCGCCGCGCGGCTATGGTGGCGGCATTTTTCTTGCTGATTGCCTTGATCATCGTGAGCGCCTCGGCCATTGTGAGGCCGGCAAGCTCGTGGGCGATCTGCATGATCTGCTCCTGGTATACGATCACGCCATAGGTGGTTTTCAGCACCTGTTCGAGGCTCGGATGCAGATACTTCACCTTGGCGCGGCCGTGCTTGCGCTCGATGAAATCATCCACCATGCCGCTCTGAAGCGGCCCGGGGCGATAGAGCGCCACGATGGCGATCAGGTCTTCGATGTTGTCGGGCTTAAGCTTCGCAAGCAGGTTTCGCATGCCGGCCGAGCTCATCTGGAAGACGCCGCGGCCCTTGCCTTCGGTAAGCAGATCGTAGGTGGGGCGGTCGTCCAGCGGAATGCCGGTGATGTCCGGCCGCTTGCCCGTGCGCTGCTCGATCATGTCAAGCGTGCGGTCCACAATGGTCAGGAATCGCACGCCCAGGAAATCCATCTTCAGCATGCCGGCTTTTTCCAGGTCGTTCATCGCAAACTGCGTAGCGATGATGTCGCTCACCTTGCACACCGGTATGTGCTCGATCAGCGGCCTGTCGGCTATGCACACGCCTGCCGCGTGAATGGAGGGATGCCGGTTCAGCCCCTCCAGCCTCAGCGAAACATCGAACAGCTCTTTTATGTTCTTGTCGGCGCCGTCTCGCAGCGCCTTCAGTTCGGGCACCTGTTCGAGCGCGTCTTTCAGCTTGGTGCCCAGCGTGCTGGGGATCATCTTCGTGATGGCGATCACCTCGGGCAGCGAGATGTTCAGCGCCCGGCCTACGTCTCGCACCACGGCTTTCGCCTTCATCGAACCGAACGTGATGATCTGGGCGGTGTTGTCCACGCCGTACTTTTCCTTCACGTACTGCATGACTTCTTCGCGGCCAAACTCGCAGAAGTCCACGTCGATATCCGGCGGCTCCTTGCGTTCGGGGTCGAGGAACCGCTGGAAGATGAGGCTGTGCTTGAGCGGATCGAGGTCGATCAGGCCCAGGACGTATGAGACCACGCTGCCCACGCCGGAGCCGCGCATGCTGGTGGGAATGCCCTTGCCGCGCGCAAACTGCACGAAGTCCCACACGATCAGAAAATAGCTGGCATAGCCCATATCGGCGATCACCTTCAGCTCGTATTCGAGGCGGTCGCGTGCCGGCTGATCGGTGGGGGAGTAGATGCGCGAAAAACCTTCCTCGGCCAGCTTGCGCAGGTATTCCACGTCGCTCAGGGAGCTGTCGGGCGGCTCGAATCGCGGGAAACGCCGCTCGTTGAAATCCAGGTCCACGTTGCAGCGCTCGGCGATGGCCACCGAGTTTTCGAGCGCTCCGGGAATCTCGCCAAAGACTGCCGCCATTTCCTCGGCCGATTTGAAATAGAACTCGTCGGTTTCCATCCGCATCCGGCCTTCGTCGTGCACCGTCTTGCCGGTGTTGATGCACAGCAGCACCTCCTGGGCGCGGGCGTCGTCGCGGGCGAGGTAATGGATGTCATTCGTGGCCACCACGGGGATGCCCAGCTCCTTGCTGATCCGCAGCGTGCCTGCCAGCGCCTTCTTCTGATCGGGCAGGCCGTTGTTCTGTATCTCGAGGAAGAAGTTGTCGTCGCCGAAAATCCCGCGATAGCCGATGGCCGCCGCGATGGCGCCCTTGAAGTCATCGCGCAGCAGCAGTGAGTTGATCTCGGAGCTGAGGCAGCCGCTGAGCGCAATCAGGCCCTCGGAATACTGTTTCAGCAGCTCCTTGTCGATACGCGGCTTGTAATAGAAGCCTTCGAGGTACGCCAGCGACGACAGCCGGATAAGATTGTGGTAGCCGGCCAGGTCCTTCGCCAGCAGCGTGAGGTGGTGGAAAGCCTCGCCATCGGCCGATTTGTCAAACCTGCTCTGCGGCGCCACGTATGCTTCGTAGCCGATGATCGGCTTCACGTGGTGCTCCTTGGCCAGCGTAACGAGCTGCACCACGCCGTGAAGGTTTCCATGGTCGGTGAGAGCGAGCGCGGCCATGCCCCATTTCTCGGCCGCCGCCACCAGCTTCTCAATCTTGCAGGCGCCGTCGAGCAAGCTGAAATGGCTGTGTACGTGCAGGTGAACGAACTTCGGTGTTGTCATTTATTGCCTCGGCAGCACAGCTAAGAGCGCGGTTTCTGGAGATGATTCTTCTTGCCAATTGGAGCAGATAACAGTATAGCCGACGAGCCTCAGAAGTCAAGTTACTTTCCCGTTGACTCGAAATGGCGGCTGCATATAATAATGAGGCGATCTGAATGGAACCGCATTGCCACATTTCCACCTCAAAGCTCATCTAAGGAGAGATCGATGGCGGATTACGACGTTGCGATAATCGGATCAGGGCCGGGCGGCTACGTTGCCGCGATCCGCGCGGGCCAGCTCGGCGGCAAGGCGTGCGTGATCGACAACCGCGAGCTCGGCGGCGTTTGCCTCAATCGCGGCTGCATCCCCACAAAAATCCTGCTGCACGCCGCCGACATTCTCCGCGAGGCCGGCAAAGGCCCCGACTACGGCATCACCTTCGGCCAGCCTTCCATCGATTATTCGAAGCTCGTGAAGACGCGCGACAGCATCGTTGCGAAGCTGCGGCAAGGCGTCGCCGGGCTCCTCAGGAAAAACAAGGTGGAGTTCATCCAGGGCACCGCCGCAATCGAGGCCGTGGGAAAGGTGAAGGTGATCAGCCCCCAGGGCGACAGAACCATCTCGGCCGCAAACATCATCATCGCCACCGGCGCCGAGCCCGCCCGCCCCGGTTTCCTGCCCATCGACGGCAAGAAGATCATCACCAGCGATGAGCTGATGACGCTCGACCACATTCCCTCGAGCATGATCGTAATCGGCGGCGGCTATATCGGCTGCGAGTATGCCGCGTTTTACGCCGCCATGGGCACAAAGGTCACCATTGTTGAAATGCTGGACCAGCTCATCCCGATGCTCGATACCGACATCGCCGCCGAGCTCACAAGAAACCTCAAGAAGGCTGGGCTGGATATCTACACGTCGTCGAAAGCCGAGGACCTGAAAGCCACCGACAAGGGTGTGAGCTGCAGGGTAGGCGACAAGACAATCGAGGCCGAGCTGGCTCTCGTAGCCATCGGCCGCAAGCTCAATTCGGACATGCCCGGCATCAAGGAACTCGGCATCGCGGTCGAAAAGAACGCGATTGTCATCGACGACAAGTGCCGCACCAACATCGACGGCATCTATGCCATCGGCGACGTGACCGGCAAAATACAGCTTGCCCACGTGGCCTCGGCGCAGGGCATTGTGGCCGCCGAAAACATCATGGGCCATCCGCGCGCAATGAGCTATCGCGTGGTGCCGGCGGCAATCTTCAGCCACCCCCAGATCGCCACCGTGGGCATGGGCGAGAAAGACGCCGCCGCGCAGCAGATCGAGGTGAAGGTCTCCAAGTTCAACTTCCGCGGCCTTGGCAAGGCGATGGTGATCGGCGATACCACGGGCTACGTCAAGCTCATCGGCCACGCCAAAACCGGCGAACTGCTCGGCTGCCAGATGATCGGCCCCAACACCACCGAGCTGATCGAGGAAGTGGCCGTAGCCATCAAGCTGCAGTCGACCGTCGAGGAAGTTGCCCGCACGATCCATCCGCATCCCACGCTCAGCGAAAGCGTGATGGAGGCGGCCGAATCGTGGATGGGGCTGGGCATACACAGCTAGATACGAAATCGCAATGACGGGCGGCCCGCCGGCTGCCCGTCATTCTTAATCCTCAGAAAAGGCCTCTGATGCGATGGCTGCTGTTCCTGATCATCATAGTCGCCGCCGTGGTCTTTCAAACGACCCTCGCCGACCTTGCCGCCATCGGCCCCGCCAAGCCTGACGTGCTGATTGCACTCGTCGTGTTCCTCGCCTTCAGTTTCGACCTGCGCGAGGTTTTCCTGCCGATCTGGGCTCTGGGCATCTTGCGCGACGCCTTCTCAGCCGGCCCGGTGGGCCTCTACGGCCTCATCTTCCTCGCAATCGCGCTCATCGTCAGTTTCGTCCGCCAGTTCGCCTTCCGCGACAGCCTTGTGGCAGTGATCGTGCTCACCACCGGCTCTGTGGTGCTGTGCGAGGCGCTCGCACTGGGCGTGCTGTCGATCAAATACAGCATGCCGTACGCCCGCGGAATCGTCGCCCGCAGCCTGTTCTCCGGCGTCTACACGTCGGCCATCACGCTGCTGCTGCCCGTGGTGCTCGCCCGCCCGTGCCGCTGGATGCGGCTGGGGCGCGAATGACGCCGCTTCAGCCTTCCGACGCGCTCTCCTCGAAAAGATCCTCCCACTCGGTGTGCAAATGGCCCCGCTCGGGATGGTCCTTGCGCTCGTAGGTGTGCGCGCCGAACGCGTCGCGTTGCGCCTGCGTGAGATTCTGCGGAAGGCTGTCGCAGCGGTAGCTGTCGAAATATGCCAGGCTCGCGCCAGCGGCCGGAACAGGTATCCCAAGGCCTTGTGCGAGCTGCACGGCCGCCCGCCATCCCGGCTGCGCCGCCGCCACCTCCGCCGCAAGCTCATCATCCAGCAGCGGGTTCGTCAGGTCGGGCTGCCGGTCGTAGGCACGCATGATCGTGTCGAGCAGGCGTGCGCGGATAATGCATCCGCCCTTCCAGATTCGCGCGATCTGCTTGAGGTTCACGCCCCATCTGTAAAACGCCGATCCCGCGCGGATGAGGCTCATGCCTTGGGCGTACGAGCAGATTTTCGACGCCAGCAGCATCGAGCGCACCGCGTCCAGCAGCTCGGCCTTGTCGCCCGTGTAACGCTGCAGCGTCGGTCCCTTGATCATCCTTGCGGCTTCGATGCGTTCGGCGCGCATGCTCGAAATCAGGCGCGCGTCGGTGGCGGCCGCTATCGTGGGGATGGGCACATCAAGCTCCATACCCGCCTGCACCGCCCATTTGCCCGTGCCTTTCTGCGACGCCTTGTCAAGCACGAGGTCCACCAGCGGCCAGCCCGTCTCCTTGTCGCGCACGTGAAAAACATGCGCGGTCAGCTCCATCAGGAACGATTCCAGAGCACCGCTGTTCCAGTTCGCAAAGGTCTCCGACAGCTCGCCGGCCTCCAGCCCGAGAGCCTTGCGAAGGATGTCGTAAGCCTCGGCGATCAGTTGCATGTCGCCATACTCGATGCCGTTGTGCATCATCTTCACGAAATGCCCGGCGCCGTCGGGCCCCACGTGCGTGACGCACGGCCCGGACTCGGTCTTTGCGGCTATCGCCTCGAAAATGGGCCGCAAGTGCTCCCACGCCTCGCGCGGCCCGCCCGGCATGAGCGAGGGGCCAAAGCGCGCTCCGAGCTCGCCGCCCGACACGCCGCTGCCGAAGTAGTTGATGCCGTCGCGGGTCAGCTCGGCCGAGCGTCGCTGCGTATCCTTGAACCACGAATTACCGCCGTCGATCAATATGTCGCCTCGCTCCAGCAGCGGCCGCAGTTGGCCGATCACCAAATCCACCGGCGGGCCGGCCTCGATCATCATCATGATTCGACGCGGCCGCTTCACGGCCTTCACCAGCTCTTCGAGCGATTTCGTTTCGATCAGCCGCTTGCCGCGGTTCTCCGCGACGAACTGCTCGGTTATCTGCGTTGTCCTGTTCCACACGGCCACGCAGAAACCGTGCTCCTCGATATTGAGCGCGAGGTTGCGGCCCATCACACGCAGCCCGATTATTCCGAAGTCGGCCGGCAGCACCTTTTCCCTCATGGATATTCTTCCCCTAAACCATGGGCCTGAGGCTGCTTTCGAGCAGCACACGAACCGTATCAGCAACGCGTTCGGCTGTAAAGCCGAATTTCTCCATGTTAATGGTTCCGGGCGACGATGCCCCGAACGTGTCGATCCCGATGGCGCGGCCGCACTCGCCGATCCAGCGCTCCCAGCCCAGCGTTGCCCCGGCCTCCACCGAGACCCTCGCGGTCACGTGCGGCGGCAGCACACAGTCGCGGTATTCCTTTGTCTGCCGGTCGAAAATCTCCCAGCTCGGCATGGAAACGACGCGCACGTCGGCGCCCTCCTTCGCCAGCATTTCCTGCGCCTGCAGGGCCGCGTGCACCTCGGAACCTGTGGCGATGATGATCGCGTGCGGGTCTCCGCTTTGCGCGTCCGAGAGCACGTATGCTCCGTGCGCTAGCTGCGACGCATCCGCCAGCCGGCCGCGATCCAGCACCGGCACGTCTTGCCGCGTGAGCGCCAAGCCCACGGGCCCCTCCCTGTGCTGCATCGCAAGCCGCCACGCCTCGGCCGTTTCGTTTGCGTCGCACGGGCGGATGAGCGTCATATTCGGCAAGGACCGCAGCGACATCAGGTGCTCCACCGGCTGGTGCGTTGGGCCGTCCTGGCCCAGGCCTATCGAGTCGTGCGTCCAGATGAAGATTACCGGCAGCTCGGCCAGCGCCGCCAGCCTCACCGCCGGCCGCATGTAATCGGAGAAGACGAAGAACGTGGCGCAGAACGGCCGCAAGCCGCCGTGCTGCACAATGCCGTTGCTGATGCCGGCCATCGCGTGCTCTCGCACGCCGTAATGTATGTTGCGGCCGGCGCCGGTCTGGCCGTCGAAGTCGCCCGCGTCTTTCAGGAGTGTTTTCGTCGAGCTCGACAAGTCGGCGTCGCCGCCGATCAGCCACGGCACATTCGCCGCGATCGCGTTCATTATTTCCCCGCCGGCCGATCGCGTGGCAATGGGCTTGTCATCCGGTTTCCACTGCGGCAGGTTCGCATCCCATCCTGCCGGCAGTTCTTCGGCGAGCGCCGTGTGCCATTGCCGGGCGAGGTCGGGGTACTCGGCGGCCCACGCATCAAACCGCCGCTGCCATTCCTGCTGGGCTTGGCGTCCGCGGTCGATCGCCGTGCGGAAATGCGCCAGCGCCGCCTCGGGTATGTGGAAGAAACAGCCGGGATCCCAGCCCAGTGCCTTCTTGGTCAGGGCCACCTCCTCGTCGCCCAGCGGCGTGCCGTGGGCTTCGTATGTGCCGGCCTTGTGCGGCGAGCCGTAACCGATGGTTGTATGCACAATTATCAGCGACGGCCGGGCGGCTTCGGCCTTTGCCGCCGCGATGGCCTTGTCGATTCCGTCGATATCGGTATTGCCGTCGGGCACCTCCTGCACGTGCCATCCGCAAGCTTCGTAGCGCTTGCCCACGTCCTCGGTGGAGAACGTCAGGGACGTCGGGCCGTCCAGCGACACCTTGTTGCTGTCGTATAAAAAAATGAGCTTGCCGAGTTTCAGATGCCCCGCAAGCGAAGCCGTCTCGCTCGATACGCCTTCCATCATGTCGCCGTCGGAGAGCAGGCTGAACGTGTAATGATCGACGATGTTGTGGCCGGGGCGGTTGTACATGTGCGCCAGTGCGCGTTCGGCAATGGCCATGCCCGCCGCGTTTGCCTGCCCCTGCCCCAGCGGCCCGGCCGTGGCCTCGAGCCCCGGCGTGAGCAGCGCCTCGGGATGCCCCGGCGTGCGGCTGCCCCACTGGCGGAAGGATTTTATGTCGTCCATCGTCAGGCCGTAGCCCGTGAGGTGAAGCAGCGAATACAGCAGCATGCTGCCGTGCCCGCCCGACAGCACAAACCGGTCGCGGTCGGGCCATTTGGCATCCGACGGATTGTGCTTGAGGTGCCGCTGCCAGAGCACGTAGCCCATCGGCGCGGCCCCCAGCGGCAGCCCCGGATGGCCGGAATTCGCCTTCTGCACGGCGTCTATCGAAAGCGTGCGGATCGTGTTTATGCAAAGCCGGTCTATCGACTGCTCCATCATTTTCCTCTCATCAAATCTCGGCGGCCGCCTCCTCGTCAACTATCCACGTGCCGCGCAAAGCAAGCTGAGCCGGTTGGGCACGATCACAAAAGCGGCCTCCACGCGCGGCCGTCGCGGGCCATCAGCTCGTCGGCGTCTTCCGGCCCCGCGCCGCCCTGCTCATACACAGCAATGCGAAACGACGGCGAATTCTCGTACACCTCGAGAATGGGAGTAACGTATTCCCACGCGCTCTCCACCGCGTCCTCCCGTGCAAATAGCGTCTGATCGCCGCGCAGGCAATCCAGCAGCAGCCGCTCGTAAGCATCGTGCGGCGGCTGCTCAAATGCCCTTGCATAGTTGAACGCCATCGAAACGTTTTTCACGCCCAGCCGCTCGCCCGGCTCCTTGCACACGAAACTCAGCGTGATGCCCTCGTCGGGCTGTATTCTCAGCGTCAGTTCATTGCTGGGGATGGTGGGGCAGAGGTCGCCGAAAAGGCAGAAAGGAATCGCGCGGAAGCGCACCGAGATTTCGGTGAGGCGGCTTTTCAGGCGCTTGCCGGTGCGCAGGTAAAACGGCACGCCCTGCCAGCGCCAGTTGTCTACCATCACCTTCAGTGCCGCGTATGTGGGCGTGCGCGAGTCCCACGGCACGTTCGGTTCGCTGCGGTAGCCGCGATACTGGCCCAGCACAACGTCGCGCCACACGCTGTCGTCGGTCGGCTTGCGCAGCGCACGCAGCACCTTCACGCGCTCGTCGCGCACCGCGTCGGCCTCGTGCGAGATGGGCGGCTCCATTGCGCACAGCGCCAGCATCTGGAGCATGTGGTTCTGTATCATGTCGCGCACGGCGCCCGTCTCGTCGTAAAACCGCCCGCGCCGGCCGATCCCGATTTCCTCGGCCGCCGTTATCTGCACGTGATCCACGTGCTTGCTGTTCCACAGCGGCTCAAACACCGAGTTTGCGAAGCGGAACATCAGAATGTTCTGCACCGTTTCCTTGCCGAGGTAATGGTCCACGCGGTAAATCTGGCTTTCGCCCAGCACCGCGCGGATGAGGGAGTTCAGCTCGCGTGCCGACGCCAGGTCGCGGCCAAAGGGCTTCTCGATAACCATCCGCGGCCATGGCTTGCGCTGCGGCTGAGGCGGCTTCAGCAGGCCGGTCAGCTCAAGTTCCTTCACTATCGGCGGCAGCGTGCTCGGCGGCGTAGCCACGTAGAAAACATGGCGGCCATCGGTGCCCAGCCGCCAGTCTGCCTCCTCCAGGTGCTGCCGCAGTTGCACGTGCGTATCAGGGCTGGCGGGGTCGCCTTGCACGTGCTCGATGCCGCGGGCAAACTCCTCAAACTGCTCCTCGTCGAGCGGTTGCCGTGAATGGCGGTTGATCGAGTCTCTGGCTATGTCGATGAATTTTCGGGTGGACTCGATGGACCGGCTGGTGCCGATCAGCTCGAACTTCTCGGGCAGCAGTCGGTCTCTCATCAGGTTGTAGAGGGCGGGGATGACCTTTCGGCGGGCGAGGTCGCCGCTTGCACCGAAAATCACCATCGCGCAGTTTTCAAGCTTGCGCGTCCGCGGCGCTTCCTCCTCCATCGCCTGGGCGATCCTCGTCTTAAGCGTACTCATCCGGTTCCCTTCCGTCGGCTTCGTGGTGCAATCTCGCGTGCACAATTCAGCGTCGGAAGCTCCGGGTGGGGCGGTTAGCGCTTTGCCGGCGGCCGTGCCGGCACACACGGCCCAATTACTTCTTCACGGTGATCCTGCACACCTCGAACGCCGCCAGCTCGGCCGCCAGCTCGCCGTTTTCCACGGCCGCACGCAGGCTCTCGAACTTCGTACGCGTCTTCTCGTTCAGCCGCGCCAGCTCGGCCCGCGTCGCGTTCGGCAGGCTCACCACCGCCTTCTGCGGCTGATCGGTAAGGTTTATCAGCCAGACCACCGTCGAATCCTTCGCCTCGATGGCAAACGCATCGACCGAGGGCGGCGCGGCCGGCGCGATCGTTGTCAGCAGCACCTTCGCCCCCTGGTTCTTTACGAAATCCTCAAGCACTCTTGCAGCATAGCCCGTGCCGGCGCCCACGCCGAACGCGGCCTCGTCCACGCCGGCAAGCGCCGCGTATTTCATCACGCGCGTGCACCACGCCGCTGCAAAAAGCCCTTCGTTTCGCGGATCCGCCCCCGGCCGCGGATACGGCGAATTGATCGTGATCGGCTCGATGCAGAACTTCGCCTTCGCAGCGTACGCCCGCACGCTGCGCACTTGGTCCAGTATCGCCGTCGCGTTCTCCATAAACGTGTCGTCGTCCGGCATGTGCGCCGCGGGGTTGTACGCAAACGAAACATGATCGGCTTCCGCGTGCTTGGGGTCGTTGAACGACATGAACCCGCCGGGCTTCTTCGAGCTGTCGGGCTTCGCCATCTTCGGCAGCTTCGCGCCCGCGGCAGCCTCGCCCAGAGTTATCCTCACCGGCCCGGCCGTCGGTTGCTCCTTCGCGTTCTTCACCTCGAGCGTGAGCACCTGCTCGCCCTTCTCGCCCTTCGGCACGTTCGGATACTTGTAAGGAATTCCGCTGAACGCCTTGTAAGACGAATCGCCAAACAGCCGCTGATCCTCCATTGCAAACTGGCCCTCGGCCAGCCCGGCGGTCACCTCCATGCCGTCGGCCGTGGTGTAACGCAACGTGCGGAAATTGCTGGCGAGATGCTTCGGCGACACATTCTGCGAGAACTGCCCGGCCGTGGCCGCTCCCTTGTCGTCGATGGTCTCAAAAGCCTGCCCTGCAAGCGATTCGGCTCCATACAGCACGCAGATGCCCACGCGATACGACTTGAACTCGCGGCCGGCCTGGCCGCCCGCCTTGAACGTGATCTTGCCGTCGGGCGTGCCCGTGATCTCGGCGCTCCACGTGAAATCGGCCACGTCATTCCTGCTCACCGCGTTCATCGTGATCTTGAAGCCGTTCTCCTGCTTCTGCACGTTCATCGCGCTGAACTCCGGCATCACGGTATCCCACCGCTCATCGCGCACCGCGAAATAGATTCG
>DATLAR010000293.1:0-13710 GCA_035527355.1 Planctomycetota bacterium
AAGGTGGCGATAAGCAGAAGGCTCTGCCGCATGACATTCGGGATGTCGATGGCGTCTGCGTTGTCGTCTATCACGTAAAGTGACAGCACGGTTTGAGCCATGGCGTTCATGATATCGCGGCTGCAAAGCTTCAGAATCGAGTCGTGGACGAAATCGTCAGACAGCCTGCGATATGATGCAAGAAGGCTCTGAAATCGTTGCAGTTCGCTGCTGGTCGGAAGCTCGCCAAAAAGCAGGAGGTAAGCAGTCTCCTCGAAACCTTGGCGGCCTTCCGGGAGGAAACCGGCCACGATATCCCGGATGTCGATTCCGCGGTAGATGAGGCGGCCTGGGCCGGGAACCGTCGCATCGCCGATGATGGTGTGTGCCTGCACTTCGCCGATCTGAGTGAGGCCGGCCAGCACGCCCTTGCCGGAGATGTCGCGAAGCCCGCGCTTCACCTCATACTTGGCATAGAGCGAGGAGTCGACCAGGCTGCTTGATGCTGCCTTGGAGCTTAACTGCTCGATCCAGGCATTGTCATTGTTTGCCATGTTTTTCCTATAATAGCTCCGCCATGGTTACCTGATCCCAAACCGCAGAAACCCGCACGGTTTCAGGCGGTCTGCACACCTGCCTTTGCCCGGCCGCCTTGCGGAGAACGCGCAGGAGAACCCATCGGCTTGGCAGCCTTAGTACACGGACTCATAGCGAGACCGTGCACTTATCCCAAATGTAACAGAACTTCTATGGCGGTTCAATCTTATTCCGGCGCGGAAGCCGCAAATGGGCCGTAAACGATTTGTGGGCGCGTCGGCAAGATTCCACGAAGGGCAATCTTGAGCCGGCGGATGCGGAATAGGCCTTGGCCTGTTGGACTTCAGGCTCCATACAGACTGGGTGCGGCGTCAGCGGCAGGCCCGTGCGAAAGTACATGGCGGGGCGAAGCCTTGGCACGTTCGAGGCTTCCCTTTTTATACACGGATGCCCACGAATCTTTTACAGACCCGCCGCAAAAAGTCTGCGCATCTTCCGGGTCAGATCGGGCCGCGTCAGATCCATCCCGTCATCTGTGCGAGCTTGCGGGCGTAGGCTGCGAAATGTGGCCACGTGATGTCCGACGGCACGCCGTGGTCGCAGCTTGGGATGAAGCCGCCGGTTTCGAGGAGGGGGGGAATAACGCGATTGAGCTCGGCCTCCATGACTTTGCCGCCGGCCGCGATGGCTCGCTTGTCGATCCCGCCGGTATACGCCATCAGCTTGCCGAACCGCCGCCGGAATTCGACGATGTCGTTGCCCGCGGCCACCTCGATCGGGTCGCAGCAGTTGATTCCGCTGTCGATCCAGATGGGGATCAGCTCTTCTATGCAGCCGTCGGAATCCATGTCGATCACGGGGCATCCGGCGACTTCAAGCTCTTCCACCCAGCACATGTAAGCAGGCATGAGGAATTCGCGCGTCATTGCGGGCGAGATCATGCTGTGGCACTTGTAGGCCATGTCTTCGGAGATTCCCGCGCGGTCCACCGCCAGCCGTTCGAGCACGGGCCGCATAGTATCGGAAACGAAATCCGTCCAGAATCTTACCATATCGTGCACGAAATCGGGGTCGTCTATGAGCATCTGGCACAGGCCCTCAAAGCCGCACCACTCGCGAAGCTGCCAGAATGGCCCGTTGAAATTGAGCGACACTGGCTGGTCGCGGTCTTGCAGTTGCCGGCAGATTTCATCGAGATTGGCGGGATGGCGGCCGGGCGAGGCGGGATCAAACCGCGCCTTCATCTGCTCCCAGCCGGCGCGGCCCTCCACCGGAAACTTGTGCCATTTGCGCGTCACGAAATCCTTCGGGAAACGCAGGTATGTGTAATCGAAATCGTCGGCGATCTCCACAACGGCCCCCATCCAGTCTTGCACGATGTATTTGCCGTCGCGGTGTTCGAGCACCTTTTCCTCAAACTCTGGTATCATGCGGAACGACACCGAGAGGTCGGGCTGGGGGCGCGTTGGCTGGGGCTTGAGGCCGATCTCATCCAGCAGCGTCTGAAACCAGTTGGCCCCATCGGGCAGCCCCTGCTGGTGCCAGGCTTTGAGTGTGGACTCGCGCGGGCCGCCCGGCCAGAACGGCGGGCGGTCGGGGTTGTCGAACAGCATTGTTCTGAGGTAACGTTCTCGTGGTGTCATTTGCAGCGTTGCTCCTTGGGCGATTGCCGGTGCAGGTGTTTGCAAATATGGTTTCCGAAAAGTTTATCATCTTTCATCAGCAAGAGCAATAGCCGGAATTCCATCGGGGGCGCCCGCAAGACACAGAGGGAATGGGGATGAGTGCCGGAGGGCTATTTCGACGAGCTTTCGAGCTTGCGGATTTTGTCGCGCAGGCGGACGGCTTCTTCAAACCGTTCCTGCTTGACGGCGGCGTCGAGCTTCTCGCGCAGCACGGCAAGGGGATCGCGCGGCAGCACGTTGCGCAGCTCGGCGGCTTGCTTGTCGAGCACGCGGTATTCGTCGGATTTTGCGGCGAGGTTTGGCTGGCCGTAGTCCTGGAAGAACTTGCGGATGAGGTCCATGCCGTCTTGGAGGGCCTTGTATGCGGCGTTGAGGTCGTTTTCGCGAAGGGCGATGCCGGCGCGGCTGCGTGCGTTCATCATCACCACGTAGGGGCGGTATTGTTCGAGCGCAAAGCGGTCTGCGTCGTTCTTCGCGTGAGCTTTCACGAGATCGAACACTCGCAGGTTGCGGTCGGTGTCGCGGATCACGCCGGCATGATCGCCGAGGTCGAACAGGCTAAGATATCGGTAATAGTATTGGAGGGCTTCGTCGCGGAGGTCGGCGCTATCTTGCGCGCTCAGCTCGAAATCGTCTTGCTTGTCTTGCCCTTTGAGCTTTTCGAGGATGGAGCCGAAGTATTCGAGAAGCGACTCGTATCCGTAGGGTTTCTGGCCGTCGGGCCGGCCGGAGTATTCCATCTGGAGTACGCCAAGCTGGAGGCGCATCTGCAGCTTTTCCTTGCCGTCCAGCCCATTTATTTTGCGGACCGTAGTCTGGCCGGGGCGGTAATCCCAGCCCTCGATTATTGGTTGAAGGTCATTGCACATGAGCGACAAAGCTTCTCCACATTCGCGACAACAACATTTTCGGACGATTCAGGCCGAAGTCCAAGGCCGGCCCAAACGTCGGTAGTCAGAGGCTCCATTGCCGAAGGACATTTTATCCTGGACTCTGGCCCCTGGACTGTGCAAGCGACCACCGGCCGCTGGTCTAGGATTCATGTTGCAATGCTGATGGCGATAGGTTATACTGCAAATCGGATGCCTTGCCTGTACTATTCGCAAGAGGAGCCAGTCAATGGCCGAGCCGCTTCGCCGCCTTCACCCGCTGCGCAGGCGCAAGATCATCAAGAAGAGCATCGGATGTGCGATCGGGCTGCTGATGCTGGGCGGCTTCACGTCGCTGTTCGTAATGCTATGGCTGTATGGGGGCCTCGCGCGCGAGATGCCGGCGTGGTTTGTCGAGCACAGGGATCGGCTTGCTCTGGTGTGGTTTGGCATGTGGGGCGTGCTGCTGCTGTGGAATCCTATCTACCAGTGCTTCTACTTCAATTCTTATTTCTATGATCTGAACGACCGCAACATCGTGATCCGCAAGGGCGTGATCGCCCGCCGGGAAATCACATTGCCGGTGTCGAAGATCACCGACGTATACGTGGATCAGGACATCATCGACGCCATGCTGTGCCTCTATGACGTGCATATCTCGAATCCAACGCAATCATCGGGCCAGTTTGCGCACATCGACGGCCTGAACCGCTGCGACAGCGAAAAGCTGAAGGGCCTGCTGCTGGACCGCATCAACGCATCCGCCGCGAAATGAAGCGCGGCTGAGCACGACAGCCTCACCGACGATAGCTTCTCGCCGCCGCCACCGGCGCCCACAGGTAATTTTTCAGCCCCGAATTGACCTCGGCCGGCCCAGGGCATGGTTGGCCGCGCAGCATGCCGGCGAAAGCCTTGGCGAATGCTTTTGCTCTTGCGATGGTTTGCGCGTGGGGGGGGATTCCCATCATTCGCTGTCGTAGTCGACGAGAGAAACGATGTCGTACTTGCGCAGCTTATCGCGTCCGTTGAGGAAGCTGAGCTCGACTACAAATGCGCAGCCGACGATGACGCCTCCGAGTTTTTCGACGAGGTCGCAGCAGGCAGCCATAGTGCCGCCGGTGGCTAGAAGGTCGTCTACCATCAGCACGCGCTGGCCGGGCTTGATGGCGTCGGCGTGGATTTCAACGCTATCGGTGCCGTATTCGAGCGAGTAGGTGGCTTTGATGGTTTTGAAGGGAAGTTTTTTTGCCTTTCGCACGGGTGCGAAGCCGGCGCCCAGCTTGTATGCGATAACGGGCCCGAAGATGAATCCGCGGGCCTCGGCCCCCACTACCATGTCAATGTGCTTGTTGCTGAACCGTTCGGCCATGCCGTCTACCACCAGCCTGAGCGCTTCGGGGCTCTGAAGCAGCGTGGTGATATCGCGAAAAACGATGCCGGGCTTGGGGAAATCAGGTATGCTGCGGATCACCTGCTTGAGGTCTAGCATTTGCTGTTCCTTGTGGTTCTAATCTTCTTCCTGAAGAATGCCGTGCATTTTTTCGAGGGCTTCGTTTTCAATTTGCCTTACGCGCTCGCGCGTGATTCTTAGCTTCGAGCCTACCTCCTCGAGAGTGAGCGGTTTTTCGTAGCCGATGCCGTAGCGCATGCGAAGCACCTCGCCCTCGCGGCCGTCGATCGAGTCTAGTATGCCGCGCAGCTTCTCGCGCTCCTGCTGGTCGAAGAGCGAATCGCCCGGCTGGTCTACGTGGTCGTCTTTTATGGTTTCGTTCAGCGAGCACATCAGGTCCAGGCTCAGCGGCTGGTTTGTGGTTCGGAAGGCGGTGATGGCCTTTCTGAGCCGCGAGGTATCGTTGTCGGTGTCGCGTGCGATCTCGTCGATGGTGGGCTGGCGGCCGAGCTTGGCTGAGAGCTCCACCTCGGAGATTTTGAGCTTGGCGATGATCTCGACCATGTATGAGGGAGTGCGGACGATGTGCGAGTTTGTGATGGCCCGTCGGATCGATTGCCTGATCCACCAGGTGGCGTAGGTGCTGAACTTGAGGTCCCTTTGGGGGTTGAAGCGAGCGGCGGCTTTCATCAGGCCGAGGTTGCCCTCTTCGATGAGGTCCATAAACGACAGCCCGCGATCGGCGTAGTTCTTCGCGATGCTTACCACCAGGCGCAGGTTTGCCGTGATAAGCTTGTCGCGAGCCTCGTTCGACCCGGCTGCCAGCTCGCGTGCAAGCTGCTTTTCCTCGTCGGCGGTCAGCAGGCGCACGCGGCTGATGTCCTTCAGGTAAGCCTCAAGGGCAATCTCTCTGTTAATGCCAAAGGCCTCCTGATACCAAGGAGAATTTGCGGGAACTGCGGCGCTGCCTTGTGCTGCAAGTCGGTTGGCCCCGTCCGGTAAAGGAAACACATCCTTCTGGCGTCATTATACAGACGCGGCTGGGGCGTGTCAAGCAGCAAATACACGTGCTGGCGCCGTACCCGTCGTAAGAAGTTTACATGTAAAGCATCGACTTTTCACGCCGCCAGTTTAGTGTGGGGCAGGATTAAAAGCTTTGTAAAACAGGACTTCTTGCGCTAAAATTGAGGCTACCCGAAGTATATTGGGCCGATCATTTCTTGAGGCATTATGAAAGCGTCTTTATATCGCGACAAGCTGTGGGTATTCAAAAGCGGCATATCCACTGCTTACAAACATCAGCAGATAGCCCTATCGAAAGTGGGCGTAAACGTCAGCACCGACCTGCTGACGGATAGCGAAGTTGTGCATTTCAATTGGTACAGCCCGCTTTCGCTGTCTGTGATGAAGAAGGTGCGTGCCCGCGGCCAGAAGGCGGTTGTTTTTGCGCATACCGCCAACGACCTTCGGCAAAGCTTCAAGTACTCCAGCCTGGTCGAGCCGCTTATCCGCCGCTACCTCGCAAGATTCTACTCGATGGCCGACCTCCTGATCACGCCGTCGGAATACTGTAAGGGCCTGATCCAGGGCGAAGGCTACCGCGTTACGAGGAAGGTATACGTGATCAGCAATGGCGTTGACACGGAGAAATTCGTTTTTTCGCAGGAAAAGCGCGACGAATACCGCCGCCGCTACAACCTCAAAGGGCCGGTGGTCGTTACCGTGGGGCAGTTTATTCCCAGGAAGGGCGTGGTCGATTTCATCGAGGTGGCCCGCCGCATGCCCGACCACACATTCCTGTGGTTCGGCCCGATCACCAATCGCTGGCTTTCGTTCTCGAAAAGCATGCGCAAGGCCCTGAAAAAAAAGCCGCCCAACATGATCATCGCCGGCTTTGTGGACGACGTGGTGGCGGCGCTTTGCTGCGGCGATGTTTTCTTCTTCCCGTCTTACGAGGAAAACCAGGGCATCGCCCTGCTGGAGGCCGCGTGCGTGGGCCTGCCGATTGTGCTGCGGCCGCTGCCGGTGTATGCCGGCTGGCTGAACTACGGCGAGAACTGCATCAGCGCCGGCAACGTGGACGCATTTGCCCAAGCCATCGAAAGCGTCTGCGAAAACAGGTCTCTGTGCGAGCAGGTTACCTCCCGCGCACGCGAGATGGCCGGGGGCCACAACCTCCGCAGCATCGGTGAAAAACTGCTGCAAGCCTACCATGAAGAATTGGGTATCGAGCTGCACAGGCCGCTGCACGTATAGAGCAAGCCGCTTGGCAAACAGAACCTGGATCATCGGGTGCCTATCGTGAAACTCGGAAAATTTGAACTGCTGCCAATCAGCGATGGATTGTTCAAACTGGACGGCGGCGCGCTCTTCGGCATCGTGCCAAAGGCGCTATGGTCGAAAATCGTCGAAACCGATGAACTGAACCGCACCTATTTACAAACGAATTGCATGCTGGTGCGGATGCCCGGCCACAACGTGCTGATCGAATGCGGAATGGGACGCAAGTACAGCGAGAAGCTTCAGGCAATCTACGACCTGCACGACGACGTTACGCTCGTGAAATCCCTGGCGAAGGCCGCATTGCAGCCGAAGGACATCTCGGCCGTGATCGTGAGCCACCTGCACCTCGACCACGCCGGATGCTGCACGCAGTTCCGCCCGGGCAGCGAGCCGCCGGCGGCAGCAGCGCCCACCTTCCCCAATGCCACCTATTACGTGCAGCGCGGCGAATGGGAATGCGCCACCCACCCAAACCCCGCAACACGCGGCACGTACCTTGCCGAGAATTTTGTGCCGCTTCAGAAAGCCGGCCAACTGCAACTGCTCGACGGCGACTGCGAGCCGATACCCGGAATCAGCGTGCGCCGCACCGGCGGCCACACACAATACCATCAGTCGATCTTGGTAGAGTCTGACGGCCAAACGGTTGTTTTCATGGGCGACATCTGCCCGTTCGCGTTCAATCTTCGCCCCGCTTACAACACCTCGTTCGACCATTACCCGCTCGATTCCATGCGCGAGAAGGGCAGGATTTTCGACGAGGCCATCCGCAATAACTGGATCGTGTGGCTATACCACGACACGAAAATCACCGCCGCCACGCTCAAGCCCGGCAAAGAGCAGCCGGAGATCGACCAGGTGCTGCTAGCCACTTAAAGGAAACATGAAAGCATGCAACGAACGCTGATCCTCCTGAAGCCCGATGCCGTTCAGCGGCGGCTCATCGGCGAGATACTTTCCAGATTTGAGCGCAAAGGCCTCAGCCTCGCGGCCCTGAAGCTGATGCGCGTGAGCGAGGAGCTTGCCCGCCGGCAGTATGCTATTCACAAGGGCAAGGAATTCTACGAGCCGCTCGTAAAATTCATCACGTCCGCGCCTATTGTGGCTTGCGTGCTCGAAGGCGAGGAGGCAATAGCCGTGGCCCGCAAAATGATGGGCGCCACCTTCGGCCGCAGCGCCGAACCGGGCACGATCCGCGGCGACTTCGGGATCAGCAAACGCTTCAACCTGATCCACGGCTCCGATTCGCCCGAGACGGCCGCATTCGAGATCTCCCTCTATTTTGCACCAGACGAGTTACTGAGCTTTCAGCCACACGACCTCTGCTGGCTGTACGATCTTGGCGGGCCTGAACCTGTTTGAGCAAAACCGATGGTCTTCGGGAAGAACAGCACCATGAAATACTCAGCAGTGATATTCGACCTCTTCGGCACACTCGTGGCCACGTTCTCCTCGCGCAAATACAAGAACCTGCTGTGCAGCATGGCCGCGGCCGTAGGCGCGTCGCCCGACCACTTTTCGAGGCTGTGGCTCGAGACGTGCAACGACCGCTGGTCTGGAGCCTTCGCCACCACCGAGGCCAACATCGAGCACATCTGCCACAAGCTTGGCCTGGCGGCGGCGCCCCAAAGCATCGCAGAAGCCGCGCGCGTGCGCCTTCCGGTTGTAGAGGAATCGATGCAGCCGCGCGAAGACGCCGCCGATACGCTGAAGCGCCTGCGAACCGCCGGCTGCCGCATCGGCCTCATCAGCGATTGCTCGATGGAAGTGCCGCTGCACTGGCCTTGCACGCCGTTTGCCCCGCTGGTGGATGTGCCGATCTTCTCCTGCACCGCCGGCATCCGAAAACCCGACCCGCGAATCTACAGGCTGGCATGCGAACGGCTGGGCGTGGCGCCGCCGCAGTGCATCTACGTGGGCGACGGCGGCAGCCGCGAGCTGTCGGGCGCGTCTGCCGTTGGCATGCATCCGGTGTTGATCCGCGTGCCGCACGAAAACAACGACGCCCACCGCATCGAGGCCGAAGAATGGCAGGGAACCCGGATCAGCAAGCTGAGCGAAGTGCTGGCGGTGGCTGGTTTGCCGGGGCAATGAACGGGGCTGGGGGCCGCGTGGGGTGATGGCGTTGGTGCTTGACACCCGCGCCGGAAAACTGTAGAATGGGTTTATGTGAGGCAGCTTGCCAATCACGTTTTACCTGATGCCGATCTGCCGCCAGCCGGAATCCGGATTCTCTCGAAATGAGTTACTTGACTCTTGGTACTCTAATCAAAAGCCAGCATGACATACTGTTGTGAAAGGTACTTGCGATGGAGGAACAAACCAACCTGATGGTAGAGAACCGCGGGCCCGTGACCGTGGTGAGTTTTCTGCAATTCAGCGTGCTAGACCGAGCGCAGATCGACAAGATCGGCGCCGAGCTTGTGGCGCTGGTTGAAGAGAAGGATCGGAAAAAGATTTTAATCAGCTTTGAAGGTGTCGATTATCTATCCAGCACGGTTCTGGGCAAGCTGGTGGCCCTGCACAAGCGCATCGCGCTCAAAAAGGGCTTGCTGAAGCTGTGCGGCATCAAGCCCAGCATCCGAGAGGTTTTCGAGATCACGCGGCTAGACAAGGTGTTTGACATCTACGCCGACGAGAAGGAAGCTATGGAAAGCTTCGGGCTGTTCCGGCCGGACCGATCCGACCCCGCGGGGCAAAGTTGAGCTTTTTCCCTTGGCACCCCGCTCGGCCGCGGGGGTTCCCGCTCCCCAGCTTTGCTTTTCATTGCAGTGTCGGGAGATTCCTATGAACGGGACCATTCAATGCCAGGCATGCGGCAAGAAAGAGGCGGTCTATGTCATAGTCGAGGTCGGCTCGGCGGGCGTGGAATTCCGCTGCTGCGCCGACTGCTGGAAGAAAGCCAAGGCTTTGCTGCACAATAACGGCACCGACGTGCACGAGCAGCTCGTCGCCTGCCTGCGAAAATCCGCCCCTCGCGTCACCGACGGCGAGAGCAAGTCGATCCGCGAGCACATGATCGATACCATCTCGGCAAAGATCAAGATGATGTCGTCGCCCGAGTTCATCGACAAGATTCGCGAGATATCCGACGTGCTGGTGATGTGCCTGCGCCACGACGGAAAGATATTCACCTGCGGCTGCGGCGCGTGTGCGGGCGAGGCGCAGCACCTCGTCAACGAATTGGTAGGCCGCTGCAAGCTGGCAGCACGCCGCGGATTCCCGGCCGTGTGCCTGGGCTCAAATCCCGCGCTTCTCGACGATTTCGCTTTCGAAGACGTTTTCGTGCGGCAGGTGGAGGCACTGGTGTCGGAGCACGACGTGCTAATGGGCATCAGCGGCACGGGCTGCTCGACCGCCGTGGTGCGCGCGCTCCGCCGAGCGTCCGAGCAGGGCGCTTTTACCATCGGCCTGTGCGGGGGCGACGGAGGCGACGTGCTAGACTCGGCGCGCCTCGCGCTCGTAGTGCCGTCAAACGAGCCGCAAACCGTGCAGGAATGCCAAACCACCGCCGTCCACATCCTCTGCGATCTCATCGAGCAGGCACTGTGCAGCGACGGCGACAGCAGCGAACCAGTACTCGCGTAACCAACAATGCCGATCACAGTCAACACGCTGCCGAAAGCTCAAACGATCATCATCCGCGCGCCCAACTGGATCGGCGACGTGGTGATGGCCACGCCCGCATTCCGGGCCGTCCGCAACCATTTTCCCGGCGCGCGCATAAGCATCCTGATAAAAAAATACGCCCGCAGCCTGATCAACGATTCCCCGTGGTTCGACGAGGTGATCGAGTATGATCCGGCGGGCGAGCATCGCGGCATCGGCGGCTACATCCGGCTGGTGCGCGGCCTTCGAAAACGGCGGTTCGACCTGGCCCTGATCCTCGTAAACTCGCTTCGCGGCGCGGCCGAAGCATACCTTGCCGGCGCCCGCCGCCGCGCAGGATACAACCGCAACCTCCGCCGAGTTTTCCTCACCGAGCTTGTGCCCCCCCCGATTGAAAACGGACGGATCGTGCCGCAAAACATGGTGGACTACTACCTGCGGCTCTGCCGCGAAATCGGCTGCCCGCCCGAATCGACACGCGAAGAGCTTTTTGTGCGGCCCGAAATAGAAGCCCGCGCCGACGACTTCCTCGCCCGGCACGGCCACAACCCCGCAAAGATGCTGATAGGCATAAACCCCGGGGCCGCATTCGGCTCATCCAAGTGCTGGCTGCCGGACCGCTTTGCTCACGTGGCCGATGCCCTCATCGAGCGCCACGGCTGCAACGTTTTCATCTGCTCCGCACCCTCCGAGCGGGCCATCGCCCGCCAGATAGAATCGCACATGCAGCACCGGCCAATGAACCCGTGCGACTCCAACCCCGGACTGGAAGTATACAAGGCAATCATAAAGCGAATGCAACTGCTGATCACCAACGACACGGGCGCGCGGCATATCGCCGTGGCCTTCGGAGTGCCCGTGGTGGTGGTTTTCGGCTCGACAAATACCCGCTACACGGATGTGAACCTCGACCGCACGCTCATCGTGAAGGCCGACGCATCTTGCGCACCCTGCCAGAAAAAAATCTGCCCGACCGGCGACCATCGATGCATGAAAGATGTGACCACCGAAATGGTACTGGCGGCTGTTGAAAAGGCGCTAGCCGCCTGGGCTTGACGGCTCTTCGGCGCGATCCGCTCACTTTGCGGCCATCACCGTGATGCTTGCCGCGGCGCCCGCGGCCAGCTTGCCGCTGCCGTCGGCGTAGCAAACGTCGTCCAGGATTTCGATCGTGCCGAACCCCGCGCCACTGATCGCGCGCAGGTAATCTTCGCGCGCAAGAGCGCCGGCGATGCACGCCACATACAGGTCCTGGTCGTCCTGCACGTCGGCCGGCAACGGCTTGTTCAGCACGATATCGCTGACAACCATCCTGCCGCCCGGCTTCAGCACGCGGTACACCTCGCGGAAAACCGCCGCCTTGTCGGGCGAAAGATTGATCACGCAGTTCGAGATAACTACGTCGACGCAGGCATCGTCCATCGGCAGCTTCTCGATCTGGCCCTCGAGGAATTCCACGTTCTGAAGTCCGGTGCTCTCGTGAAACTTCCGGGCGTTGCGCAAGGCAAGCTCAAGCATTTCGCGTGTCATGTCTACGCCGATCGCCTTGCCCTTGGGCCCCACTTTCATTGCAGCGAGAAACACGTCCTTGCCGGCGCCGCTGCCGAGGTCGAGCACCACGTCGCCTTCCTTGAGCTGCGTGAATGCCACGGGATTGCCGCACGACAGGCCCAGCTCGGCCTCAGGCACCGGGTGATCGGAACTGCCGCCGCAGCACGGCTTGCTGCAGCAACACGAGCTGCCCTTTGCCGCCTTTCCGTATGCCTTCTTCACAGCGTCGTGCACATCACGGTTCTTCATTTTGGAATCTCCTGCGGTCGAAACCATTTGCGCGTTCGCAGGCAGATCTTCACCAGCATGAGCATCACGGGCACCTCGATCAGCACGCCGACGACTGTAGCGAGCGACGCCCCCGATTTAAGCCCGAACAGCATCGTGGATGTCGCGATGGCCACCTCGAAATGATTTGATGCGCCGATCATGGCCGACGGCGCCGCGTCTTCATACGTTAGCTTAAGCAGCCGGGCCGCCGCATAGGCCAGGCCGAAGATGAATAGCGTTTGGATGAACAGCGGGATCGCTATCCAGAGGATCGTCAGGGGGTTGCCGAGAATCGTTTCGCCCTTGAGGCTGAACAGCAGCACGAGCGTGGCAAGCAGCGCGATGATGGAAACCGGCGTGAGAACGTGGAGGAATTTTGCTTCAAACCACGCCGGCCCTTTGGCCTTGATAACCCACTTTCGCGAGAAGTATCCCGCCGCCAGCGGCAAAGCCACGTAGATGCCTATCGACAGCGCCAACGCCTGCCACGGGACGGGCATATCGTTTACGCCCAGCAGGAAGCCGCCCAGCGGCCCGTAAAGCACGAGCATCGTGAGCGAGTTGATCGCCACCATCATCAGCGTGTGGCCTTGGTTGCCCTTCGAGAGGTAGCTCCACATCAGCACCATCGCGGTGCACGGCGCCACGCCGAGCAGAATTGCACCGGAGATATAGGACCTGTAGAGCTCAACGGTGGTGCCGTCTTTTACGGTCTCGGTGCCGGGCAGGAAACCGCGAAAGAAGTAGCCGATGAACAGCGTGGCGAGCGCCAGCATCGTGAACGGCTTGATGCCCCAGTTTACGATGAGCGTGAGCAGCAGGGGCTTTGGGCTTCTGCCGGCGTGCAGCACCTCGGCAAAGTCGATCTTTACCATGATGGGATACATCATGAAGAAGAGGGCTATGGCGATGGGGATCGACACCACCGGCGCGCCCTTCACATAGATTGCCAGCCCATCCAGGAACGCGGCCATGGAGGGGGCGGCCTTGCCCAGGATGATGCCTCCCACGATACAGAGCGCGACCCAGATGGTAAGGTACTTCTCGAAAACGTTCAGTTTCCTGGTCTGCTGATCGGCGGGCACCTCAATTGCCATGCTGAAGTCATTCCTTTCCATCAGTCAAAAGCATCGGCTGTTTCCGCACGAAATCCCTGATCTCATCGCGTATGCGGCGGTAGTGATCGAGTGCTTCTTCTTCGGTTCTAGCTTCCGCGGCGCGCTTCGGCGGGTCGTCGAACCCCACGTGCACAGCTCGCGCACGTGCTTTGAACGATATGATGAGATGTCGACCCCCGGCTTCCGCCATCGACTTTGACGGCTCTTTTGCGCGGGCATCCACGAATCGTTCACGCGCCCGAAAATCCGCCGGCCGCCAATGTGCGGCCTTCGTGAAACCGCCGTCATCCAAGCAACGAAATGCCATAGATGTGGGCAAGGCTGTAGTAGATGCCTGCAAGGATGAACACCGCACCGGTGATCCCGCGAACCCACTTCTCGATCTGCGATACGCGGTTGAATGCCTTGCCCACGTACTC
>DATLAR010000294.1:0-7026 GCA_035527355.1 Planctomycetota bacterium
GCTTTTAATAGCCATCTGCAGGGGTTGATCAGAGAACAAGCAGTACCGAAGCAGTTGAAGGTAGCGTGGAACTCCGCCGTTGAAAAGCTAACCGCTGTATAGCCCCGCCTGTTGCCTCCCCCCGCACTCCTCCCCCACGAGCACGATCACCGTTTGCAGGGCTTCCAGGTTGAGGCGCGGGCGGCCGGCCAATTTTTTCCGTTGATTCGCTTGCGCAAGACTGATAGAATTCCAGTCTCGACAAGGATGCATTTGTTTCTATCAATGAGGCTCTTTCAGAAGGGCTGGGCAGTTTGGACAAGCTTAAGTGCGTGGTGGTGGGCGTGGGGCACCTTGGCAGGCATCATGCCCGCATCCTGGCATCGCTGCCCGACACGGTGCTGGCGGCCGTGGTGGACCCGTCCCGCGAGCGCGGCGAGCAGATTGCCGCCCAGTATTCCGCCGTCTACACGCAGGATATCGGCTGCCTCGATGCCGCGGTAGATGCGGCGGTGATCGCCGCACCAACCTCCGAGCATTTCCGGCTGGCCTCGTTTTTCATACAGCGTGGCGTGCCGGTGATGGTGGAAAAGCCGATGACTGCCACGCTGGCCGAGGCCGACGCCCTGGTGGCCCTGGCCGCTGAAAAGGGCGTGCTGCTGCAGGTCGGCCACATCGAGCGGTTCAACCCCGCAATGCTGGCCGTGAAAAAGCATCTGCGGCAGCCCAGATACATCGAGTGCGACCGCATCGCGCCGTTCGGGTTCCGCTCGATGGATACCGGCGTGGTGATGGACCTGATGATCCACGACCTGGACATGGTGATCCACCTTGCCGATTCGGCAATCGAGCAGATAGAGGCCATCGGCGTGCCGGTGATCTCGAAGAGCGAAGACGTGGCAAACGCGAGAATCCGCTTTGCCAACGGCTGCATCGCGAATCTCACCGCCAGCCGCGTGGCGCTGCGGAAGGAACGCAAAATGCGAATCTTCCAGTCGGACGCCTATTTTTCGGTGGATTACGAGGCGCGCGAGGCCAAGATATATCGTAAGGCCGCCAACTTCGTCCCCCCGGAGAAGATAGACCTTTCGCTCGTCGATGACCCTAAAGCCCTCGTTTTTGGAAAAATGCTGATCGCCGAAAACGTGGCGATGGACAACCAGGAGCCGCTGCGAGGCGAACTCGAAGCGTTCATCGGAAGCGTCAAAACGGGTTCTGCACCGGAAGTAAGCGGCGAGGATGGACGCAAAGCCATCGCCGCCGCCGCTGAAATCGTCCGGCAGATACAGAATCAATCGTGGGGACGCGGCTAGATGAGAAAACTTCTGATAGTGGCAGGGGAAAGCTCGGGCGACCTGCACGGCGCGGCCCTCGCATCCGCCCTGCTGGAACTCGAGCCGCACCTGAAGATCACTGCACTGGGCGGGCCTCTAATGCAGCAGGCCGGCGCCGAGCTGCTGGCCGACCTCACCGCCCACGCCGTGGTCGGGCTCTTTGAGGGCATGCGGAACCTGTCGCGGATTTATTCCACCTACAGGTCCGTCATACAGCACATGAAGACCAACCGGCCCGATGCCGTGGTGCTGATAGACTACCCGGAGTTCAACCTCCGGCTCGCAAGACGTGCCGGCAAACTCGGCATTCCCGTCATATACTACATCAGCCCCCAGGTATGGGCATGGCGGCAGTGGCGGGTGAAACTCGTTCAAAGATACGTCGATCGCATGCTGGTGATTTTCCCATTCGAAGAAGAATTTTACCGCAGGCACGGCGTAGACCGTGTTGAATTCGTCGGCCATCCGCTGCTGGATACACTGGCAACGGTGCCCGACCGACAGATGGCGCGAGCCGACCTTGGTCTAGGCGAAAACGAGACGGTGATCGGGCTGCTGCCCGGCAGCCGCAAGAAGGAATTCGAATCGCTTTTCCCAATACTTGCGGAATCGGCCCGTATCATCAAAGAAAATCTCGGGCGGCCGGTCACATTCCTGTGCGCCAAGGCCCCCTCGCTCGACGACAGCCTCGCCGAGCGCTATCTTGCCGGCACTGATCTTGACATTCGAATGGTAAGCGGCGATACCTACCGTGTGATGCGCAGCTCAGACCTCCTGCTTGCCGCCTCGGGAACAGCCACAGTTGAGGCCATGGTTCTCGGTACGCCCATGATTGTGGTCTACCGGGTATCAATTCTTACATGGATTTTGTTTATCAGGTTGATGAAAGTTTCTCGCTACGCCATGGTGAACATCGTTGCCGGTGACGAAATTGTACCGGAATTCATCCAGTGGAATGCCACCCCGGACCGCATCGCCCGCGAGGCGCTCGCGATGTTCCAGGGCGATCGGCTGCAGCAGGTCTCGGATAACCTGGCCCGCGCCACTGCATTGCTGGGCCGGCCACACTCCTCTCGCGGAGGGACCGTGCCGTCGATTGTTGCAGCCAGAATACAGGAGTTTCTGGGAAGCGCGAAATGAATGCCGGCGAGACTCGGCGCTTTCGCATATTTGAAATCCTCTATCGAAAAGGATTACAGGATAAAGGAGGAATAGCCGATGCGGTGTGAATTCGACTATCTGTCAGTGGACATCGAGGTGAAGGACGACAAGCTCTCCGGCAAGGCCAACGGCTACCTGGGCGAAACCATTCAGCCGTTTGTCGACGCCTTCTGCAACACAATGAACTCGCTGAAGGTGATCTACCGCCACAAAGACGGCTCGCTGCGCCACAACCTCTACAACCCGCCCCAGCCCACCAAGGCCGGAATGCGCGCGCTCATGCGGAAAATAATGGAACCAATCTTCAAAACCGTCTTCCCCGCTACCGCCAACCTCGCCATCACCCACGGCTGCCAGGCCAAATGCGTCCACTGCAGCGCCGACCTCTTCAAAGACGACAACAAAAGCGAACTGACCACCGAAGAACTCAAACGCGTGATCGATCAATCGCTCGAACTCGGCTGCAATATCGTCATCTTCACCGGCGGCGACCCCTTCTGCCGCAAAGACCTCCTCGAGCTGGTTTCATACGTGGACAAGGACAAGGCGAACATGATGATGTTCACCAACGGCCTCGGCCTCACCCAATCGCGCGTCCGCGAACTTGCCGACGCCGGCCCGGCCACAATAAACATCTCGATCGACCACGTAGACCCCGAAATCCACAACAAGCTCCGCGGCGTACCCGGCCTCTACCAAAAGGCTCTCGAAGGCGCCGCACGCGCACGAGAAGCCGGCATACTCGTAGGCGTCTCCACCTACGCCACCGGCGAACGCCTGCGCGACGGCTCCCTCGAACGGCTCCTGCAGATGGCGCAGAAGGAAGGCTTCAACGAGGTGACGGTATTCGATTGCATCCCCTCGGGCAAATTCCTCAAGCAAACCGACCTCATCCTAAAGCCCGCCGAGCGCAAGGAAGTGGTGGCCCTGTGCGACCGCTACAACAAGATGGACCACCCGATGGGTGTGATCTGCATGTCCTTCATAAACTCGCCCGACGGCGTCGGCTGCTTCGGCGCATTCTCGCAGTTCTACATGACCGCCTACGGCGACATCAACCCGTGCGATTTCAACCCGATCAGCTTCGGCAACGTGAAAGAAAAGCCGCTGGCCCAGATCTGGCACGAAATGCGCAACCACCCGCACTTCTCCAGGCGGCACATGACCTGCAGGATGCAAACGCCATCCTACAGGAAGAACTTCATCGACGTCCTGCCCGAAGACTTCAGGCTGCCCGTGCCGATCGAAGAAATCCACAGGCTCTGGCGGGAAAAGGGCATGGAGAAGGAACTCGAAAAAGTATCGGCGTCTTAGGCTCGTGCCGGAGCCTGAAAGCTCCGGAACCACCATCTATAAAAGGCCGAGGTTCAAACGAGCCTCGGCCTTTCTTAGCCGCCCCCCGGCTGTGTGGCATAGCCGCCCCCGGCTGTGCGGCATAGCACCTTGCTCCCTCCTGTGCGTATGCATTGATTTCACGCCGAGAATCTGGTAAGATGAATGGTGTGATGAAAGCGGAGGGAAAGATAGCATTGTATCACATGCCTGATCTGCTGGCGGCAATAAAAACTGCTGAGTCTTTCAGCGAGATCGAGAAGCACGTCGCCGGCGGCCGCTCCTGTGCCGTTGGCGGGCTCTGGGGGTCATCGTGCGCCCTGTTCCTGGCCGCCATGCTCCCGAAATGCCCGTCCGTCATGCTTGCCGTTACCGCCGGCCCCGAAGACGCCGACGACCTCTGCAACGATCTCAATCTTTTCGCACCAGACACCGCCATGCTGCTGCCTGCACGCGAGGCGCTCACCTCCGGCGAGGCCGCAATCAACCACAACATCGCCGGGCAGCGCGTCGAAATCCTCCGCAAGCTCCTCTTTTTCGGTGCGTCGGGCGGTTCGCGCCTCAAAGTGGTGGTGGCGCCGATCCAGAGCCTGCTGCAGCCCGTGGTGCCGCCAAAGAGCCTGCAAGCCGACATCCTCACCGTGCGCGCAGGCGATACGCGCCGCCTCGAAGACATGGCCGAATGGCTGGTAGAGCGCGGCTTCGAGCGCGAGCCGATGGTTGAAATGCACGGCGAGTTCGCCGTTCGCGGCGGCATCCTCGACGTCTTTGCGTCCGCCGCCGAGAATCCCATCCGCATCGAGTTCTTCGGCGACCAGATCGAGTCGATCCGCGAGTTTGAAATTTCCACGCAGCGCTCGATCAAGCCGCTGCCTTCATACCAGTTTGCAGGCATTTCGCAAACGGAGGCCGCGGGGCTGCAGGCCGCCGACCTCAGCACCAGCGTGTTTGCATATCTTCCAAAGAATAGCTGGGTGATGCTGCACGAGCCGGTGGAAATCCAGGATCGCGCCGACAAGATCGTGAGCTCGATGGCCCAGGCCGAGGCGATCTTCAGCTTCCGCGACGTATACCAAGCCTCGCGAAACTACATATCGCTGCACGTTACCAGCCTGCCGGCGGCCTCGGACCTGCCGCCGTTCGATTTCCAAACCGCAACCACCGAGCGCTTCGGCGGCGAGCTGCAGGCCATCGTCGACGAACTGTCCAGAATGGTGCAGCAGAATTCCGCGATCCACATTTTCTGCGAAAACGACGCCCAGGAAGACCGGCTGCGCGAAGTGCTGAAGGAAACGGCACTCGCGGCGGAGCCGAAGATCGTTTACGAGCGCGGCTTCCTCGCGGCCGGTTTTCAGCTACTGCGGCCGCCGCGCGCGTTCCTTGGCCATCACGAAATCTTCAGCCGATACCAGCGCCTGCGAACCGTCCGCCCCAAGCGTCGCGGCGCGCCGATCGACAGCTTCCTGGAGCTTCGCAAGGGCGACTACGTGGTGCACGTGGCCTACGGCATCGCGCGATTCCGCGGCATGGAAACCGTGCAGAAGGAAGGCGAGCTGCAGGAGTTCCTCGTGCTTGAATTTGCCGGCAGCACAAAGCTATACGTGCCCGCCAGCAAGATCGACCTCGTGCAGCGCTACGTTGGCTCCACAAAGCTGCGGCCAAAGGTCAGCCTGCTGGGCGGCAAGCAATGGGGCGAAAAAAAGGCCGAGGTGAAACGAGCCATACAGGACATGGCAGTAGACATGCTGCACCTGCAGGCCGTCCGCGGCAAATCGCCCGGCATCGCTTTCCCCGCCGACAGCCTCTGGCAGCACCAGTTCGAGGATTCCTTCCTCTACCAGGAAACCGACGACCAGCTCACGGCGCTGGAAGAAATCAAGAGCGACATGGAAGCGCCCAAGCCGATGGACAGGTTGCTGTGCGGCGACGTGGGCTACGGCAAAACCGAGCTGGCCATGCGGGCCGCTTTCAAGGCGGCAATCTTCGGAAAGCAGGCGGCCGTGCTCGTGCCCACCACTGTGCTGGCCGCGCAGCACCTGCACACTTTCACCGAACGCATGGCCGATTTCCCCGTTGTAATCGAAATGCTCAGCCGCTTCAAAACGCGCAAAGAGCAAAAAGAAATCATCGACCGGCTCAAACGCGGCAAGGTCGATATCGTGATCGGCACACACCGGCTGCTGTCCAAGGACATCGAATTCCGCGACCTCGGCCTGCTGATCGTCGACGAGGAACAGCGCTTCGGCGTGGAGCACAAGGAGCGCCTTAAGCAATTCCGCAAGACGGTCGACGTCTTAACGATGACCGCCACGCCCATCCCGCGCACGCTGCACATGTCGATGTTGGGCATCCGCGACATCTCGTCGCTCAACACCCCCCCGCAAGACCGCCAATCGATCCGCAGCGAGGTTTGCAGGTTCGACCGCAACCGCATACGCGAAGCGATCCTGCGCGAAATCCACCGCGACGGCCAGGTGTTCTTCGTGCACAACCGCGTATACAACATCGAGCAGCTCAAGGACGAGCTGGCCGAGATCGCGCCCGAGGCGTCTTACGTGATCGCGCACGGCCAGATGAACGAGCACGAGCTCGAATGGCGGATGGCGGCGTTTGTGGCCGGCACATACGACGTGCTCGTCTGCACCACCATCATCGAGTCGGGGCTCGACATCCCCAACGCAAACACGATTGTAATCAACCGCGCCGACAACTTCGGCCTCGCCGACCTTCACCAGCTTCGCGGACGCGTCGGCCGCTACAAGAACCGCGCCTACGCCTATTTCGTGATACCCAAAGACAAGCCGATCACGCAGAAATCAATCCGCCGCCTCAAGGCCATCGAAGAATACTCCGAACTCGGCGCCGGCTTCAAGATCGCAATGCGCGACCTCGAAATCCGAGGCGCCGGCAACATCCTCGGCGTCGAACAAAGCGGCCACATCGCCGCCATCGGCTACGATCTATACTGCAAGCTCCTCGACCAAACCGTCCGCGAGCTCAAAAACGAACCCGTAGCCCAGCCCATCGAGGCAGACATCGAAATCAACCTCGACGCATACGTGCCCGACGCATACGCACCCGATCCTTCGCTTAAAATGGGCGTATACCGCCGCCTAGCTTCGGCCACGGCACTCGAGGAAATCGACGAGCTGGCCGACGAGCTGGCCGACCGTTTCGGCGCGATGCCCGGCCCCGTTGAAAACCTGCTCGAGCGGCACCG
>DATLAR010000295.1:0-2832 GCA_035527355.1 Planctomycetota bacterium
GGCTGCGAATGGCGGCTCGATCCGAAAACCGGCCAAGCAGCGTGCCTGGGCGCGATCTGGCGGCAGGGAATGGGCGCATCGCGCTACGGCTTCAGCGCCGACGGCAAGCTCTTCCTCGCCATCACACCCGGCTTCCTCCACGGCGAGCATCCCGTTTTCCTCCTCGAACGCATCGGCGATGCCAACTATAAACTGAGAAGCAAGCTTTCGAAGAAAGACAAAAGCGTGGTGGTCTGGGCCGACGAGAACGACGATGCCAAGGAGCAGCCCAATGAGGTCAAGACGTACGAAATCGATCTGGGCGGCTGGATCCAGGGCTGGTACCTGTCGATGGCACCCGACCTGTCGTTCTACGGCACATTCTACAAGGTGATGGTAACCGGCTACACCGCGTGCGGCGCACCGCAATACGACCTCTCCAAGGCGAAGCGCATGCCCGCACCGGACAACGCAGGTCATCGCGGCGGAATGGGCGCTCAGCGCGGGCACGGCTCGGCCGACGGCCGCTTCATGCTCTACAACGGCGGCTACGGCGCCGATCACAGCACGTTCGACTGCTTTAACATCGAAACCGGCAAGCTGATGTGGACCTATCCGAACAACTTCACCGGCGTGCACGGCTCGCATCGCGCCTGCCCGCCCGAAGTGGGCATGATACGCGGCGCATACGACATCTGCGGCGCCGCCAAATTCCCCACGCCTATCGGCAACACCTGGATCATCCCCACAAACAAGGGTGAATGGCACGTGCTCACCGAAGAAGGCTTTTACCTCACCAGGCTTTTCCAGGGCGACCCGATGAAATGGGCCTGGCCCGACAAGGCCGCGCCCGGAGCCATAATGGATTCGTGCCCGCCCGGAGCCGGCGAGGAAGCCTTCGGCGGATCGATCACTATGGGCAAGGATGGCATCCTGCACGTCCAAGCCGGCCACACCGGTTTCTGGAACGTAGACGTGGTGGGCATGGAAACCGTTAAACCGCTTCCCGGCGGCAAGATCCCCGTCTCGGCCGACGATGTGAAACTGGCACAAGCCTTCCGCGAGAAGTACCTGCAGGTGGCCGCCGGCACAAAACGCCTGCCCATCGCGAAAACCACCCCCGCCTTCACCGGCAACCTCGATAAGGACTTCGCCGGCCAGCAGATCGAAGCCTACCAGAGAATGGACGCCGCCAAAGTGCGGACGGCCCTTGCGTGGGACGACCAGAACCTGTACGCCGGCTGGGAAGTAAAAGACGACACGCCGTGGGTTAACGGCGCCGACGCGCCCGAATTCCTCTACGCTCGCGGCGACACCGTAGACTTGCAGTTGTGCACGAATCCCGCGGCCGAAAAGAACCGGCAGACTGCGGTGCTGGGCGACCTGCGGCTATCCATCGGCGCCTTCCAAGGCAAGCCCACGGCCGTCATCTATCGCGAAGCCGCAAAGGACCAGGCACCAAAATCCTTCAGCTCCGGCGTTGTCAAGGATTTCATTGTCCAGAGCGTGCTCGTGGTGCCCAACGTGAAGGTGGAAGTGAGCATCGACGCCGTGAAGCGGCAGTATGTGGTCGAGGCGGTGATCCCGCTGGCGACGCTGGGAATAGCCAACCCGCGCGGGCTGGTCATCACCGGCGACTTCGGTGCGACGCACGGCAACAGGGCCGGCAACGACACCTCCCTGCGCACTTACTGGAGCAACCAGGCCACCGGCCTCGTGAGTGATGAGGTATTCGAGCTGAAGCTCGAGCCCAAGAACTGGGGCATCTTTGAGTTCAGCAAGTAACCGTTAGCCTGAGTATGGAGTTACGCAACACGCGGCGCGCTGCCGGAAAGGCAGCGCGCCGCGTTTTCATTTGCCCGTGCAGCAGCGTCGCCCGCGTCAGCGTGCGGCGATCCGATCGCGACCGTGCCGCTAATCGGCGATCTGATCGGCGATCTGGAAAATTGGGGCCAGGCACCAATGGCGTGAATTCAGACCCTTAGGCTCTTACGGAAAATATCTTGCACAAATGCGCGTCAAATGCGCGGTCGTTGCAGGGGCGGGGCACGTGCCGCCGCCGAAGCGGCTATGGCGCGCAGGTGGCTGCCCCCGCCCAAGGGCAAGGGCGGTGCCTTGCCCCTACAGATTGGCGATCAGTTGCTGCGTAAAGCATCCTGATTGGTTGCGGCTTGTCCGCGTTGGGACAATTCTTGGGCAATTTACGGGCAATTTTCTTGACTTCCCCGAAACCATGCTGCATAATTCAGTCATCGGGGTTGCGTTCTTCATCCCATTGTGCACTATCGTCTCAACACAACAAGAGCAAGGCCGCTCTCCGGCCTGCGTGGTTCTGTTTTCCGGCTTCACGATTACAGGCTCTCTGCAACTGCAAAACAATCATGTGGAAGATAGCGTTTGCAACGATGGTGGCGGTGTGCATGGCGGCGGGCGCCGCATTGCCCGCACACGCCGAGCAGATCGTCACCCAGCCCATCCGCACCTTCGGCCTCGGCACACTATACGCTGCCGCGTATTCGCCCGACGGCAAGTACATCGCCACCTGCGGCGGCGGCGGAGCGTTCCTGTGGGACGTGCAGATAGGATCATGCATCCGCACGTTCACCGGGCACACAGGTTTCTGTCCGTTCCGTTGCCTTCTCGCCCGACGGCACCAAGGTGCTCACGGGAAGCTATGACGACACGGCGAAGCTCTGGGATGCGGCCACAGGCGCATGCATCCGCACGTTCACCGGGCATACGTCGGATGTCTGGTCCGTGGCCTTCTCGCCCGACGGCACCAAGGTGCTGACCGCCGGAGGCTATGACGCCAAGCTCTGGGATGCCGCCACAGGCGCATGCATCCGCACGTTC
>DATLAR010000296.1:0-11435 GCA_035527355.1 Planctomycetota bacterium
GGAAGAGTGCCGTCGTCTGAGGCTTACGTACGGGATGCCGTTCAAGATCGTTGCCCGGCTCGACAAACCGAGCGGTTCCGTGGAGGAAGACGTTTACCTGGGCGAGATACCCATAATGATGGGCGGGGGAGAGTTCATCATAAACGGAGCGGAGCGCGTGATCGTTACGCAGCTACACAGATCGCCCGGCGTTGATTTCAGCCAGGAGCTTCACCCGACGGGCAAGAGGCTGCATTCGTGCCGGATCATACCGGAGCGCGGAAGCTGGTTTGAGATCACCGTGAGCAAGAAAGACGCGCTGCACGTGCGGATCGACCAGAGCGGCAAGTTTGCTGCTACCACGCTCCTGCGGGCGATGTCTGAAAAATACTCCACGAACGCCGACATCCTGCGCCTGTTCTACGAAACCGAAAAAGTGAAGCTGAAGAAGGCCGCGGCCGACAAGTTGGCCGGCAGGATCGTTGTTACCGATATAGTTGATACCGAAACCGGCGAGGTGATTGTGGAAGCCGGCAAGGTGCTGAACGAAGGCCTGATCGAAACGTTCATCGGCCGCGGCATGGAAGAGATCGAAGTGCTGCCGGAAGGCGAGGACATGTTGATCGTAAACACCCTCGTTGAGGATCAGGCCGAGAGCCACGAAAACGCCCTCCTGCGCATCTACCGCCGCCTGAGGCCCGGCAATCCGCCTCAGCTCGAGAAGGCAAAGGAGCTTTTCCGCGAGAAGTTTTTCGACACCAGCCGCTACCGGCTTGGCCGCGTGGGGCGTTTCAGGCTGAACCGCAAGTTCAACCAGCAGATCGACGAGAACGAGATGGCGCTGCGCGAGGAAGACCTTGTAAACGCCATCAAGTACCTGATGCTTTTGCGGAAGGGGCAGGGGCAGGTGGATGACATCGACCACCTGGGCAACCGGCGCATTCGAACGATAGACGAGCTCGCGGCCGACGAGATGCGCAAGGGCTTCCTGAAGCTGCGCCGCACGGTGCAGGAGCGGATGAGCCTGAAGGATCAGGAAAACATCACGCCGCGCGCTCTGATAAACTCGCGCACGATCTCTTCGGCCATCGAGTACTTCTTCGGCCGAAGCGAGCTTTCGCAGGTGGTGGACCAGGTGAACCCTCTGTCGCAGCTCACGCACGAGCGGCGCCTCAGCGCCCTCGGCCCGGGCGGTTTGAACCGAAAGCGGGCAGGCTTCGACGTTCGCGACGTCCACCCTTCGCACTACGGCCGAATCTGCCCAATCGAAACTCCTGAAGGCACGAACATCGGCCTTATCGTTTCCTTGGGCGTATTCTGCGGGGTAGACCAGTACGGCTTCCTTACCACGCCATACCGCAAGGTGGAAAAGGGCAAGCTTACCGGCAAGATCGATCATCTGCGGGCGGACGAGGAAGACAGGTACAGCATTGCCCCGGCAGACCTGGACGTGGATGCGTCGGGCAAGATCATGACCGATCCGGTGCTTTGCCGCAGCGGCGAGGACTTCAAGTTGCTGCCGGTGAAGGAAGTGCAGTATGTGGACGTATCGCCCAAGCAAATGGTGGGGGTGTCGGCCGGGCTCATTCCATTTTTGGAGCACGACGACGCAAACCGCGCATTGATGGGCTCGAACATGCAGCGCCAGGCAGTGCCGCTGCTGACCACGGAAGCCCCGATCGTGGCCACGGGTATGGAGCGCGAGGTGGCACGCAATTCGGGCATGGTGGTGGTGGCCGAGGAATCGGGCGTGGTGTCGTACGTTGACGCCGAGCGTATCGTCGTGGCCGAAAGCGGCGGCGAGTATGAGCGGACGTATCCGCTGCGCAAGTACGTTGGCCTCAACGAGCGCACCTGTCAGAATCAGCGGCCGATCGTGAAGCAGGGGCAGAAGGTGAAGCGTGGCGAGGTATTGGCCGACGGCGCAGCCACCAGCCTGGGCGAGCTTGCCTTGGGCCGAAACGTGCTCGTCGCGTTCATGTCGTTCGACGGATGCAACTTCGAAGATGCCATCCTCATCAGCCAGCGGCTCGTGAAGGAAGACGTTTACACCTCGATTCATGTCGAGGAGTTTGAGGTGGAAATCCGGGAGACGAAGCTGGGCCGCGAGGAGTTTACGCGCGACATTCCAAACGTTTCCGAGCGTGCGCTGCGCAACCTTGACGAGGAAGGCATCGTGCGCGTGGGCACGCGCGTGGGGCCGGGCGATATCCTGGTGGGCAAGGTGGCCCCGAAGAGCAAAACCGAGCTGTCGCCCGAAGAGAAGCTGCTGGCGGCCATTTTCGGCCGCGCCGGCGAGGACGTTAAAAACGATTCGCTGGAAGTGCCATCGGGCGCCGACGGCATCGTCATCGACGCACACAAGTTTTCGCGCAAGGCGCACCTCTCGGAAGACCGCAAGGCGCAGGACCGCAAGGACCTGAAGAGGGAGCGCGAGGAATATGCTGCGAGGATCGCCGAGGAATTCAAGCGCATCATCAAGCTCATGGAGGAAAAAGTCGGCGGGCCTGTCACCGACGCGGAAAGCGGGCTGAAGCTCAACTCCGAGAAGCTCGACAAGATGAGCGTGGCCGAGATTCTGGAAATAGAGGAGGGCTTCGATCCCGAGAACATCAAGGTGTCGTCGAGAAGCAAGAAGGTGCACGAAGAGCTCGAACAGATATACCGGGATAACGTCGAGCATATCGACCTGCTGAAAGACGAGCAGAGCCGGCGGGAAGACAAGCTGAAGCGTGGCGACGAGCTGCCTACGGGCGTGCTGGAGATGGTGAAGGTGTACGTGGCCACCAAGCGTGTGCTTTCGGTTGGCGATAAAATGGCCGGCCGCCACGGAAACAAGGGCGTGATCGCACGCTGCCTGCCCGAAGAGGACATGCCCTTCCTCGACGACGGCACACCGATCGACATCATCCTGAACCCGCTGGGCGTGCCTTCGCGTATGAACCTTGGCCAGCTCTTCGAAACGCACCTGGGCTGGGCGGCGCAGCGGCTGGGCTACCGCGCTGTCACGCCCGTGTTCGACGGCGCCACCGAGGAGCAGATTCGCAAGCAGTTGAAGGAAGCCGGCCTGCCCGAAGACGGCAAGGTGACGCTGTTTGACGGCCGCACGGGCGAGCCGTATGAGCAGAAGGTGACGGTGGGGCAGATTTACATGCTCAAGCTGGACCACCTGGTGGACGACAAGGTGCACGCCCGCGCCACGGGACCATACAGCCTGATCACGCAGCAGCCGCTGGGCGGCAAGGCGCGGTTTGGCGGGCAGCGATTCGGCGAGATGGAAGTGTGGGCGCTCGAGGCCTACGGCGCCGCGCACATCCTGCAGGAGCTGCTCACCGTCAAGAGCGACGACGTGGAAGGCCGCACCAAGATTTATGAATCAATGGTCAAAGGCGAGAACGCGTTGGAGGCAGGCACGCCTGTTTCCTTTGAAGTGCTCACCCACGAAATCAAGGGCCTGTGCCTCAACATGCGCCTCGAAAAGAAGCGCGAGCCGGCCCTGCCCCAATGATAAGGAGGGAATCGACCGACCGAACTGAAAGCCCTTATTGACTGGTTCACTTTTCAATGACGGGCCACATTCAAAAAATGGGGGTCGAAAGATATAATGGCTGACCTATACGAACGTATCAATGATTACAACGCAGTGACCATCTCGCTGGCGTCGCCCGAGGAAATACGGAGCTGGTCGTACGGCGAAGTGAAAAAGCCGGAAACGATCAACTACCGCACCTACCGCTCGGAAAAGGACGGCCTTTTCTGCGAGCGGATATTCGGGCCGGAGCGCGACTGGGAATGCTTCTGCGGCAAGTATAAGGGGATGAAGCACAAGGGCATCATCTGCGACCGCTGCGGCGTGAAAGTGACTCACAGCCGCGAGCGACGCAAACGCATGGGCCACATCAACCTGGCCGCGCCCGTTGTGCACATCTGGTTCTTCAAGGCTATGCCGTCGCGCATCGGAAACCTTCTCAAGATGAAGGTGTCTGATCTCGAAAAGGTCGTATACTTCCAGGAGTACGTGGTGATCAATCCCGGTGAGGCCGAGGCCGCCGGCGTCAAACGCCAGGACCTTCTCACCGAAGACGAATACCGCGAGCTCCGCGAGAAGTACGGCGATACCTTCGAGGCCGAGATGGGCGCGGAAGCGGTGAAGAAACTGCTGACCGGATACGATCTGAACGAGCTGTCGGTGCAGCTTCGACAGGCTCTGCGCGAAACAAGCTCGAAGCAGAAGCAGAAGGACCTCATCAAGCGCCTCAAGATCGTTGAGGCGATCCGAGAGTCCAACAACAAGCCCGAGTGGATGGTGCTGGATGTGATACCGGTGATCCCGCCGGACCTCCGCCCGCTGGTGCTGCTGGAAAGCGGCAACTTCGCCACGTCGGACCTCAACGACCTCTACCGGCGCGTGATCAACCGCAACAACCGCCTGAAGAAGCTGATGGAACTGCACGCGCCCGAGGTGATCATCCGCAACGAAAAGCGGATGCTCCAGCAGTCGGTTGATGCGCTGTTTGACAACGAGCGCTGCAAGCGCTCGGTGCTGGGCACGAGCAACCGGCCGCTGAAGTCGCTTACCGATATGATCAAGGGCAAGCAGGGGCGCTTCCGCGAGAACCTGCTGGGCAAGCGTGTAGACTATTCGGCCCGCTCGGTGATCGTGGTGGGCCCCACGCTGAAGCTTCACCAGTGCGGCCTTCCAAAGAAGATCGCCCTGGAGCTGTTCCAGCCCTTCATCATCCGCCGGCTCAAGGAGCTGGGCTACGTTGATACGATCAAGAGCGCCAAGAAGATGCTCGAACGCAAGGACGAGGAAGTGTGGGACATTCTGGACGAGGTGATCCACGAGCATCCCGTGCTTCTGAACCGTGCTCCTACTTTGCACCGCATGGGTATCCAGGCGTTTGAGCCGGTGCTGGTGGAAGGCAACGCCATCCACATCCATCCGCTGGTCTGCGAGGCGTTCAACGCCGACTTCGACGGCGACCAGATGGCCGTGCACCTGCCGCTCTCGATCGAGGCGCAATCTGAAGCCACGATCCTGATGCTCAGCACAAATAACATCTTCTCGCCGGCCGACGGCAACCCGATCATCACCCCGTCGCTTGACATCGTGCTGGGATGCTACTACCTGTCGATCATGCGTCCTTTGCCGGCCGACGGGCACGTGCGGGCGTTCAGCTCGAAGGAAGAGGCCATAATGGCCTACGATGAGCACAAGCTGGACCTGCACGAGCCGATCAAGGTGCGCATCGCGAAGGGCACCGTGATCGTTGAAGAGAAGGGCCGCCGCGAGATGAATGGCTCCAACGGCGAAGACTCAAGGCTGGTTACCTCGCTGGGCCGGGTGATCTTCAACGATGCCCTGCCCGACAGCTCCCTGTTGCGTTTGAAGCCGAACGCACCGGCCGTGACGATGCCATACTACAACCAGCCGCTGGACAAGAAGCAGCTAAGCAGGATCATTACGGAATGCCACGACCTGCTCGGCCGCACGAAGACCATCCGGCTGCTCGACGCGATGAAAAACCTCGGCTTCCAGTGGGCCACGCTGTCGGGGCTTTCCATAGCCACCACCGACCTGCGCACGCCAAGCAAGAAACAGGACATCCTGGAGAAGACCCAGGCCGAGGTGGACAAGATCGAGAAGAACTACAGGCGCGGCGTGATCACGCAGACCGAGCGCTACCACCAGATCATCGAGCACTGGACGCACGCGTCGAACCACGTGGCCGAAGAACTGATGGAAGAACTGAAGAACGACGTGCGCAACGGCAAGCCATACGTCAACCCGATCTGGCTGATGTTTGCCAGCGGCGCCCGCGGCAGCACCGCGCAGATCAGGCAGCTTGCCGGAATGCGCGGGCTTATGACGAAGCCTTCGGGCCGAATCATCGAAACGCCCATCAAGGCGAACTTCCGCGAGGGCCTGCCCGTGCTGGAATACTTCAGCTCCACGCACGGCGGCCGAAAAGGTTTGGCCGACACCGCATTGAAGACGGCCGAATCCGGCTACCTCACGCGCAAGCTGGCCGACGTGGCGCAGAACGTGGTAGTGAGCGAGAACGACTGCCGCACCGTAAACGGCATCACGAAGACCGAGGTGCGCAAGGGCGAAACCATCGAAGTGCCGCTGTCGCAGCTCATCCGCGGCCGCGTATCGCAGGAAGCTGTTACAAACAAGCTTACCGGCGAGATGATCGTGCAGGAAGGCGATCTGATCACGGTGAGCAAGGGCAAGAAGATCGAGGCGCTCGGCTACACCAGCCTCAAGGTGCGGTCGCCTATGACGTGCGAATCGCCCCGCGGCGTTTGTGCAAAATGCTACGGCATGGACCTTTCCACCGGCGAGCTGGTGGAGGAAGGCTTGGCGGTGGGCATCATCGGCGCACAGTCGATCGGCGAGCCCGGCACGCAGCTCACGATGAGAACCTTCCACATCGGCGGCACCGCCCAGCGAACCGTGGAAGAGGCCGAGATCAGGTCGCCCGTGAAAGGCACCGTGCGGTTTGAAAACGTTCAGACCGTGATGAACCCCGAAGGCATCCTGATCGTGCTGAACCAGAACGGCGAGGCGGTGATCGAAGAGAAGGGCAAGGACACTGCCCGGCGTTATCCGTTGCGTTCGGGCGCTATGCTCAGTGTGGCCGAGGGCCAGGAAGTGAAGCCCAAGGACCTCATCGCGCAGTGGGACCCGCACGTCACGCCCGTCATCTCCGAAAAGAGCGGTATCGTGAGGTTTGAGGATATCGTTGAAGAAGAGACGATGCGCGAGGAAGTGGACACCGCCGGCTCCATCCGCAAGGTGATTGTGGAGCACAAGGGCGACCTGCACCCGCAGATCATCATTGTGGGCAAAGATGGCGAGCCGCTGGCGATCTACTCGATTCCCGAGAAGGCCATCCTCGACGTTGAGGAAAGCCAGGAAATCATGGCCGGCACGCAGCTTGCGCGCACGCCGCGCGAGATCGGCCGAACGGAAGACATCACCGCCGGCCTGCCGCGCGTAACCGAGCTGTTTGAAGCCCGCAAGCCCAAAGACCCCGCCATCATCAGCGAGATTTCCGGTGTGGTGGAGCTGGGCGAACGCAAGCGCGGCAAGAGAACCATCGTGGTGCGCAACGAAACCGGCATCGAGCGCGAACACCTCGTGCCGCACGGCAAGCACCTTACCGTTGGCAAAGGCGACCGCGTACGCGAAGGCGACCGCCTTGTTGACGGCCCGCTGATCCCGCAGGATATCCTTCGTATCAGCGGCGAGGAAGCCGTGCAGCAGTACTTCGTGCGCGAGATACAGTCCGTTTACCGCACACAGCACGAAACAATCGACGACAAGCACATCGAGATCATCGTGTCGCAGATGATGCGCAAGGTGCGTGTAACAGAAGATACAGGCGACACCGGCTTCCTGCCGGGGACCGTGGCCGACAAATTCGTCTTCCGCGCCGAGAACGAGCGCGTGGTGAGCCAGGGCGGCAAGCCCGCAAGTGCCACGCCTCTGCTCTACGGTGTGACCAAGGCGGCGTTGCAGTCTGAGAGCTTCATCTCGGCTGCATCATTTCAGGAAACTACCAAGGTGCTGACCGAAGCGGCCCTGGCCGGCAAGACGGACTTCCTCATGGGTTTGAAGGAAAACGTGATCCTCGGCCATATGATTCCGGCCGGCACCGGATTCCACAAGCACCGCAAGGCGGAGCTGCGGAAAAGAGCTGCGGCCCCCGAGCTTCCCGAAAGCAGTGCCGAAGAGGAACAGGCCGCGATGGTGAGCTGAACGTAAATGAAAGATGGTGCAGGGGGGCCACCGGCCCCCCGAGCACCGCTACAACGGCAGAATAGTAGAAGGGGACAAGAATGCCCACGATCAATCAGCTTTTGAGGAAAGGGCGCAAGGACAAGCCGAAGAAGAACAAACGCCCCGACCTCGAGCGGTGCCCTCAGAAGAAGGGCGTATGCCTCATGCAGATGACCCGCACGCCCAAGAAGCCAAACTCCGCACTGCGAAAGGTGGCACGCGTGCGCCTCACCAACGGACGCGAAATCACTGCTTACATCCCGGGTGAAAAGCATAACGTCCAGGAACACTCGATCGTCCTCGTTCGCGGCGGCAGGGTCCGCGACCTTCCCGGTGTGCGCTATCACATCGTCCGCGGCGCGTACGACGTCGCAGGCGTTGAAGGGCGCAAGCAGGGACGCTCGAAGTACGGGACGAAGTCCTCGTAATCAACGACTTTGGATAAATTAGGAGCGGCCCTGAATGGCAAAGAAATTTGAATCGACCGAGCGATTCCTGAAACCGGACCCGAAACTCAAAAGCAAGCTCGCGATGAAGTTCATCAACAGCATCATGCACTCGGGCAAGAAAACCCTCGCCCAAGGCATATTCTACGATGCGATGGAAATCGTGGCAAAGCGCTTCCCCGACAAGGACCCCCTCGATGCCTTCGAAACGGCTATCAACAACGTGAAGCCGCTGGTCGAAGTGCGCTCCAAGAGAGTGGGCGGCGCCAGCTACCAGGTGCCCATGCAAGTGACCCCCAGGCGGCAGGTTGCCATGGCCATCCGTTGGATTCTCGAGGCGGCAAGGAAGAGAAAAGGCCGAACAATGGACCATCGGCTGGCCGACGAGCTGACCGATGCCATCAAGAAGGAAGGCACGGCCATAACGCAGCGCGAAAACGTGCACCGCATGGCCGAAGCCAACAAGGCATTCGCACACTTCGCTCGGTGAGATGCCGGCCGCGCGATATCTTCCCGCCAGTGACGCTCCTCAGCACCCATCAATCCGATGGGCAAGGACTGCCCATCAACCGCCCGCCCTTGCGGCTCGGGGGCGGATATCAGGCGATACAGCTTGAGCAAATAAATCACTCTTCCGGGGCGCACCAACCGGTGCCGCCCCGGCGGAGCCTCTTGCAGCACTCGGGCGCACGTGCGCCTGCGCATGCATTGCCCGGCGTGTTTGCCGTTATTCTTCAACGCCCGAAACGGGCGGCCGGTTTGAACGTATGAGCAAGATTATCCTCGCCAACAGACGCAACATCGGCATCATGGCCCACATCGATGCCGGCAAAACCACCACTACCGAGAGAATCCTCTTCTACAGTGGCAAGGAGCATCGTATCGGCGAGGTTGACGAAGGCACCGCCACTATGGACTATTTGGAGGAGGAGCGGCGGCGAGGCATAACCATCACTGCCGCCGCTACCACCACGTGGTGGAAGGGAATCCAGATCAATATAATCGACACGCCCGGGCACGTCGATTTCACCGCCGAAGTGGAGCGGTCGCTGCGCGTGCTCGATGGCGGTGTGGTCGTCATCGATGCCGTCAACGGCGTCGAGGCGCAGTCTGAAACCGTCTGGCGCCAGGCCGACCGCTACCACGTGCCGAGGATCGTGTTTGTAAACAAGATGGACCGGACCGGCGCGAATTTCTATGAAGCCGTGAAATCGCTCGAAGATCGCCTGGCCGCGGCCCCAGCCATCGTGAATTTCCCGATGGGCAAGGAATCCGGCTTCCAAGGCGTGGTAGACGTGATCGCTATGAAGGCATACTCGTTCGACGCCGAGTCTTTCGGGGCCGTCGTCAACGAATTCGATATCCCGGATGAGTTCAAGAATGAAGCCGATGCTCTTCGGGAGCACCTAGTCGAGAAGCTTTCCGAAGAGATAGAATGGATGACCGATAAGTTCATCCGCGAAGAAGAGGTGACCAGCGACGACATCAGGAAGGCGCTGCGTGAAGCGACGCTCGCCGGCAAACTTGTTCCTGTGCTGGCCGGCGCATCCTTGCGCAACAAGGGTGTGCAAAACGTGCTCGATGCGATCGTCGACTTTCTGCCCTCGCCGGTAGAGGTGAAACCGGTGGAGGGTATTCATCCCAGAACGAAAGCGCAGGAAATGCGCAAAGCCGACCCGGCCGGCCCGCTGGCCGCTCTCGCCTTCAAGGTTGTTGCCGAGAAATTCGGCGACCTCGTTTTCACGCGGGTCTACTCGGGCAAGATGAAAGCCGGCGATCAGGTTTACAACGCCACAAAAGACAAGAAAGAACGGATCGGAAACATCTGGCGCCTTCACGCCGACGCCCGCGAAAAATCCGACGAGGCCATTGCGGGCGACATCGTGGCAATAGCCGGGCTGCGGTTTACCACTACCGGCGACACGTTGTGCACGTTGAGCAAGCCGATCGTGCTCGAGAGCATGGTTTTCCCGCAAGCCGTAATCTCGATGGCCATCGAGCCCAAGACTATGGCCGACCGCGACAAGCTATCGGAGGCCCTCGAACGGCTCGCAAAGGAAGATCCGACTTTCCGCCAGAAGGTGGACCCCGAAACCGGCCAGACCATCATCAGCGGCATGGGCGAGCTTCATCTCGATGTGCTGAAAAACAGGATGCTCAGCGACTTCGGCGTGGACGCAAACGTAGGCAAGCCGCGCGTGGCCTATCGCGAAACCATTCGAACCGCGGTAGACTGCCAGGCCGAGCACCAGGTGCAGGCCGGCACGAGGATGCAGTATGCATACGTCAAGCTGCGGCTGGAGCCGGCACGCAGCCTCTCGGGCATAATATTCGAATCGGCCCTCGAACCCAACGCGATACCGAAGATATTCCTGCCCGCTATCGAGGAGGGCGTGCGCGGCGCAGCCGAAAGCGGCTGGCTTGCAGGCTATCAGATGGTAAACATCAAGGCTGTGCTCACAGGCGCGGCCGCTCGCGAGGAAGAATCGACGGATGTTTCTTTCATGGCCGCCGGCGCAAAAGCATTCCGAGATGGCGTAGACAAGGCCGGCGCCGTGCTGCTCGAGCCCATAATGAAGCTCGAAGTGCTCGTGCCCGAGGTGAATCTCGGCGATATAATCAGCGACCTCAACAGCCGGCGCGCCGAGATCGGCGAGATGGGCTTGCGCTCCGGAGTATGCGTTGTAAGGGCCAAGGCGCCCCTTTCCGAGCTGTTTGGCTATGCCACCACCGTCCGCTCGCTTTCGCAAGGACGCGCCACCTACACCATGGAACCGCTCGAATACGCGGAGGTGCCGGCACAGGTCGCGAAGGAGATAATCGGTTGATACAGAAAGAGTTGAACCTCATTGGGTTTCAAGACGTAAATTTTACTTGACTTTCGTTGTCCTATTGCTATAATTTATAGTTCTTCGTTTCACTTTTGCACGGCACAGAAACAAGCAGGGTTTGCTGGCTTTTCGGCCTGATATTGCCCTACGCCACGAAGGAGGCTTCCAATGGCAAAAGATATTTTTAAGCGGACTAAACCGCACGTCAACATAGGCACAATCGGCCACGTCGATCACGGCAAGACTACCTTGACCGCAGCGATCACGGCCACCCTCGCGAAAGCAGGGTATTGCAAGTTCAGGCCGTACGATTCCATCGACAATGCGCCTGAAGAAAAAGCACGCGGCGTGACCATCAACGCATCCCACGTGGAATACGAAACCGCC
>DATLAR010000297.1:0-2829 GCA_035527355.1 Planctomycetota bacterium
GTCGAGGTCGGCCAGCCGCATCGAGATGTCGAACGCCGGGAGATCGGCGGCGAGCAGCGTGCCGTCGCCGGCGTAGATGCGGCCGCGATAGGTTGGCAGCGACCGCCTGTTCAGCCTGATCTGCTTTGCGTAGTTGGTCCAGTAATCGCCCTGGAGTATCTGAAGGCAAAAGAGCCTCGTGGCCACCATGAGGCAGCCGCCGAAGATCAGGATCAGGAGCACTCGCAGACGGTATTTGAACACGGTGTAAACCCGGGACCTGGTTGAAAGCTGCCGGAGGCATAGCGCACGCCGACAGCGGCCGGCACGCGCCTGACACGGCAGGCGGATGCGGGGGAAAAGCTTGTCCGTGTATGAATGATATCGCAGCGCCCGATGTCATGCAACAGGATTTTCGCGGGCATCAGCCTGCTGAGGCGCTTTGAAGCTTTGCGGTGATGGATGCTACGCGCTTGCCGAGGGCGTGAGCCAGCTCGAGGTCGTCTTGCGTGGGCGGGCGGTCGGACGCCGGGCCGACGACCGCCGACGGGCCGTAGGGCGAGCCGCCGCCAGTAGTAGTGGCGAGCTTCGGCTCCGTATACGGCAGGCCCACGATGATCATGCCGTGATGGATCATCGGAAAATACATCGATGCCAGTGTCGTTTCCTGCCCGCCGTGCATGCTGGATGTGGCGGTGAAGCAGGCTCCCACCTTGCCGGCCAGCGATCCTTCAAGCCAGATGCTGGAGCTGGCATCCCACAGCGCCTTGAGCGGCGCGGCCATATTTCCGAAACGCGTGGGGCTGCCCTGGATCATCGCCGCGCAGGCGCGGAGGTCGTCGAGCGTGGGTTCCGGATACTTCGTTGCGAGCCGGTCCGACATTTCCCTCCAGCGCTTGTCGCGTTCGATGATCTCGCGGGGGGTGAAGGTGTCGCGGCAGTAGGCAAGTTTCACTTCGATGCCCTTCACATCAAGCGCGCCTTTCGCGATTGTTTCGGCCAGAATGGCAACGTTGCCGTAGCGGCTGTAGAATGGTATGAGAATCTGCATTTTTTGTGCTCCCACAAGAACGTCTGAAAAATGCCCGGGCGACGCAGAGCGCGAAGCCCGAGCCGGCAAAGCAATTTTCGGGAGGAGCGGTGCGGCCAACAGCGATTTCGGGCGAAATGAACAGGGCAGGCGCTCGACGGCCGGCGCCTGCCCCTGCAGGTACGCAATACGAATTACGCTTTCTTTTCGGCGGCCCAGAGGCAGCCGCGCACGAGCAGCGTTTTGAAGATGTCGGCCTTGCACGCGTTCGGGTCGTGCCCGAGCGCCAGATAGTATACGCGGCCGTTGCCCCACGGCTTTGTCCACGCAACGGGCATCTTGTCGCCTTTCCACAGGCCCGAGCACAGCACGTGCACGCGCGGGTCGTAATCGGTGATGTATTGCTCGTCGGTGACTTTGAACTCGGTGAGGTCCTTGGTGATAGGGTGCTGGGGGTCCACCACGCTCACCTGGTATTCCCTGTAGGAGGGATGGGTAACGAACCATCCGCCGACCATCGCGCGATATTCGGGGCACTCGCGGAAGGAATCCGCCGCCGAATGAATGCCTACGTAGCCCTTGCCGCCGGCCAGCCAGTTCAGCAGGCCGTTTTTCTGAGCATCGGTGATCGTGCCGATGGTGTGATAGAAAACGATCAGGTCGTAAGGCGCCAGTCTAGAGGTTTCGACGCACGAGAGGTCGTTGTTCACGCGGGTGACATCGAAACTCGCGTCGCCGCGCAGGATCGGCTCGATCACGTCGCCGCAGCCTTTGTAGTCGTGGATTTCGCCGCCGGTGTAAAGCAGTGTCTTGATCTTTGCCAAGTCATTTCCCTTTCAATGGTGGAGATGCGCCCGTGAGCGCGTCTCGCGTTTGTTGAATGCAATGAACCGGACAACATCCGGAAATCAAGCCTATGCCAGCCCCTTGACCTCGAGCAGGAGTGTCTTCACCTCGAACGGATGGAAACTGGCCGACACGGCGCCGTTGTCGAGGTTCACCTTGCTGGGCATCGGGTTTTCGAGGAAGTTTACCTCCTCGACCGACACTACCTTTTTGCCCAGGGTGAACCGGACGGAGGCGGTTTTGCCGCTGGTCTCAAAAAGCCGCAGCAGCATGCCGTTTGAATGCTCGGCCAGCCGAAGCGCCGTGCAGACCACCGAGTCGGAGCCTTCAATCGTCAGCAGCGATGATGCCCGTTTCACCGGCGAGGTGCTCACGGTGCAAACGGGCGCACGGTTGAACGCCATGCCGGCCCTCATGAGCTCGGCGCTGGTGGTGGACGCGCTGTGCGGGCAGAATGCGAATCGAACGGTGTGCCGGCCGTTGTCGGATTCGGGGTCGGGGCCGTAGGGATTTCGCAGCAGCGTCATGCGCACGCGGCCACCGAGCACGTCGCAGCCGCATTTCGAGTCGTTCAGCACTGCAAAACCAAAGCCCTCGCCGGTAACGTCCACCCATTTCTGCGTGGGCTGTTCGAGGCCGTCGACGGGGCGCTCGGTGATGAAGAACGGGCCTTCGAATCGTGCGCGCGGCGCGGCCATCGAGGCGGCAAACGCCACCTTCAACTGGGGCACGCCGGCTTCGTTGCTGCCCTTCTCGCGCCAGTCGATGTTGGCTTCGAAGTCAACCCGCGGCACGTCTCTGTAGTAGATGATGTCTTCTTCGATCTTCGACGCGCGGAACTTGTGCGCTACGGAGAACCGGGCGAATACCGGGCCGGCCTCCACCAGTTTCACCTCGGCGTTCCGCAGGAGGTTTTCCTCCTTCAGGTTATCGTTGATCAGCCATGCCGACATTGCGTTGGGCGCCTCGTCGAT
>DATLAR010000298.1:0-7430 GCA_035527355.1 Planctomycetota bacterium
CTCTTCGGTGCCCATGGCATAGCGGTATGATGAAATGGTGATGATGGCCAAGCGGCGCCGGCCTCTTTCCGCAAGGTACTGCAGGCCCTTGTCCAGCAAAGTGCGGTTGTCAAGCGAGATCGTGCTCGTGCCGTCGATAGGTTTCGAGCAAACCGCCACCCTCGGCAAACCGGGGTGCTTCAGCACAGACGTGCCGGAAAAAGCATAGGGATTCTCGGCAAAGATGAGGCCGGCAAGCTGTTCCGACTCCACCTTGTCGATAAGCTCGCCATTAGCGAGGCCGGAATGCGTGGACTCATCGAAAAAGAGCATTCGCCTCTTGAGGCCCTGCGGATCGGCGGAGCCTTCGAGCCTTAGCGCCTCGAGCCGCCAGGCTTCGAGGTAGCGCTGGGGCCAGTGCCCGCCATTGGGCGCGCCCGGGAGAAAGATGCCAAAATGGCAGAGATGGGGGGGATTCTCAGAGACAAATGTGCCGGAGCGCGGCACGGATCGGACGTATCCTGTACGGTTGAGGTGTTCAAGCGCGCGCAGGATTGTAGTAGTGCTTGTTCGGAATTCCTTTTCCAGTTCGAGCAAGTTGGGCAGACGGGCACCGGGAAGGAGTTCATTGGCAATGATCTTGCCCCTGAGCTTTTCGACGATTCGCGTCTGCTTGGGCGAATGGCGCTCCACGTATTGGACTATTCCAGCCATGCGAATTTCCAATCTGCTCTACTTGATAGTCGGATAGATTCCCTGCTGAAGTATAGCACATGAAACGGAGTTTGTCAAATTTTTGCGTCGTTTTTTTTTGGAGATGCACCGGGCCCAATGCAGAAGGCAGAAGGTGGAAGGCGGAAGGCAGGGCGCGGGCACGGCCCCCCCGGCGACTACGCCATGCTCACCGTTACCGGGCATCCGGCATGGACGAGGAAACACGCAAGCCTATCCGGTTACGCTCCGCCCTTGGAAATCCTACAGACTTTTCACGGCCCGCGGCCTTGCCTCCTTGCGATACCTCTCCAGCAGCCTGAGCGTGGTCGGCCCGGGGCAAAGCCTGATGGCGTGGTTGTCGATGGCGGCCACGGGCATTATTTCCATTATCGAATTGGTGATGAATACCTCGTCGGCCGCGAAAGCGTCTTCCGGCGTGAAAAGCCCCTCGGCCACCTCGATGCCGGCTCGACGGCATAAGCGGAGCACGGTGCCGCGCGTGACGCCGCTGAGCAGGTTCGTTGCGTCCGACGGCGTGAGAATCCGCTTGCCGCACACGATGAAGATGTTCGACGTTGCCCCTTCGCACAGATGGCCCTGCTCGGTGAGGATCAGCGCCTCATCGGCGCCCCGGCCGCGGGCGGCATCGAGTGCGAGCAGGTTTTCAACGTAGCTGAGCACCTTGTGCCGAGGGGCGATCTGCGACGTGCCGCGCCGCGATTGCGAGATGGCCAGCCTGATGCCGCGCCGATACCAGGCGTCGGGGTAGGGCGTAACCGGCCTGCAGTCGATGATGAGCGTGGCGGGCAGATCGGTTTGCAGGGCCAGAGAGCCGCTGTGGGGGCCGCGCGTGAGCGTGATGCGGATGTAGGCGTCGGGCAGTTTGTTTCGCTCGACGAGCGCGCGTATGGCGCCGGCCAGCTCGCCGGCTGGCAGCGGCAGAGCAAGGCGGAGTTCGCGGGCCGATTTCCTCAGCCGCCTCAGATGGTCGCCCAGGCGAAACACCTCGCCTCCGTAGGCCCGCATAGTTTCAAAAACACCATCGCCGTAGAGCAGGCCGCGATCAAAAGCCGAGACCATAGCCCGCTCGCGAGGCACAATCGATCCGTTCACGTAGACGAATGATTTCTTCATGGCTTTGGCGATTTTCCCTACAGTGATTGTTGACGATTTTACGGCTCAACCCGCCGCCGGGGCCGTCGAAGATAAGCCGGGAGGACAAGCTCGCCGCAGGTGGATCTGGAGAAATGCCGCGGGGCGTTTCTCTGAGAGCTGAGGATCATTCGGTTTGGGGCCGCTCCGCTGCGTGGAGCGGCCCCTGTCCTTTCAAGCGTCAGCGTTCCAGCAGCGACACTTCCGCCACCGCGCCGCCGGCCACGCGGAAGGTTTTGATCTGGTTATGGCCGATGGTAAAGCTGTGCGATGTGCCGCCGGCCGGGGCCGCCGGCCAGTCCAGCTTTGCCGTGGTGTCGCGGCCTGCCGTCTCGTGAACCCTCACGATCATCCCGTTTCCATCTTCCGCGGCCTTCAGAACTTCCGCAATCACGTTGTCGGGCGATACGCTGATGAAAGCGACCGACCGCCCCAGCCTGCCCGCGTGCGGCTTGACGTCGGTGAGCACGATGAAGGGGCTGTTGAGCGTGCAGCCTTGCCGGGGGGCGCCGGCCTCGCGCCAATCGCCCGCGTGCGGCCGCAGCGAGTATCGCACAGTTTGCGTGCCTTGGTCGGTGTAGAGGTATTTTTTTGATGCCTCGGGCACGCGTGGGTCGTGGAAGGCGTATATGGGGCTGCGCAGGATTGAAACGCGCAGCTCCTTGCCTTTGAAATCGTAGCCGTATTTGGAGTCGTTTGCGATGGTGAGGCCGGTGGTTTGCCCGCCGGCCGTCCAGGCCAGGTCCGCCCAGCGCAGCCCCGGCTCTTCGTGGCCGAGCGGCGGGCGCACGATGGTGCCCAGCGGCACCTCGAAGGTGGCCTGCGGCTCGGCTGCGTTTACCGGCACGGCCAGCTTGAGCATTTTGTGGCGCTCGTGCCAGTCGATTCTCATTTCGCAATCGATGCGGTCGAGTCCGTTGTAGAGGGTGTAATCCTGCTCGATGGACGACGCCCCCCACGTCTGCCGGGTGCGCAGCGTGGCCCGCACGGGGCCGCACTCCACCAGTTGCGTGGGGCCGGCGAATCGGCCGATCTCGTTTCTGAACTCCACGATGTCGTGCGACCACGTATCGCTGGGATCGTCGATGACGATGGGCACGCACGCGGGGCCGGCGATGCATTCGACGCCGCGAGCCTTGTCAAACAGCGACACAATGTGGCCGGTGGTTGGGTCGGCAATGAGCTTGCAGCGGTTGTTTTCGAGCGTGGAGCCGTATGCGTGCAGCGAGGATGAAAACTCGGCCGCGGCGCCGGTGACGAGCCTGAAGACGCTGCAGCCCAGGGCGGGCAGCGTGGCTGCAAAGCAGACTTTCGTGCGGCAGCGCCCGGCTTGGTCCACCTGGTCGAGCACCTGCACCGGCAGCGCATTGCCGGCGGGATCGATCACTTTGAACGGCGCCGGCGAGTCGGGCAGGAGCAGCTCGGCCGTTACCGCGTCGGTGCGCTGCCACGGCAGCGGATTGAACACCAGGAACGGCTGGCCCTCGCCGGCGGTTTCCATCTGGCCGCCGATCTTTTCCAGCGAATCGTTCAGCACCGTCTTGGCCGCGCGATCGGCCGCGTCGTAATCTTCGGTTGCGTCGTCGTAAACGGGCTTGATCGAGCTGCCGGCGAGGATGTCGTGGAACTGGTTGAAGAGCACTTTCTTCCACGCGCCGGAGATCGCCGGCCGGGTGTCTTTCTGCTGGCCGAGCATAGCCGCGCAGGCGCCGAATCGTTCGGCGGAGAGCAGCAGCGCCTCGGCCTCGCGATTCTGCCGCTTCACCTGCGAAACGGCACTGTAGCAGCCAACGGCGTGGTGCTGGAGGTCTTCGTTCACCACGGGATAGTCTTGCGACTGAGCGAGCGATTCGGCAAAGAACTGTTCGAGCGTGGAGAAGCGCACCTGCGGCATGCCGGGCATCTGCTGCACTTCAATGATACGGCGGATCTGCTCGCGCGTGGGCCCGCCGCCGTGGTTTCCAACGCCGAAGAAGCAAGCCACATGACTGGTGGGCGCCTGCCATTGGCTGCACGCCGTCGATATGCGCTCCGCCATGTTAACGTCGCCCCAGGTGCCGTAGTGGTGCGGCGCACGCAGCGCCAGCACGCGGCTGCCGTCGTCGCTCTCCCACCAGAAGAGGCTGCCTGGCAGTGTTTTTTCGTGCGGGCCGGGGCGGAAGAAAACGTAGTGCTCGAAGCCCGCCTGCTTCAGAATCTTCGGCAGCGCGCTGCAATGGCCGAACGTGTCGACGTTGTAGCCCGTTTTTACGTCCACGCTGAACTTGTCGAGGAAGTAGCTCTTGCCGTAGAGCGAGTGCCTTATGTACGACTCGCCCGACGGTATGTTGCAGTCGGGCTGAACCCACCAGCCGTTGACGATCTCCCAGCGGCCTTCGGCGACGCGCCGGCGGATTTCATCGAACATCGCGCGGTCGCCTTGCTCCACCCATTCGTATGTGCAGGCGGCGCTGCAAGAGAACGCGAGCTGCGGGAATTCAGCCATGAGGTTCAGCGCGCTGCGGTAGGTATTGAAAACCTCGTCGCGCCCTTCCTTCCACTGCCACAGCCACGCGGGATCGATGTGGGCGTTGGCTATCATGTGCACGGTGAATTGCTTGAGGTCCATGTCGCTCATTTTGCTTTTACAGATCCTTCTGAAAAAAGGAACAAGCCCGTGCCGTCATGGGCAGCGGGCCTGCCTTGGGTGCTCAGTATTCCAGCGGCTCTGCGGATCGGACCACTTCGTAAGAACGCTGCCACACTGTGCCCTTGCCGCCGGCCTCCTTGAGGTTGAAGAGGTAGCGCGTGAAGGGCCTGCGTTTGCCGCTGTGCGCCCTTTCGATAGTGGTGATGTTTCCGCCGAGAACCAGGCACTTGCTGTCTGCCCGATCGAGCAATACATACTTCCCGGCGGCGCCCGCGGCCAGTGCGGCGCGTATTCTCTCGTTGGCGCGCTCCGCGTTCAGGGCTGTAACCTTGAAAGCGTCCAGCCCCTTGAAAGCCAGTGCCGGAGGCTTTACAGCCACTGCAACCTGCGGAACCGCAGCGAGGTTTTCAACCAGCAGCTTGCCCACCGCGTCGAGGCTTTCGCACGTAACTCTAAACGGCTCTTCCACGACTGGCGGAGCCGATTTGCGCTTCTCGGCGGCGGCCCTGGCCTTTTCGGCCAGGATCGCTTTCGTCTTGATCTGCTCGATCTCTTGCAGCACGTGGGCCGCCAGGGCGATGCGCCACCCCTTGCCGGTGCTCGACATCCGGATGCTCACGTTGTTGCCTTCCATGTTCTGATACACCAGGAAGTCCTCGTTGCCCGCCTGCGAGCTCTTCACATACTTGCACGCCGGAATATTGAACTGCCGCGACTTCAGCACATCGAGCAGCAGCCTCTGTGCCATCGAGCTTCTCACCCCCGGCTGGCGCGATATTGATTGGAGAAACGCAGTGAACTCCTCTTTCTTCGCCACCGCGAGGTTCTTGTCGTCCGGCGTCATCAGGTCCCACAACTGCTCCGGCTCGTTGTGCCGCACGCTCTTCTGCAGCAATACAAAAACATGGCCGCCCGAGCCGGCAAACGAAAGAAACTGAGGCAAAAGGAGGATGGTGCCCACGATCACGCCAATGGCCAAAACCACCAGGCTCACAATGCCAACGCTCCTGCGAGTGCTGCTGGCGTGCTCGGCCTTGCGCTGGAATTGCGCCATTCGGCGGCTGTGGCTGTCATCGCGCGACGCGCCCGCCGCTTTTGTGGGCGGCAGAGGTTTGGAGTGAACGCTGCCGGGCTTTGCTGCCGCTCTTGCCGGCTTTGTGGGGGGCACGGGCTTGGGCTGAACGCTGCCTGCCGGTTTCTGCCCGGCGGTCCGCGCGGTTGCAGGCGGCTGCCCGGTGGCGTGCCTGGGCGTACTCGGCTGCGATGCGGCGGGCGCTTCCCTCGTTTCCGTCTGCGAGGGCGCCTCCAGCTCGCGAGTGTCCGCCGAATCGGCCGCCGCAAACTCATGCTTGCACAGCGGGCACAGCATGCGCTTGCCGATCGACTGCTCGGGAATGCCGATCTTCTTCCGGCACAACGGGTTTGGGCATGTGATCACAATCGGCATATTTTCCTCCAATCTGTCCGCACTTGCGTTAATTTATACACACGGCCGCTGTGCAAGTCAAGGAAAACCCGGCAAGCACCCGGCCAGGCCGCCGGCCGCGGCCGCTTTTACAGTTGACACCGCGGCCATTGCGCGGTAGTATTTCCATTGGCAGATGGATCATCTATCCTGATATCGGACAACGAGCTATGAACGCATCACGTCGCGCATTCCTGAAATCCTGTGCGGCGGCCGCGTGCGCCGTTCCCTGCGCAGCAGCCGTCTCGGGCTTTTGCAGAGCCTTGGCAGCCGATGCCGCGCCCGGCGATCCCGTCTTGGGCCGCGCCGGAAAGCTCGTCGAAGCCAGATACTACGAGAAGCTCGAAAAAAAGCGGGTCGAATGCACGCTTTGTTTCAGGCACTGCCGGCCCGGCGACGGCGAGCGCGGCTATTGCGGCGTGCGCGAGAACCGCGGCGGCACCTACTATACGCTCGTATACGGGAACCCGTGCAGCGGCATCGACGGCGGCATGCCGGACCCGATCGAAAAGAAACCGCTCTTCCATTTCCTGCCGGGCACGCAGGCCTACTCCATCGCCACAGCAGGCTGCAACGTGGAGTGCAAGTTTTGCCAGAACTGGCAGATTGCGCAGAGCAGGCCCGAGGAGACGTTCAACTTCGAGCTGCCGCCCGAAGGCGTTGTGGCCAACGCCCGCAAATACGACTGCCAGTCCGTGGCCTTCACATATTCCGAGCCCACCGTCTTCTATGAATACATGTACGACACCGCCGAACTCGCCCGAAAGCAGGGCCTCCACGGCGTGATGATCTCGAACGGCTGCATTGAAGCCGAGCCCATGTCTGCGCTGTCCAAGGTGCTGAGCGCCGTGAAAATCGACCTCAAGGCGTTTACGGAAGACTACTACCGCAAGATAGTGAACGGCAGGCTCGATTCGGTGCTGGCCACTCTGAAGCTGCTGAAGGCGAAGGGAATCTGGTTTGAGATCGTGTACCTCGTTGTCCCCACGCTCAACGACAAGCTGGACGACATTCGTGCGATGAGCAAATGGATCAAGGCCGAGCTGGGGCCGATGGTGCCCGTGCATTTCACCGCATTCCAGCCGCTCTACAAGCTGCGCAACCTGCCGCGCACGCCGCCGAAAACACTGGAAGCCGCACGCGACACCGCGCTCGACGAGGGGCTGAACTACGTGTACGTGGGCAACGTGTGGCAGCGCGAAGGCCATCCCGGCGAGAATACCTACTGCCACCACTGCCGCAAGCGCATCATCCACCGCACCGGGTTCAGCGTGCGCGAAATCCGCATGGCCGGCGGCGCCTGCGAGTTCTGCCAAACGCCCATCCCCGGCTTCTGGCACGCAAACGCAAAATAATAGACACCCCGACCGGCTGGCCGAACCACAGCACGCCCCGTTGGCCCCAAAACGCAGTCTCCATGCCTCACGCCAACGGTTCTATCGCAGTTTCCGGGCGAATGGCGCCGGTCTTGCGGATCGGCGTGTTTGAATA
>DATLAR010000299.1:0-3287 GCA_035527355.1 Planctomycetota bacterium
AGCGTTCGCTTTGGCGCGGTTTCACAGGCATCCGGCGCGTTGGGGGATCCGGCAGCCGCGAGGTCGTTTGGCAATGGCGCAGTTTTCCCTAAACTTCTGGTTTCACCTAAAGAAAATGTGTACGGGTGACGATATATACACATGCTCGGGGGTGAACGTGCGCCCGTGTGTTGCGGCAGGCTATTCTGCCGTGTCTATCGAAAGCCCCGCTCCGATGTCTTGAAAGCGGTTCATCCGAGCGGGCATTTTGGAGGTTAATATGAAAATGTCTCGTATTGTCCTCCTTGCGGTCGCTCTCGCCTGTGTCATCACATCCACTGCAGCGGCCCAGGAAGGTACGAAAGGCATGAGAACTCTGCTGCAGATGATCGATGCCATCTACGGGGATTTCTCGAAGTGCACGAATGTGCCCGATGCAGCCGCCAGCCCCGGCAAAGAGAAGAAACTTCTCGTGCCGGTTACCAGTTTTCTTCGCGAATCCTACGATTCCGACAAGGGCAAGATCGCAGGCCAGCAAACCGAACAAGGCCAGAAGGTGCTGCTTCAGACGGCCCTTGGCATCTGCTATTTCGTGATGAGCTTGCTCGTGAGCATAGCGCTGTCGTCCATATTTCTGTGGCTGGGGGCGAGCATCGCCGGCGAGAAAGGCAGCACGTTCAGAACTGCCTTGGTCTGTTCGTCCTTTGATCGCGTAACAATAGGCCTGCTGCTCATAGGCGTCACGTTCCTCCTGAGCGTGGTGTCAACCGACGGCAGCCTCCAGGTCGGAGCGATGCGATTTGTCGTTCCGGTGGCCCTGATCATTGCATTTTTCTTCATCAGCACCACCATCTGCAAGTACGTATACAAGATCGGCTGGGGCAAAGCGTTCCTGATCCAGTTCTGCGCTCGAGTTGCAGTGCTTCTTGTTGCAGTGGTCATCCTGGGCTTTGCCAGTGCAGCGTACATGGTGGCATGAAGGAATCGCGTTGAAAACATACAATGAGCCGGCCAGGGACATACCTGTCGCGCATTCGGCGGACGTCGTAGTGGCCGGCGGCGGGCCGGGCGGAGTCTCGGCCGCGATAGCCGCCGCGAGGGCAGGGGCACACACCCTCCTGGTCGAGCGGTCCGCCGTGCTTGGCGGCATGGCCACCAGCGGCCTGATGACCAGCTTCAACGGCTTCCGCAACGAAAAACCGCCCGATCAGCTTCAAAGCGTCAAAGGCATCGCTCAGGAGATCGTCGTAGAGCTTGCGCTGCTGCATGGCATCTCCGGCAAAACCGCCCACGGCGATTTCACCAAACAACTCGAAGCGGGCGACATTCCATACGCGGTGGGATTCGATCCCGAAATCCTGAAATTCCTTCTCTTCAGAATGTGCCACGAGGCGGGAGTGCGGCTGCTGCTGCACAGCCACGTGTGCGACAGCATAGTGGCCGACGGCGCGATTCGCGGCATCATCGTGGAGAACAAGTCCGGCAGGCAGGCTGTCGAGGGGAGAATCGTCATAGATGCCACCGGCGACGGAGACGTGGCGGCGCGGGCCGGTGCACCTTTCTCAAGGCCGCCGAAAAGCGACTCGCACGCCATGGGAATGGGCCTGATGTACAGGGTGGCCGGCGTGCGTCCTGAGCATTTCGCCGACGGCCGCTACGTGGGCGTGGTGGTGGGCAACACTATGACCGGATGGGGCCCCGGCGTAGGCGGGCTCGACGGCACCGACGCCATCGAGCTCACCGAGGCCGAAATTCAGACGCGCACGAAAATCCTCGACGTGGTTGACCGGCTGCACGTCAATCCCGGCTACGAGGAATGCTACCTGGTGCAAACCGCCGACATGCTGGGCGTGCGCGAAACACGCCATATCCTGGGCGAATACGTGATCACCGAAGCCGATGCCATCGAGGGGCGGCATTTCGACGACGTGGTAGCCATCAGCTCCAACCCCGTGCCCGGCTACTACGGCAAGCGATATTTCTTCAACCACGAGGGCTTTCACATCCCGTATCGCAGCCTCGTGCCGCTGAAGATCGAAAACCTGCTGATCGCAGGCAGGTGCATCTCGGCCGAGCAGGTGCCTTTCCAGAGCGCGCGCTCGATGGCGCCGCTGATGGCCATATCGCAAGCGGCCGGCACCGCGGCGGCATTGTGCGTGAAACGCGGCGAATCGCCCCGAAAGCTCAACGTGCCACTGCTGCAGAAGCGGCTGGTCGATGCCGGCGCCGAGCTGCACGCGGCCCAATGATCCATGCCTTTTCCGATCCTTCCGTAAAACAATCCTGCACAGCCGCAGTTTGCTCCGATGGCATGTGAAGCCTGCTGGGCGGCCTCACGATCACCTGCTCGATCTACACGCAGGCCGCTGCGCACAGGCCGCTGCGCGCAGGCCGCACCTTGACTTTTTCCTCTCATTGCGGTAAGGTTATGTTTACACGAGCACAGCATGAGGCAGCGGCAAACCGAGCTTGATCCTTTGAAGAGGAAAACTCATGGAACAGAAGATCAGCAATGAAAGCGGCACGTTTTACGTGGCACCGGGCGGCAACGACGGCTGGCCCGGCACGAAAGATCATCCGTTTGCGACGCTTGCGCGCGCTCGCGATGCCCTTCGCACGCTCAGAAAGCACGCCAAGCGGCTTCCGTCGCCGCTCACGGTGATCGCGCGCGGCGGCAGCTACTACCTCACGGAGCCGCTGGTACTCACCGAGGCCGACGCCGGCACACGCGAGAACCCCGTGGCGTGGCGGGCGCATCCCGGCGAGACGCCGCTGCTCAGCGGCGGGCAGGTTCTGGGCGGCTGGAGGCCCTTCAGGGGCCGCATCATGCAGGCCGAGCTTCACGGCAGCAGCGGAGGCAAATGGAAAACACGCCAGCTCTTCTGCAAGGGCCGCCGCATGTCGAGGGCTCGCTGGCCAAAAGTGGACACCGCCAACCCGCTCGCCACCGGCTGGGCGTTTGTGGAGGCGCCTGCCGAACAAGGCTCCACCACGGCGTTCCACTACAGACCAAACACCTTTCGCCACACCTGGGCCAGGCCCGGCGGCATCGAGGTGAAGATGTTCCGCGGCCCCGGCTGGAACATGACCGTTACCCCCGTCGAGAGCGTGAACTATGGCGAGCGCCTCATCCGCCTTGCACGCGAAGATTGGGACACCGACGTGCACCCGTGGTACGTGCCCGCCGCGATCCAGACCGACAACCGCTTCTGCATCGAAAACGCGCTGGAGGAGCTCGACCGGCCCGGCGAGTGGTGCTTCGACTCGGAAGAAGCTATGCTCTACTTCTGGCCGCCGTCGGGCGATTC
>DATLAR010000300.1:0-2864 GCA_035527355.1 Planctomycetota bacterium
CCACACAACGGGGCTGCACCGGTAACCGTAACTCACCTCGCGGCGCGCCCGAAGCGTCTTGCTCAGGTCCTGCGTCCAAACCGTTTCGCCCGTGGCCGCTTGCAGACACTTCAGCACGCCGCTGGCCGTGTAGAAATACACATGGTCACCATCGACCGCCGGCGAGTACGTGAGCGGCTGAATGTTATAACCCCAGACGAAGGACTCGTCCCTCCAAAGCTCTTTTCCGGTGTCTGCATCAAGGGCATGGAGTATCTGAGTGCCCGATCTGCCGGAGTAGTCGTCGCCGTGCACGAAGACCCGCCCGCCGGCCACGACCGGGCAGCCCCACCTCCAGCCGGTGGCCGCCTGCCATAGGACTTTCGGCGGATTCGCCTTCCAGTCGGTTCGCCACCCTGACTCTTCCGACCTGTTATCGTGATTGGGTCCGCGCCAGCAGGGCCAGTCGGCAGCCAGCGCCGTCGAGACACTCAGCACGAGCAGGCCAACGATAGTACACCCGATCGCGCAAGGACGGAGCATTTCAATAGGTTGCAACCTCCGGATCGCGTCAGGTTGCGCAGTTTAGGATGGTGAGTAAACGTCTTTTGTAAGGGTAGAGTTTGTGTTGTTCTGCCTGAATTCGGAGGGTGTGAAAGGCGTCCCAGTCGTCGTTGACGTAGATCGCTCGAAGGTTGAGAATCGCCTGGGCGCCCTCGATTCGCCAACGCATGCCGGTCTGTTCCATCCGGTCCTTCACCAGGTGACGGCACGCGCCCTCCACCACGCCACTGCCGATCGGGTAGCCGGCATCCAAGTACTCGTCGTACTTCATGTATTCACACCGCTGGGCGAAGTAGTTCAGGCATTGCTCGGCCTTCGCCTTCTTGGGTTTCGACAGCCCACGCTTGGTCGCCATTTGCCGGATGCCGCCGATCACGCGGCGGACCTTGCCTTCGAGCAGCTTGCGCAGGCAGGTTTCCACGAACGCCTCCGCCTCGTCGCTGCCTTCAGGGTGAAAACAGTAGGCCAGCTTCCACAGGTATTCCGTCACGTGCCAGATGTCCAGGATCCCGACCGCCCGGCCGAGCTTCCGCTGCTGCAGCTCGCGAAGCTTCGTTTCGCCGTCCATGATCGCCACGACCGTGCGACACGCTTGCGGATCGCGCTGCCGCACCTCCTCGGCAAGCCAGTTGAAGACAACGCCTTTGCCGTTGACTTCCTTGCCATCGAGTTGGCGAGTCAAGACGGCCCGGAGCCGCTTGTTCTTGGGTTCCGGCCGCTGTTGCTGTTTTTCCTTGCGAAGGATCTCGTCGAGCACTTCCTCGGCCGTGCGACGGAACGGGCTCACCGAGTAGACGCCGCCGACACACGCCATCCGCTTCTGGCCGTGCTTCTCGCCCTTCTTCAACCGTTTCCGTTTCGGACGCCCCACATCGTCGCCACGTTTCGTCCGGGGCGCATCGATCCGTCGCATCGGCACGCCTTTGCAGTCGCTGGTGGCGACCAGGATCTGCTCCTCCGTCGTCGGGTCGACCGGCACTTGTTCGTCGAAGTAGACCTCGGCATGCTCGGCCGCCCGCGTCACCATGTCCTCCAGGCAGTTGACCGACGGCGCGAAGCCGAAGATTTCCGCCAGCGTGGCCCGCGACTGGTCGTAGGATTCTTTCACGCACTTTGTGCCGCTCCACTTCTGCAGCAGATACGACGTGTTTCCCTCCGGCATGCCGAGCTTCGCGTCCAACGGCACCACCTCCTGACGCTGTGTTTCCCGCGTGGCGTAAACGTCGCGCTCAAACGGCGTCGGACCGAAGACCGAAACATACGGCCGCGCGTGTCGCTCGCGCAGCCGCCGAAGCTTCTTCCCCTCCTGCTCGATCACCTTCGGCCGTGGCAGTGCTTCGTCCTGCTGCTCGATGTACGCCACGATAACTTCGCGGCCCACTTCGAGCAGGCCGAACCAGGTCGTTTCCTCGACTTCATGCACCGCCTCGCCCGAAGCGGCCGCACGTTGAAGCCTTCCCAGCACTTTCAGAAACTGCTTTGTCACCTTGCAGAACCGATCTTCAACCTCGATAATCATCATTTGGGCTCCTTCGTGGAACATTGGAACGTTGTTCGCAAGAACCAATGTTCTTACCTTGGAGCCCCTTTTCATGTCCAGTACAACAACCGATTGGTGCAATCGTGTTACTCTGGGCAATGCGCGCTGTCTGCGTAGGCGCGCAACGGAGGTTACAACCGAATGAAATATGTTGTTCTTACGACACAGAATCACGTGTTACGGTTTTGAATCTGAGAAGTCACGGGCGGCCTGCGAACAGCACGCATCTTCCGCCGGTCCTCTCCACTGGCAATTCTCGGGTCTCGCCGCTGCGTGTCTCCTGCACTTGAACGGCGTACGACACTCCGATCGCTTTGTAGTTATAGCTGACGTCCGAGTCGGTGCTCGTGAAAGCCGGAGCCGGACCGACGCGCTGGCGGTTCTTGTAGAGGAAGCCGCCGAACAATTCCGTACGTCCGCCGTCCGTGGTGTCGACGATGGTGCGATCCTTTTCCGTCTTGATACCCAGGATCCACAGGTCGCCGCCCCGGTTGGTGTTGTGCGTGTGGACGTAGCTTTCGGTGTTGAGGTTGCGGACCCAGATCTTCTGGCGGTCGCCATGCACTTCACCGGAGAAGTCGGTCAGCAGTACTTTGCCTCCGGCGGCTGTGTTGATGTAGGCGCCGATGTAGCAGCTATTCAATACCCAGGTTCGCCGACACGCATGGTCGAAGGCCCAATAGGCGTCGCCGTACATGGCCATCAGGTTCTCCATCACAACGGTTTCGGCCGTTCCCTCTTCGAGTCGAAAGACGGGCCGGCGAACGCCCTCGAACTTGAT
>DATLAR010000301.1:0-2121 GCA_035527355.1 Planctomycetota bacterium
CCTGCTGCACGCCGGCCACGAGTGCGTGATCTTCGACGACCACGAAAAGAGCGGCGGCATGCTGCGATACGCCGTGCCGCATGATCGCCTGCCGCCCGATGTGCTCGACGCCGAGATACGCATCATCGCGCGGCTGGGCGCGGAGTTTCGCATGGGCACGCGCATCGGGCGCGCGGCGGACCTCCTTTCCACACATGATGCCGTGCTAGTGGCGGCGGGCAAGCTGGAGCCGGGAGCGGTCGATGCCCTTGGATTGCCGGCGTCCGCTCACGGGCTGAAGGCCGACAAGGTTACCCTGCAGACGGACACGCCCGGCGTGTTCGTTGCGGGCGACGCATTCGCGCCAACGCAGCAGGCGGTGCGCTCGGTGGCGGCGGGGCGCGCGGCGGCCGTGTCAATTCATCAATTCCTCTCCGGCGCAGCCGTGTGCGGCGAGGCGAAAGCACTCTCGGTGCACATGGGCCGCCCGGATGACGCGGATATGGAAAAACTGATGGCGGGCGCAAGCGGCGCGGCGCGCGTGCAGCCGCAGGGCGGGGCCGATAGCGGCCTATCGGCCGATGAGGCTCGGCGCGAGGCGATGCGCTGCATGCGCTGCGACTGCCGAAAGGCGCACGACTGCAAGCTGCGTGCTTTTGCCCAGGCGTGCGGCGCCCGGGTTGCGAGGCACAAGGGCGAGCGCCGGCGGCTGGAGATTGATGCCCGGCACGCCGACGTGGTTTACGAAGCCGGCAAGTGCATCGTCTGCGGAATCTGCACGCGAATCGCCGAGCAGGCGGGCGAGCCGCTTGGGCTTGCGTTTGTTGGCCGCGGGTTTGACGTGCGCGTAGCGGCGCCCTTCAATCAGACGATAGCCGACGCGCTGCAGAAGGCGGCGCAGGATTGCGTGAAAGCTTGCCCTACCGGGGCTTTGGCCTTTAAGGACCAGCAGTAGGGCGGAACACCATAGAAAGGACTGTATCGTATGAAGACAGTATTAGCGATTTGCCTGGCGGCTCTGGTTTGCGTGCATTCGGCGGCCGCTCAGCAGGTTGTTGGTTGGCGCGGCGACGGCACCGGAAGATACCCCGCGGCCACTCCGCCCGTTGAATGGGCGAAAGACAAGAACATTGTGTGGGCATCCAAGATGCCATCATGGAGCAACGCTACGCCCATCATCGTGGGAAACAGGATTTACCTGTGCTCCGAGCCCAGCGACATTGTTTGCGTGAGCGCGGCCGACGGCAAGATACTATGGCAGAAGAGCAACGAGTATTTCGACGCACTGCCCCCCGAAGAGCTGCCCAAGGCCCAGGAGGTGAAGAAGCAGGCCGATGCTCTTGCCGCAAAGATCAGGCCCCTCCAGGACGAGTTCAATAAGCTCAACCACCAGATCAACAAGCGCAACGAACTGACGAAGAAGATAGCGGAACTGCCAAAGCAGATTGAAGCTCTGCCGGAGCAGCTCAAGGCGCGCGAGGGGGAACTCGCGAAGCAGAACGACGAGCTTGCGAAGGCGCCCGACAACGCCGACCTGAAAAAGAAGGTGGATGAACTGCAGAAGCAGGTGAACGAATTGCTGGGCAAGCAGGAGGGCGCGCCCAAGCAGCTTGAAAAGGCGATCGAGGAACTGAAGGCGCTGCCCGAAGAGGCCGAACTGAAGACCAAAACTGAAGATACCAGGAAGCAGATCGACGCGCTGCGCAATGAACGCCAGCCGCTGAGCATCTACGATCTGCCGCCAAAAGAAGGGACGACCGGCTATGCCACGGCCACGCCCGTGAGCGACGGAAAGGTCGTTTACGTGCTGTCCGGCAATGGCGTTGCCGCCTGCTACGACCTCGACGGCAACCGCAAGTGGATCAGGATGCTCGCGAAACCTACCAACGGCTGGGGGCATAGCTCGTCGCCGCTGCTGATCGGCGACAAGTTGATCGTGCACATTCATTCGGTGATGGCGCTGAACGCGCAAACCGGTGAGACGCTGTGGACGGCCAACGGCACGGGCTCGCGCTTCGGCACGCCCGTGCACGCAAAGGTCGGCGACGTCGACGTAGTCGCCACGCCCGAAGGCGACGTGGTGCGCGTGTCGGACGGCAAGATTCTGGCCAGGCTTCAGACCAAGCTGGAGTTCAACGCGCC
>DATLAR010000302.1:0-7317 GCA_035527355.1 Planctomycetota bacterium
CACGTTGGTAACCATGTTCGCGTCGAGGTGGCAACCGCGGCCGGTGTTGATCTGCACGGCCTTCACGCCGTGCCCGGCGATGCGGTCGGCGTCGCGGCTGGTCTGGAGGTCGCCTTCGATGGCGGCAAGCCGCAGCTTCGAGCCGAGCGCCTGCGCCGTCTTTTCGAGCAGGGTGGTTTTGCCGGAGCCCGGCGAGCTGAGGATATTAACTACGAAGATTCGCCTTTCGGCGAAAGTGCGGCGGAGCTGGGCCGCGATCTCGTCGTTCTTCGAAAGCACATTCTTCTGGATTTTTATCTCTGCTGTCATTCCACTGTAATCGAGTCAACCGTTACCGATTGGCCCGCCTCTATGTCGAAGGAATCGGAGCCGCAGTTGTCGCAGCGAAAGCCGGAGGATTCCGGTTTGAAGAGGCGGCTGCATTTTCGGCAGCGAGCCTCAAGCGGCACCTTGTTGATGTCGAGCTGCACGCCGTTGAAGTTTTCCTGATCGAGCGCGACCTCGAGCGCGAAAGCGAGCGTTTCGGTTTCCACGCCTGAAAACTCGCCGATGGAGAGCTTTACTTTTTTGAGCGACGCATCGGGATGCTTTGCCATTTCCTCCTTCAGCGTTTCGACTATGCCGATGGCTATGGACATCTCGTGCACGTTTGCCTCCTGGCGGCTGCTCACGCCAATGGCAGCATGACCGTGAAGGTGGAGCCTTCGTTCAGGCGGCTGTCAACGGCTATGGTGCCGCCGAGCCGCTCAACGATGTTCTTTGTGATTGCGAGGCCCAGGCCGGTGCCGGACGCGGTGAATTTTCTCGCGTTTTCGGCGCGGAAGAATTCCTTGAACATATGCGGCAGCTCGGACTCCGGAATTCCGATGCCGGTGTCGCTCACTTTCAGCATAGCCCGGCGCCCCTCAAGCTGCCACGAAACGCCCACCTGCCCGCCCGCCGGCGTATAGCGGATCGCGTTCGATATCAGGTTCGACAGCACCAGGTTCATCGAGTCGTGGTCCGTGCGCACGCCGATAGCTTTCTCGGGATAGCTTTCCTTCAGGACAATGCTTTTCTCGTCGGCCTCGGCCTTGAAGAGCAGGATGCCGTTGCGCGTGAGCGCTGCAAGGTCGACGATTTCCTGCTCGGTCTGGTGCTCCTGCATCGACTGCTGCCGCGCGAGCGTGAGGAGATCCTTTGTGAGCGTGAGGAGGCTGTCGGCTCGCTCGCTGGCCCGTGAAAGCATTTCCACGGCCTTCTCGCCCAGGCATTTGCTGTAGGCCACGCCCAAGGCATCGAGCATCGAGCGGATGGCCACGATCGGCGAGCGCATCTCGTGCGAGACGAGCACGAGGAAGCGCGACTTTGTGGCCTCGAGCTGCTTCACTTCGCGCCACGCTTTCTCGAGCTCATCTTCCTTCTGCTTCAGCCTCTGCATGATAGAGGTGGCCATGAAAATGGCCGTGAAGAGCGTGGTGCCCATCGCCATGATGGCGGTGAGCACGTATCCGGCCGACGGCTTCTGCTGAAGCGCGTTGAGCGGGTGGGCGCTCAACACTCCGAAGTGCTCGAGCAGCGCCATCGCGCCGAACAGCCCGAGGCACAGCGCGGCCACGCCGTAGGCGCTCCGCCGGCTCAGCAGGATCGATGAGATGATAACATGAAAAATGTAATAGAAGCTGAACGGGTTACGAATGCCGCCGGAGTAGTGCAGGATGGCCGTGAGGATCAGCAGGTCCAGCAGCACCTGCGCCTTTGCAAACAGCTCGACCTTGCGAAGGTCTGGCGAGCCGCCGTCGCGCGGCCGGTGCAAGGCCCGCGAGATGAGCACATAGCAGCAGTTGAGCAGGAAAAGCGCACCGGCCAGTGCGAGAATCCTTTGCCCGTCGATCTTCTCGAAGCCCAGCAGCTTCTTTCCAACGGGCACAGCCAGCAGCATGCCGCCAACGGCTAGCCATCGAAGCCTGACGAACCAGGCCACGCGCTCGGTGAGTTCTGCCCGCCTTGGAACGAGCAAATCGGTGATGCCAACCTCGTGATCCGGCAAGGAGAAGCCTCCAGGCGATCCGACCGCTGAAGCGCATCACGCGCGGAGCAGCCTTTCAACGGTGGATATTAGGTCCGCCGGCTTGATCGGCTTTTCGATGTAAGCCTCGACGGGCAGGAAATCGCTATCGGTTTTCGGATCGAACTTGAACTTCGTAACCTGGCCCACCGACGTGGCCATCAGCACCGGAATCTTCTTGAGGTCGGGCGACTGCTTGAGCTTGTACGCCACCTGGAAGCCCTGGTCCATCGTTGACATCATGACGTCGAGGATGATGAGATCGGGCTTCGTCTTTTCCGCCTTGGCAAGCCCGCTCTCGCCGTCCGAGGCCGAATCGACGTCGTATCCGTGGCTCTCGAGGATCATCTTCTCGGCTTCCACGATGTCGGGGTCATCATCTATGATAAGCACTTTTTTCGACATTCAGCTTCTCCTTGGTGCAGGGGCCGCGCACGCGGCCTCGCATTCTGATCGCACTATGCTCTCCACGGAATCGACAGCTTTGGGAATAGCCGCAACCGCGGCGAGGGACATCCCCTGCCCGGGCTGAACGCTCGCGGGCTCGATGCCGACTATGGTGACGCGGGCCGGCAGCCGCATCTGTTCGGCCAGTTTCAGCACGTGTGCCAGGCCGATACCGTGCAGCGACCACGCGTCGGCCACTATATTCACTTTCGCATTTGCCGCCGGAAAAGTCAAGACATTACCCGGAGCGCGCGCCATCCGCGCCGCGTCAACGATCACCACGCTCACGTCGTCTTCCAGGTATTCCAGCACGCCGAGCGCATCGGCGCCCGCGCAGATCAGCTCGACACACTCCGGCAGGGCACGCCCGCGCAGGGCCTCGATCACGGCCGGGCCAACGGCATCGTCGCCTGCCATCTCGTTGCCCACGCCGATTATGCGTATGCCCTTCAAACCGGGCGCCTCCTATTCCACAAACTGCACGTCGAGCAGGTGAACCGAGCAACTGATGCAGGGGTCGTACGCCCGCACCAACATCTCGAGCGCAAACGTGATATCGTCTTTGCTCTTGCCTGCATCTATCATCTCGGGCACCAGCTTCTTCATATCCGCGTCGATATTGGCAAGGTTCTGGCCGGTCGGGATGATGCAGTTGGCATCCACCACCATTCCGTTATCGTCATAGGTGTATTCGTGGTAAAGGATGCCGCGCGGCACTTCTGTGCAGCCTACGCCGGTGCCTGCGCGCGGCTTCACGCTCACCGGCTCTTCCTTCAGCCCCGTCGCCAGCAGCTTGTCGATCCAGCCAAGCGCGTCTTCGACGATCTGTCCGCACTCGATCACCTGGCAAACGTTGTTGAAATAGGGGTTGAAGCAGGGCGCCGTGTATCCGAGAGCGGCGGCGGCTTTCTTGCCGGTGGCGTTGAACTTGCCGGCGTTGTTGTTGCAGCGGGCGAGCGCGCCTACCATGTACGACGAGCGGTTCACCGCGGTGTGCTTCGAAGACGAGTGCCGCACCACGCGCTCGTTGGTCATCTTGCGGTAGTTCTTGTCGGGCGTGAGGCCCGCGTCGGACGAGCAAATCTGGCCGTCGTAGAGCGGGAATTCGCCATTGCCGCCGCCCAGCGAGATGTATTCGGTTTCGCGGGTGAAATTCGGCAGCTTGCCGGCCAGCGCCGCCACGAGCTCCACCGTGGCGATGATATCGGGGATCGCCTCAACGATGCGGTCGCGCAGCTTCTTCAGGTCGTCGGCCGCCGGAATCTTCGTGAAGCCGCCGGGAATCATCGTGATCGGGTGCACCGCGCGGCCGCCTACTACATCGCAGATGTCGTTGGACAGCTTCTTGAGCTTCAGGGCGCGTTTCACTACGTCGGGCATGCTGGATGCCAGCGGAATCACCGACGGCTGCCCCACGAGGTCCGGGCTGACCAGGAAGTATACGTGCAGCACGTGGCTCTGGAGGAACGAGCCCGCCACCATCAGCTTGCGCAGCAGAAGCGTCTGCTCGGACACCGCGATGCCCATGGCATCTTCGGTGGCCTTGAGGCTGGTGAGCTGGTGGCCGGGCGAGCAGATGCCGCAGATGCGGCTGGTGATGAGCGCGGCTTCCTTCCAGGAGCGCCCGCGCAGGAACGCCTCGAAGAACCGCGGCGCCTCGACGATTGCGAGCTCGCATTTCTCGAGCTTGCCGTTCTTGACGTTTACGACGATATTGCCGTGGCCTTCGACGCGCGTAACGTGATGGACGTTTATGTCAAAGGTCTTTTCGGTTGTCATTCAGCCACCTCCGAATAGCCATAGAAGAGCCTGTATTTTTTGAGAACATCCTGGGCGGAAAGGCCGCGCTCCTTCAGCACGTCGTTGGCGGCATCCGTTTTCGGGCTGTCTACCAGCCCCCTGCAGCCGAAGCAGATGTAGTTGTTTGATGGGCACCGTGCGCCGCAGCCGGCCCGCGTGACGGGCCCGAGGCACGTTTCGCCGTAGTCGTAGCGGCAGGCGTTTTCCTTCATCTTGCATTCCACGCACACCGGATACTTGACCTGCCTCGGCTCGCGGCCCGAAAGCAGCGCCTTCACGGTTTCGAGATAGTCCTGCTTGTCCATCGGGCAGCCGTGCACCTTGTAGTCAACCTTCACCACCTGGTCAACCGGCCGCACGGGCAGTGTGTCGAAGTAGCCCGCCTTGTCGCCGTAGACGTAGGTGCGCACCTTGTCAAGCGGCTGAAAATTCTTGAGCATGTTCAGCCCGCCGGTGGAGGCGCAGGCCCCGAGCGTAACGAGCACCTTGGCGTTTTCGCGGATTTTCCTGATCCGCTCCACGCAAGACGGCGTAGAGATCGAGCCCTCGATGAACGCGATGTCGTAGTCGTCGCGCCGCACGCTCGTTGCCTCGCGGAAGTTCACTACTTCCACGGCCGCGAGTATGCCAAGCAGCTCGTCTTCGCAGTTGAGCTGCTGCAGTTGGCAGCCCTCGCAGCTTGTGAAATCGAAGAAAGCGACCTTTGGTTTCATTTAGAAGGCCTCCCGGAGATCCTTGAGGGTTGCGTAGTTGAACACCGGGCCATCCTGGCAGACGTAAATGGAATTGATCTGGCAGTGGCCGCATTTGCCGACGCCGCATTTCATGCGCCGTTCGAGCGACACGATGATGTGGTCGTCGCGGAACTGTTTTGCTTTCAGCGAAAGCAACACGAATTTATACATGATGGGCGGGCCTACGATTGCGGCGTAGGTGGCGGCGGGGTCCACCTGCAGATCGGTGATGAGCGTGGTGATCACGCCTGTGTGGCCTTTCCAGCTCTCGTCGGGGCGATCCACGGTGAGCCTGAAGTCGACCGTCTTGTCGTTCTTCCACTTCTCGAGCTCGTTGATGAAAAGCAGCTCCGACGGATTTTTGGCGCCGTAGAGGATCGTGACTTTGCCGAAGTCTTTCCGCTTGTCGAGCACATAGTTGATCAGCGACCTGAGCGGCACGATGCCGATGCCGCCGCCAACGAAAAGGATGTCCTTGCCCTTGAGGAATTCGGTGTCGAATCCCTTTCCGAAGGGCCCGCGGATGCCGATGCTGGCGCCCTGCGGCAGCTTGTGCATCGCGGTAGTCAGGCCGCCTGCGGCCCGCACGCAGAGGTCGAAGCTGCCCTTTTTCGTGGGCGATGAGGATATGGAGATCGGGGCTTCTCCGTATCCGAAAAGCGACACTTCAACGAACTGGCCGGGCTGGTGGCCGAGGTCGGAGCCGTCGTCGAGGCGCACCTCGAAGAACTTCTCCTTTGCGGTGAGCTGTTCCACCTTCGCGAGCTTCGCCGCGCGCGGCTTGTATAGCCGCTCGAGGCAGTTGCAAACGTGTTCTTCAGCGGGCATGGCGTGTAGACTCCTGGTTCTTCAGTTTGGCAAGCTGCAAGAAGCTCACAGCTTCGCCACTGCCTTTTCCAATTCGTTCGCGATTTCCACGATGTCGATCTTTGCCACGCACTGCCTTGAGCAGCGGCCGCACCCGACGCAGAACGGAGCGCCGTATTCGGCGGCAAAGTAGCGGAACTTGCGGTTGAACCTGTGCTTCTGGCGGTTCGCTCGCTCCTTGCGGAACGACTCGCCGCCGGCCACCTCGGCAAATTCTTCGAGCTGGCAACTGTCCCAGAAGCGCTCGCGCGCCCCGTTGGTAAGGTCCAGCTCCACGTTGTCGCGCACGTCGAAGCAGTAGCACGTGGGGCAAACGAGATTGCAGGTGCCGCATGTGAGGCACCGCTTGCCGAAATTGGCCCACAGGTCCAGCTCGTCGCCGTCTTTTGCCAGCAGCGGCAGGGACGACACGGCAGGTTGCATCTTTCGGCCGGGATGACTGGTGCAGCGGTCGTGCGCCTTCTTCGCCTCGCGGCGGTCGATGTCGGTTACCGGCTGCATTTTCAGGCCGGCCAGCACCTCGCGGCCGCGCGGCGTCAGAACGTCTACCAGGTAGCTCTGGCCGATGTCGGAGAGGAAGAGGTCGAAGCCTTGATCGAACTTGTTCGATCCCACGGCGTCGCAGAAGCAGTATTCGTCGGGGTTGCAACTCGTGCCGACAAATAGCATGTTCTTGCGGCGCTCGAAGTAGTTTGCCTCGCAGCGCCCGCGGCAAAACGCGAAATCGAGCCGCAGGATTCCCTGCATATCGCAGGGATGAATGCCGAGCACGGCGATGGGCCTCGCATCGGGCTTCGGCTCGCAGCTCTCGCCGGTGGCGATGTTGAAATCCAGCAGCTTTTCCCTGGGGGGCAGCACGAATTTCTTCGGCGGCAGGATCGTGGTTGTGTAATCGAGCTGCATACTCTCGCTGCCGTCCAGCTCCCGGAAAGCGCTGGACGCGCCCTGGGGCACCGGACCGAAAACCCTGTAGCTCTTCTTCAGGTTTTCGACCAGGTTTGGCACGAAAGCTTTGGCAAGAACCAACTGGTCCATATCGATGTTCTCCTCGTTGGTTTGCTGATCTGGGCTGGCCGGGGCGGCGCCTGCCGCCTGGCCATCCGCGGCATCGGGCATAAACCATTCTCTGGGCACGGGCAATCCGTACTCGTCAAGGAATTTTGCGCACGTTATTGTGGAAACTCTGTACCTGCCGCCGGGGGTAGAGCAGGCCTTCAATTTCCCCGATTTGATCCAACTGACAACGGTTTCGGTGGTGACCCTGCACAGGCGGGCTATCTCACCAGTCGTCAAAAGCCGCTCTGCCATCTGTGCCTCTCTGCTGCAAGGCATACCAAAAATCGGACAATTCGCATTATTTGGGAAACTTCGGCTACTTTGATAATTATAACACGCCCATGCTCATCTTGCAAGAGGAATTTT
>DATLAR010000303.1:0-5072 GCA_035527355.1 Planctomycetota bacterium
AGGGCAATTTCGGGCGCTCAGGATGTACTATGGCGAGTTTCACTTTCTCCACGATTCCAGCTCAGGTTCCCACCGTTGATACGCCGCATCGCCGGATCAAAACTCCCATCCCCGTGCCCGAATCGCTGCCGATAATCAGGAAGATGCTCGAATGCGAGCCCGAAGCCATGACGGGCATGGCACCCGTGATCTGGGACCGCGCCGAGGCGTGCAGTATCTTTGATCCCTGGGGCAATATGTGGCTGGACTGGACCTCCGGCGTGCTGGGCGCAAATGCCGGGCACGGCCGCCGCGAGGTGGTCGACGCCTTGAAGGCCCAGGCCGAAAAGCTGCTCTTTGCGTACGCGCATCCCACCCAGCCGCGGGCGATGCTGGCCGCGAGGCTCGTTGAAATAGCGCCCCCCGGCCTCGATCGCGTAATGCTGTTTTCCGGCGGAGCCGAAGCGCTTGAATGCGCCATCAAGCTCTCGCGGATCAGCGCCCGCAAAACCGGCGGCGAGCACAAACGCATCATCGTGTCGTTCAACAATGCCTTTCATGGCCGCACGCTCGGCTCGCAACTGGCCGGCGGAATATCCGCGATGAAGGAATGGATCGGACCGCCTGATCCGGCCTTCGTGCAGGTGCCGTTTCCCGACGGCTACCTCTGCCGCGACACCGCATTCGACCTCTTCGAGCGGTCGCTGAAGGAGCAAAACGTGCAGCCGGCACACGTGGCCGGCGTGCTGATCGAGTCGTTCCAGGGCGGCGATGCCAATTTCGCACCGCCCGAATACATGCAGCGCCTGGCCGACTGGTGCCGCCGGCACCACGCCGTGCTCACGTGCGACGAGGTGCAGGCCGGATTCGGCCGCACCGGCCGGCTGTTTGGCTTCGAGCACTACGGCATCGTCCCGGACCTCGCCTGCTTCGCGAAGGGGCTGTCGGGCTCGCTGCCGCTTTCGGCCGTATTGGGCAGGGCCGCGCTGCTCGACGGCTTTCCGCCGCGCAGCATGACCACCACCTACGGCGGCAATCCCGTTTGCGCGGCCGCGGCACTGGCCAACATAAACCTGATCCTGGCCGAAGACCTGCCCGCACGCGCCGCAAAGGCCGGCGAGCTGCTGCACCGCGAGCTGGGCCGCCTCGCACGAAAGCATCCCGAAATCGGCTTCGTGCACGGGCGCGGCCTCGTTGCCGCCGTGCTTATCGTGAAGCCAAACACACAGCAGCCGGACGCACTGCGCGCGTTTGGCATCGTGGAGGCGTGCGTGCGAAAGGGCCTGATGCTTTTTGCACCCGTAGGCTTCGCGGCCGCTTCCATCAAAATCTGCCCGCCCCTCATCATCTCGGATGATGCGATAATGGAGGGCATCGCGGTGCTCGACGCCGCACTAGCCGAGACCGCTTGACCGCCCGGAAGGCAAACGGGGGAAGCTTCCCCGCCGCCGGCAGCATAACGAGCATCGAAATCAGCAGGGTGCGCCTTCGACGAGGCGCTTCTTTGGTATCGCAAGCCGTGACCGTTTCACAATGCGGATTCCCGAGGAGCAAACGTATGAAGCGCAAGATTTTCATCATCCCGCTGATCGCTGCATTGGCCGGCTGCGAAGCCAGGCAACTGAACCTCCAACCGCCCGACCTCGGCAGCCTCGTAGACACCAGCAAACCTGTTACCGAACAGAACATCCAGGACGCCTTCACCCAGAGGCCCGGCATCAGGCCCGGCGCCAACCTCGGCATCGTTTACATCCCGTCCAATACCGAAGTGCCCGTGCCTCACACCATCACGTCCGACCAGCGCCGCGAATGGCAAACCGTGCTGCAGGACAATTTCTTCATCAAGGACGTCGTCTTCCTTTCCACCCTATACACGCCCACGGTCACGGTGCGCGACGTGCGTGTGCTCCGCAAGAGCGCAGCCGCGCTCAATTGCGACCTCCTGCTCGTTTACAGCGTTTCCTACGACTACGGCCGCCAGCCAAACCCGATGGCCTTCCTCTATCTCACCGTAGTGGGCCTGTTCATCTTCCCCGGCGATACCATCACCGCCGGCAGCATGGCCAAAGGCGCCGTGCTGGACGTGCGCACCGGATACGTGTATGGCGTGGTGGAAGACAAAGCCCAATACACGATGGTGATCCCCGTGGCATGGCTGCAGGGCAGCCTGCCCACGATGTTCGACAAGGCCGCCTCGCTGGCAGTGCACAAGATGCGCGAAGGCATGCGGCCGCTGCTCGACCGCCTGCGCAACGAGGCGGTAAACTCGTCGCAGCCCCAAGCCGCCGGCACCACCCCGCCCGCACCCGTGGGCAAAAAATAGCAGCGTGCGAATCAGCAGACTGCGCCCGCCACACGTATGCAGTTGATTTTTCGCGCCCTGTTGTGTAAAGTATTTGCCATACTTGCGACCGCTGAGATCGAAATCTGCACCCTCTGCAATGGACCATCTAATGAACCTACAGAGACTTGACGAATTGCTGAGCGCCCTGCCCGCCAAAAAAATCGCAATCATCGGCGATTTCTTCCTCGACCAATACATGATCATCGACCAGGAGCTCGCCGAGCGATCCATCGAAACCGGCCTCGAAGCTCACCAGGTGGTTGAGCTGCGCCCAAGCCCCGGCGCCGCCGGCTCCGTTTCAACAAAGGTCGCCGCGCTCGGCGTCGGCACCGTATACGCCGTTACAATGCTCGGCGACGACGGCAACGGATACGAGCTGAGCAGGCAGTTGAAGGGCATCGGCCTGAATTTCGACCACGTGGTGATGCGCACCGACCGCTTCACGCCTACCTACGGAAAGCCCATGATCCGCCGCGCGAAGGGCACCGAAGACGAGATCAACCGCATCGACATCAAGAACCGCCTGCCCCTGCCGGCGGAGGTGGAGCGGGCGATAATCGCTTCCATCCGCTCGCTTGCGGCCGAGGTGGATGCGTTGATCGTGCTGGACCAGGTGGAGCAGACGAATTGCGGCGTGGTGACGGACGCCGTGAGGCTGGAGCTGGTTCAGGCGGCCAAGGAACGGCCCAATCTCATCATCCTGGCCGACAGCCGCAACCGCATCGCGAAATTCCAGAACATGATCGTCAAGCCGAATTTCAAGGAAGCAGCCAAGGCATTGGGGCGGCACGAACGAATGGAATCGGTGGAAGAGGCAAAAGACCTGGCGCACAACCTCGCCCGGCAGATCGGCCGCAAGGTGTTCCTCACGGTAGGCGCGAAAGGAATCGTGGCGGCGGACGGACGCGTGACCAAGCTAGTGCCGGCCTATCCGGTACGCGGGCCGCTTGATACCACGGGCGCCGGCGACACCGTAACCGCCGGCGTGGTCTCGGCCCTGGCCGCGGCCGCCGAACTCGTAGAAGCCGCCGAAATGGGCAATCTCGCCGCGTCCATCACCGTAACCCAGCTCGGCACCACGGGCACTGCCACGCCCGAACAGATGAGGCAGGCATTGCGCAGTTACACCTGAACTACTCGAATTTCAGCGCCGCGATGGGGTCCATGCGCGCGGCACGCCTGGCAGGATAGAATCCGAAGAAAATACCGACGAGCGCCGAAATGCCCACCGCCACTACGATCGACTCCAGCGACAGCACCGTAGTCCACCCGCCGTAAACTGCGATCAGCCGCGCCGCAAATCCGCCCAGCAATATCCCCGCAAGCCCGCCCAGCACGGTGAGCGTCAGCGACTCCGAGAGGAATTGGATGGCAATATCGCGGCGGCACGCGCCCAGCGCCCGGCAGATGCCGATCTCGCGCGTTCGCTCCGACACGTTGGCGAGCATTATGTTCATTATGCCGATCCCCCCCACCAGCAGCGAAATCCCCGCCGTGCAGATGAGCATCGTGTTGAATACCGAAACCGTGCGCTGCTTCTGCACCAGCAGCTCGCGCGGCACCACCACTTCGTAGTCCGGCACGCCGTAATGCGCACGGGCCAGCGCCTCGTCGACGGCCGCGGCCGTTTGCGGCACCATCGAGGCCGCATCCGCCTGCACCCAAAGCTCGTCAACCTGCTCCGATTCCATCTCCGGCGCCAGCACGGTTATCGGCACGTAGATGTCGTTGTTTGAGTTTCGCGGAGTGATCGCGGCATCCTTGCCGCCCGAGTAGTCCTTGTTCTCCAGCACGCCTATCACGCGGAACCAGTCGCCCCCGAGCAACACCATCTCGCCTTCGCGATGCCCCAGCCGCCGGGCCGCATCTGCGCCCAGCACGCACACGCGCGACTGCTTGCGCACGTGCTCTTCGGCAATAAACTCGCCCTGCGCCGCGCGTATATTCGTGATCCGCGCGTAGTCGGGCGTAACGCCGGCAATCGACGGCTTCACGTCTTTCAGCCCAGGCGAAATCTCGACGGGCATCGCCTTCACCGCCGCCACGCGCAACACCCCCGGCAGCCGGCGCAGCAGCTTTTCATCATCCAGCGTGAGCCCGGGCGACTGCCGCGCCTCGGCCGAGCGCTTCTCCGACTGCGTGAGCTGCAGCGGCCGCACTATCAGGTTGTTTGTGCCCAGCAGCTCGATCTGCCTGAGCGACTCGCGTTTCGCTCCCTCGCCTATCGCCATCATCGCCACCACCGCCATCACACCGAAAATGATCCCAAGCACGCTGAGCACGGAACGGAACTTGTGCAGCGTGAGCGACCTCAGCGCCATCCGGATCACCTTCAGCACGTGTATCATCGCCGGCCCTCCGCCTGCGCCACGCGTCCGTCGACCAGCCTGATCTGCCGCTTCGCCCGCGCCGCCACCAGCGGATCATGCGTAACGATGATGATTGTTCGGCCCGACTGGTTGAGGCTTTCGAACAGCTTCATTATGCCGGCGCCGGTTTCGCTGTCGAGGTTGCCGGTCGGCTCGTCGGCCAGCAGAAGCAGGGGATCGTTTGCGAGCGCCCGCGCGATCGCCACGCGCTGCACCTCGCCGCCCGAAAGCTCGGCCGGCCGGTGCTTGAGGCGGTCGGCCAGGCCCACCATCTCCACGGCCCGCATGCACCGCTCGCGCGTCTCCGGCCGGTGGTCGCGGATGTAAAACGGCGCAAGCATTATGTTTTCCAGCACGTTGAGCTGGTGCACGAGGTTGTA
>DATLAR010000304.1:0-7004 GCA_035527355.1 Planctomycetota bacterium
TCCGGAAAAAAAGCACATTTTAACTTGACACAGGCACCTTTCTGGGTTATAATACCATTAGCGAGGACGAAGCTCTTCCGAGTCCTTGCTGTTCGGGTTTGAGAAAACTCCGGTCGCCTGCTGGTAAAACTGAATAACGAACCATCTAATGGGGAAGCATATTTCCTGACGAAGGAAATATGCCTTCCCCATTTTTTGTTCCTTGACTTACGCATAGGTTTCCTTGGCAAGGATTAGCATCCTACAAGAAAGAAAGGGGTGATTGGGAGCAACTAGCACTTTCAGGTCGTATCTTGGGCATCTGTTTCTTTTCCAAACGTGACGTGTTATTTAGTCGGCTGTAATCAAAAAAGGAGATTTGTTATGAAGAAGATGTTGTGCATTATTGCGATTCTCGCAGTGTTCACCACGTCAGCGATCGCCGCCACAGTATATGTAGAACCCTACCAGATGGGCACTGACCCACTGCCCAGCAGCGGCTTGCTGAGGGTCAGGGTTTACCTCCAGGACATCCCCAACTTCGGGGCCGGACAGGTTGCCCTGAACTTCCGCAATGAGCAGGGCGAGCTTGTGCCAACCACTATGTTCACCGTGCCGAGAGACTGCCGGCCCTGGGATGCCACCAGCTACTTCGGCGGTGATGAAAAGTACCACTTTGGCGCGATGCCGACCCTGTACGAGTACGACGAGGAGGACAACATCGTCGGCATACTCGAGCCGGCCGTCGAAGGCTTGGCTGTGCGTTTCAACAACACCCGGTTTGCCGGATCGGCGCTGGAGCTTTATGTCCCGACCGAAGACCCGATCAGGACTTTGGGCCTGCTGCCCGCGGCTGACACGAACATCACCGCGACGAGGACATGGATGCTGGACATCTTCTTCGCGTACTCGGGCGTGCCTGGCGGCACCTACACGATCGAGCTCGACGACTTCTACACGATGTTCGCGGACACCAGCGGCGAGATTCCGCTCAGCAGCATCACCGTGGTCAACGGCACCTTCACGATCGTGCCCGAGCCCGCCACGATGGCCCTGCTCGGCTGCGGGCTGATCGGCCTGCTCGGCTACGGACGCAAGAGAGTCCGCAAGTAACAACCAAATAAGGGCGGAGGCCGGGGTCGCACGACCCCGGCTTCACCCCTGTCGGAAGTCTGGAATATTCAGATCGGTCGCCTGCTGCTTATGAATATTCTCAGGTCTTACGCCGAAACGCCCCGCGGCCCCCTTCCCCCAAGAACCAACCGCGGGGCGTCCCCATGTCATAACCTTGCCGTCTTTCCTCTTGAACATGTCCCGTCCGCGCCTTAAAATCTATTGCGGTCCAGTCAACCGCCACCGGCACAGGGTTTCATAAGCGATGCTTGCCGAACTACGCATCACAAATTTTGCGCTGATCGACCGCGCCGAGGTGAACCTCGCGAAAGGCTTCAACGCCCTCACGGGCGCCACCGGCGTGGGCAAGTCGCTGATCATCGACGCGCTCGAGATGCTCCTGGGCGGGCGGGCATCGGCCGACCTCATCCGCCACGGCGAGGAGGAGGCGTCGGTGGAGGGCGTGTTTTTCCTGCCCGATGCCGCAATGCGGAAGACGCTGGCCGAGGCCGCGGCGCTCGATGAATTCACGGAGCCCGAGGTGATACTCCAACGCACCGTCAGCCGATCGGGCCGCAACAGGTGCCGCCTCAATTCTTCCTCGGTAAACGTTGGTACGCTCAAGGATATCGGCGCCTTGCTGGTGGACATCCACGGCCAGCACGAGCAGCAGTCGCTGCTGTATGCAAACAGGCAGCGCGACCTGCTCGACGAGTTTGGCCGGCTCATCCCGTTGCGCCGGAAATTTGCCGATGCCCACGACGAGCATCGCCGCAAGGTGAAATACTACGAAGAGCTGCTTGCCACCGAAAAGCAGAGGCGCAGCGAACTCGATTTCTGCACCTTTCAGCTTGGCGAGATCGAGGCCGCTGCAATCGCGCCCGGCGAGATCGCCGAATTGGAACGCGAGCGCACGCTGCTCGCAAACGCCGAGAAAATCCGGTCGCGCATCGAGCAAGGCTACGCCGGCCTCTACGAGGGCCACGGATCGGCGCTCGACCAGATCAAGGCGGTGATCCGGCAGCTTGACGAGATCGCGGGCATGGACCCGAAGCTGGCGGCGGTGCTCGAGGCTTGCAGCGATGCTTCGGTGAAGATCGAGGAGGCGGCGTTTTCGCTGCGCGAGTATCGCGAACGCTGGGAGTTTGACCCCGCACGAGCTGATGAGGTGGAGCAGCGGCTGGTGCAGATTCGCAGGATGCAGTCGAAATACGGCGACAGCGAGGAAGCGATCGCCGCGTTTGCGGCCGATCTGCGCGGGACGATCGCGAGGCTTTCCGGCGCCGAGAGCGACCTGCGCACGCTGGCCGGCGGGCTGAAGGAATCAGCCGCGGCGGCGGCGAAGCTCGGCGCCGAGCTGACCGCCGCACGCCGCAAGGCCGCCGCAAAACTTGCCAAGGGCGTGGAGCAGGAATTGAAGGCCCTTGGGATGGAGAAAACGAAGTTTGAGGTGGCCGTGACGCCGCGGCAATCGATAGACGACGCAACGGCCACCGGCATGGACGACGTGGAATTCCTGATTGCGCCAAACCCCGGCGAGCCGCCGATGAGCCTGCGCAAGATAGCATCGGGCGGCGAGATTTCGCGCGTGATGCTCGCAATCAAAACCGTGCTGGCCGAATGCGACAAGGTGCCGCTTCTGATTTTCGACGAGATCGACGCGAACATCGGCGGGCGGATGGGCCGGCAGATCGGCCAGAGGCTTGCCGCCATCGCCCGCTGCCACCAGGTGGTGTGCGTTACGCACCTGCCGCAGATCGCCGCCTGCGCCGATCATCAGATCAGGGTGTCGAAGCAGGTGCGCAAGGGGCACGCTTCCACCGCCGTGGAAGAGCTGACCGGCGACGCCCGCCTTCGCGAGATTGCCGAAATGATCGGCGGCAAGGAAACCAGCGACGTCACCCTTCAGCAGGCGAGGGAGATGTTGAGCGGAAAAAACACCTGATCCCGCCAAACGGCTGCCGTCACGTCTTCACCACTTCTCTTGCGGCGACCATTTCCACGAACTCGCTGAATTCATGCCAATCGCAATGCTCGGAGTAGGGCACGTAGAAGAACCCTTCGCGGGGGCGGACGCCGGTGCACATGCCCGATGGATAAATGACGAGGCAATTGGAGGGGTTGCGTTCGCGGGTCCAGCGGAAGTAGCGGTCGAAGTATTCGCGCGAGTAGCCGATGAACCCCGCGTCCTTTCTGCTGGCGGTTACGAGGTTGCCATAGCCCATTGCGTTGTAGGCGGCGAGTTTTTCCTTGCTCACGTACACCGGGCGGCGGAATTCATCGAAGAGCGCCTGGAGTATCCTGCTCTTGCCGATCGTGTAGATGGCGAGCATGATCTCTTTCTCAACGTTGGCCCTCACGGCCTGCAGCACCATTTCCACGCTCTGCTCCTGCGTGGGAAACTTGTATTCAGGCGACGCATACGTGCTGTCTACGTAGAGCACGTCGGCGCCGGCCAGCAGCGTGCGTTTCTGCCGCAGGTGGTGGTTGAGGCGGAAATCGCCGGTGTAGATGATCTTGCGGCCGCGGCATTCAAACACGAACATCAGCGCGCCGGGGCAATGGTTGGCTTCGAGCGCCGTCACGCAAAGCGTCTGGCCCGCCACGCTGATCTCCTGCATCTCGTCGGGCTGAATCACGCGAAGCGTTTGCGGCGGAAGGGCGTCGAGCGCCGACAGCAGGCTGGCCGTGATCGGCGAGCACAGCAGCGGACCGCGGCGCCAGCCGGCGCCTAGCCCGTCCATGTGATCGCGGTGGTAGTGCGACAGAACGAACAGCTCGGCGTCAGCCGAAAAGCGGTCGACAAGGACCGGGAGATCGAATAGATTCATGATGTGGGGAATCCAGGCTATTCAGACCAGCCCTTTGAAATCGCGCTGGCGGGCGGCTTCGTATAGGATCGCGGCGGCCGCGGCGGCCACGTTCAGCGATTCCACTTCGGGGCGGATGGGTATACGCAACGCTTGATCGCACAGGCCCAGCACGAGGGTGGGCAATCCGGCGCCCTCGGCTCCGAGCACGACGGCGACGGGTTGGTCAAAGTCGATATCCGTGTGTCGCACGCCGCTGACAACCGACGTGCCGAAGATCGCGAGCTTGTGCTGCTTCAGTTGGCCGATCGCGTGAAGCTCATCCTGCATCTCGATAACCGGCAGGCGGAAAATGGAGCCCATCGTTGCGCGGATGCATTTGGCGTTGAACGGGCAAGCGGTGTGCGCGGTGGCGATCACGCCGGTGGCGCCGGCCGCATCGGCCGTGCGGATGATAGTGCCGAGGTTGCCTGGATCCTGCACGCCCCAAGCCACCACCACCAGCGGCATGCGAGCGGTGGGCAGCAGGTCTTCAAGCGTCCACACCCTTTTGTAAGCCAGCCCCACTACGCCCTGGTGGCCTGCCGCCTCGCTTATTGATTCGAGCACGTCATCGGTGGCGTCGAGCACGGGATTGCCGGCGCGCAGCAGGTGCTCGCGGAGGGCAGCGCCCTGCTCGGTGGCTTCGAGGCGCGGGCTTACGAGCACGGTGTCGTATTTTACGCCTTCTTTGAGGGATTCCTCGATGAGGTGCAGCCCCTCGACCAGCAGCAGCGAGGAAGTTGCCGTGTCTTTGCCTCGGGCGAGCGCACGTGCGCGTTTCACAGCGTCATTCTGTCGGCTTGTAATAACCGGTGCCAAGATCAAAACAATCCTCCGTTTGAATGAGCCCTTTATACGATACCTCGTGTCAAAAATCAAGGGCAAACGCGGCATGACCTCATCTGCCATCAGTACAAACAAAAACCGCCCGAGGCGCGTGTCTTCTGATAGTGCCCTCGGCCGATCAAAACAAGAGGGCGGGCATCCTGCTGCCCGCCCTTGTGCCCCGCTCGAAGCGATATATCCGTGATCAGGCCATGGGCCTCCTTCCCGCTCCTTTCCTCTCTGTGCCTTCTCCGTGCCCTCTGCGCCCTCCGTGTTTTCCCCTCTCCTCCCCTCTGCTCGTCAGAATTGCATCCTGGGATTTGAAAGCCTGTTGGCGATGAGGATCACGTCGCCGCTGAGCGCCTGGCGGCTGATGATTTCCGGCCGCACGCGTCGGAAGGCATCATACGTATCGCCGCCGAGCCGCCGGCAGGCGACGCTATAGAGAGCAACCAGATCGTCGCCCGCGATTTTTTCGGCGGCGATTTTCGCGAAGGCCGCGCGGTCGGCCGTCTTCTCGGCCTTCAGCAATGCAGCGGCAAGCGCAGGAAATTCCGGCATCTCGGGGAACGTCCGCCCGAGCAGGTCGCTAAGGCTTTGCTCGAAGCTCTCGCCGAAGGTCTTGCTCTTGATGCCGAGCGCGGCGAGATTGCGCGACGCGAGCGCAAATTGGAGCGCCTCGATCTGGTTGCGCACGTTCTTTTTTGATCCTTCAGTTGCCTGCTTTGCGGCGCTTTCGGCCAGCGAGGCGGCTTTCTCGGCAAGCTGCGCAAGCTCGCGGTTCTTCGGCAGCAGCCGCGCGGCCTCGGTGATGCACCAGAGGGTTCGCGAGATTGCCGCCGGCTGGAGCTTCGCGGCCGCGCCGGCGTAATGGGGGCTGTTGATGGCAAACTGCAACCACGTGAGCGCCTCGGTGTTCGTTTTTCCGTCGAGTGCGTCGGCGAGGATTTTCCAAGTGAAGTCGTCGATGGCGCAGATCACGGCCTGCCGGCCTTTGGCGGCCACACCTGCGGCGCGTTTCTCGGCGTGCTCGGCGTATCGCGGTGCGGTCTTTTTCGCGAGCTCCGCCAGTGCGGGCGGGGTGGTTTCGGTGGCCTCGCCGTTTTGGAGCAGGCGGATCGCTGCCTCTGCTGCGAGATGATCGGCGGCGGTGCCGTATACGAGCAGCGCGGCGTTGCCCAGCAGTTTCACCTTGCCTTGCCCGGCCATCGAGGCAACGGCATCGCGGATTTCCCGCTGCGAATCGGCATGCAGCTTGCGATTGGCCTGGTCGTCCTGTGTCAGCTCGTTCTTCGTTGGCGCCGCGATGTATGCGATGGAATAACTCCACGGCGTCGGCACGGATTGCATCAGGCGCTTGGAGGTGCCCGCAGTTGCCTTTTCCCCGGCAATTTGCCATTCCATTTGGAATTGCTCGAGCAGCCAGTCAAGCGCCTGGGCGACGGTCGCGTTGCGCAGGTCGAGATACGTAACCTCGAGTGTATCGAGGTTGAGGAGTTCGCGGGCGTCGGCGGAGCTGCCGCGAGCGATGCTGATCTGGATGCCGGCGGCCTTCGCCACTTCGGCCAGCGCGATGTTCAGCGGCTGGCGGCGGATGACGAGGTCCAGCTTCTTGTTCAGCGCGGGCAGTTTTTTTGCCTGCTGGTCGGCGTAGCGGCGGCGCAGCCTGGGCACGGCGTCAAAAGCCATCGCGGCCAGGTTGTGTCCGTAGCGTGCAGGCGCGGCCAGTATGCCGGCTTGCTTGTACATCGCGATCGCTTCGAGCAGTTTGCCTGCGTCGGCTGCGGCTGCGGCTTCGGTGCAGAGCGCCTCGGCGCGGCCGAGATCGCCGAGCGTTACAATGATGCCGTCGGGCCTCACCTCGTAGCGGCAGCCCATCGGCACGAGGATGTACTCGAGGGCGGAAGGCAGCGTCATCTCGTCGAGGTGCACGGTCGTCTTCTCGTCGCCTTTCGCTTTGGCTTCGGGATCGATCGTGATCTTCTGCTTTACGGCTTTGCCGAGGGAAGCCAGCACGTCCTTCAGGGGCGTGTCGTTGAACGCGATGGAAATGCCGCTCGTGCCGCCGGCGGCTATTTTCAGGTCTTCGGTGGGGCCTTCTTCCCAAGTGCCGGGTGCTACTAGCCGCTTGATCGTCTCGACGAGCGGCTCCGGCGCGAAGGTTTGGTCTTCTTCAGAATCCCCCCAGGCATAGCCCGAGGAATCTACGGTGCCGATCCGTTCCCTGAGCGCGTC
>DATLAR010000305.1:0-4440 GCA_035527355.1 Planctomycetota bacterium
TCGCAGGTGATGCAGGATGCGGCCCGATTCGCACATACCCGACGCCGAGATGATCATCAGCGGCCCGGGCATGCCGTTCAGCTTCTTCGACTCCTCCACGTTCTTGATGTAGGTGAGCCGCTGGAAACCAAACGGATCGTCGGTGGTCATCAGCGGGTACAGCACGTCGTCGTCGTAGCACTCGGGATGGAACCGGAACACTTCGGTCACGTTCGTCGAGAGCGGGCTGTCGACAAATACCGGGATCGACGGTATCTTGCCGTGGTCGATCAACTGGTGCAGCAGATAAACGATGGTCTGAGTTCGGCCGACGCTGAACGCAGGCACGATGATCTTGCCCTTCGACTTCACAGCCTCATTCACCACGTCGGCGAGCAAGCCGGCCATGTTTGAATAGGCCTCGTGGTCGCGGCCGCCGTAGGTGCTCTCGGTGATTACATAATCTGCGTTGTCGATCGCCACCGGATCGCGAAGCAGGGGGTTTCCCTCGCGGCCGAGGTCGTAAAGCGTGAGCAGCCTGATCTTGCGGCCGTCTTCCTGAATGTCTAGCGCCGCGAGGGCCGAGCCCAGAATATGGCCGGCATCGTAGAAGGTGACCTTCACGGAATCGGTGATGGTGAAAGTCTTCTCGTATTCGATGCCCACGAAATTCTTCAGCGAGCAAACGGCATCTTCGTCTGTATAGAGCGGCTCGACGGGCGGCAGGCCCTTCTTCAGGTTTTTCTTTGTGAGGTATTCGGCGTCGCGCGTCTGGATGTGCGCGCTATCTCGCAGCATGAGGCTGCAGAGGTCGCGCGTGGCCGAGGTGGCGTAGATGTTTCCGGTGAAGCCGTGCTTCACGAGCTGCGGAATGTTGCCGCTGTGATCGATGTGCGCGTGCGACAGCACGGCGGCGTGCAGCGTTGTCGGGTCAAACGGAAAACTGCGGTTAAGCTCGTTGGCCTCCTTGCGGTGGCCTTGATACATGCCGCAGTCCAGCAGTATGCGCCGGCCGTTCACCTCGAGGATGTGCATCGAACCGGTAACGCCCCTGGTGGCGCCGATGAATGTGAGCTTCATTGTTGTAAATCCCGGGCGAATCTATTGCAGGAGTAGCTCTCCGTTGAACTGCATGCTTGCGTCGATCTTGCTTGCGAGTTCATCGTAGTCAATGGCGTATAGCGGGCTGATCTCGATCATGCCCTTCACGTTGCCATCATCGTCGAGCGGCACGTGGATGCCGGCCTGCTTCAGCCAGCGGCCGAAGAAATTCGCCATTGCCCGCCGGGCGGTCACCGGCGAGTCTTCGCCGACCGAATTCTTGACCGGCGCAAATTCCTCGTCGCGCGACGTCTCCACTACTACAGCGTGCCTTGCACGGGGGAGGGCGTCGAACACAAACCGCTCAAACTTGATGCCGTTGGATTGGTCAGGCTTCACCAACTGCCCGTTTGCGTCCACGTGGGGCACCGCTTTCTTCGCCACGTGCCATGGCAGCTCCAGCTCGCCCTGGTTTATACGCACCACGAACTCCGCATTCAGGATGTGGATCGCGATGCTGCCGGTTGCATACACCAGCGAGCCGTCAGAATTCGTCGCACGCATCACCCGGTCCGAAAGCTCGCTGTACTCCACCACCCTCATCGCACCGTCCACCTTGCCCACCACACCCAGCTTCTCCTCGGCATCCCGCTTGCGCAGCACCTTCAACGACATCTCCGACCCGCCCGCGATGTGATAGCCCAGGAATACCGGATCGATGCTCCGCACCAGCACGTTGTCCACTTGGTGATAGCTGATGTACTTGATGCCGCGCCGGCAGATGTCGGCCAGGGCGCCCGAATCGTACAGCGCCCGTATGGACTCCCCGTGCCCGTTGGGGCTCAGCGAAATCTCATCCTTTTGCTTCAGGATGATCTTGCCGGAAAAATCGACGGCCGGCAGCATGCCTTTCTGCTGCGCGAAATATACGTTGCGCTTGCCCAGCCCGAAGTGCTTGTTGATCCGGAAGAACTCTTGCGTGGCATTGTTGTTGTTCAGGCTGGTCATTACGTAAAGCGGAATTTCCACACCGTATCGGCGTCTGGCGGCGATTATCTTCTCTGCAAACGCCTCAAACAGGCTCTTCTTGCTGAGCGGGCAAACCGGGAAGGTGCCCTTGGGCGGGTCGTACTTCAGCCGCGTGCCCTGGCCCCCGGCCACGATGAACACGCACACCTCGCCTCGCCTGATGGCTTCCTCGCCCACCGCGGCCATCCGGGCGGCCTCGGCCATCTGCTCTTCCGTGCGCGGCAGCGGCACCAGCGGCACCGGCTCCATCTCGCCGTCAAACTTCTCCGGAATCGAGTGCAGGTACTTTGCGATCAAATGCGACACGAGATCGAAATCCACACTCTTCGCCTGGTGCACCAGCTTTCGCCGGCCGTGATCGTCAAGCTCATCCCACCAGCGAAAGATGCATTCCTGCCCGGCCGCCTTTGCCTTGTCAAACAACAACCCGATCTCGCTCACGTCTGTCATCACGAAACCCTTCTGCTATGGAAAACGGTGGAATGGCCATTTTTACCATACCGGCACGCGAAATTCAACGGTTTTTGCGGGAATAACCTTGAAAGCCCCGCCTTTCCTGCCTAAAATCAGCAGTATATGAATTAACGGCGCTGGGTTGCACTTGTTTAACCACCCATGCAGTATCGGTTTCCCACATGTCATCCGAGAAAACCCGCAAAGAAATATTCTCCAAGGTGCGAAAGCTGGTAGTAAAGATCGGCACCGGCGTGCTCACCAGCAATGGCTCGCTCGACGTTCCCTGCATCGACAGCATTTGCCGGCAGGTGCATGCTCTGAGCAAATCGAACGTGCAGGTGATTATCGTTACGTCGGGCGCCATCGGCGCCGGCGTAGACGCCCTCAGGCTCAAATCGCGGCCCACGCTGCTGCCCGAGCTCCAGGCCGCTGCCGCCGTCGGCCAAAACCGCCTGATGGTCGCATACGACGAATGCCTCAGGAAATATGGGCTGCGTGCCGGGCAAATCCTCCTCACCCGGGAAGACCTCGCCGATCGCCACCGTTTCGTCAACGTTGGAAATACCATCCGCGCACTGCTGCACCTCGGCGGCGTGCCGGTCATCAATGAAAACGACACCGTATCCGTCGACGAGATCAAGTTTGGCGGAAACGACGTCCTGGCCGCACAGGTCGTGCACGTGCTGAAAGCCGACGCCCTCATCTTCCTCTCCACCGTCGATGGCCTTTACGACGCAGATGGAAAGGTAATCGACCTCGTGGAGCGCGTAACCGACGAGACAATGGGCCTCGACACCGGCAAGAAATCAGCGCTCGGAATCGGCGGCATGCAAACAAAGCTTCAGAGCGTGCTGGAAGTAACGAACGTGGGTGATCCCGTCGTCATCGCCAACGGCAAAACCGACGGCATAATCCTTCGCATAATGAACGGCGATACCGTGGGCACCATGTTCTGCCCGGCGCCCGCGAAGCTCGGCGCCCGCAAGCGCTGGCTCATGTTCAGCGTCAAAACCAGAGGCCGCATCACCATCGACGACGGAGCCGTGAAGGCGCTCGTCGAGCGGCACAAGAGCCTGCTCGCATCCGGCATAGTGGCTATCGACGGCGAATTCGACCAATGGGAAACCGTGGCCGTGGCCGGGCCGCATGGCACACTCATTGCCAAGGGCATCACACAATACTCCAGCACCGAGCTGAATCGCATCAAGGGCGCCAGAACCGCCGAGATCAAATCGCGCCTGGGCTACAAAGACTACGACGAAGTGATTCACCGCGACAATCTGGTGACGCTGGAAGGCGAATGAAAATGCAGGCAGACTACCACATCCATACCGTCTGGTGCGGCCACGCCACCGGCGATATCGAGAAATACGTGCTCCGGGCAATCGAGCTGGGCATCCCCGAGATCGGCTTCTCCGAACACCTGCCAATAAATGTGCCCATCGATGAAAAAGTTTGCCCCACGCCCGACGAGTGGCAAAGCTACCTCGCACAAGTGCGCGAAATGCAGCCGAAATTCGCCGGCCGTATCGCCATCCGCCTTGGCGGCGAGGCCGACTACATTCCCGGTCACGAAAAGACCGTCGAGCGGATCAAGACCGAGAGCCGCCTCGAATATCTCATCGGCTCCGTCCATTTCCTCGATGGCTGGGCCTTCGATCATCCCGCCCACGTCAGCGGCTTCGACACTCGATCCGTCGACGCCGTCTACCGCGATTATTTCGGTGTCGTGGCCGAGGCCGCACGCACGGGGCTGTTCGATATCATCGGGCATTTCGACCTGCCGAAGAAATTCGGCCACCGCCCCAACGGCCGAAGCGTGAGCCTGGCCGCCGAAGCAATCGCCGCCCTCGCCGACACGGGCACCGCATTCGAAATCAACACCGCCGGAAAAGACAAGCCGGTGGGCGAGTTCTACCCCTGCAACGAGATCAT
>DATLAR010000306.1:0-13582 GCA_035527355.1 Planctomycetota bacterium
CTCGGTGGAAATCGGCAGCGCGTGCTCCACCTGCGCCCAGAATGCGGCCAGCACGTCCTCCAGCGTTCTGAAATCTTCCGGCTTGCCGGTCTTCGGGCCAAGCTGGTTTCCGCAGGTCGTCGACTTGCCGTCGTTGAGCGCAAGCTCCAGACACTTGGGCAGCGAAAACCAGTCGGCCGTAGTCCGCGCGTTTTCCGCACCCTGCACAAGCAGCTCCTGGCAGCCGGCGATAACGGAATCGCGGGCATCTTCCAGGCTTACACCGGTGGCCATCTTCGATTTCACCACCACCTCGTCGTTGATCAGCGTGGGATTGCCGCGGCCGTGCGACGCCATCTCGCATGCCTTATCCATCAGAGCCTCGGGCATCGCCGAATGGCATTTCACGGTAACCGTAGGCAGCGGCGTATTGAGGTCTTCGGTGGCATCGAGGCACAGGAACGTCAGGGCATTGGTGGCATCGGTGCCGTCGCGTTTCACGCCGCCGATCACGAGATTTTGCGACACCGCCCACACCTTATTGCCGACGTTGAACTTCAACCAGAGAGCTTCCAGCATCTCGAGGGCGCCCGCGACGGTGAGCGAGCCGGCATCCGCATCGGCCCTGTAATACGGATACAGGAATTGATCGATGCGGCCAACGCTGAACGCGTATGGGTTAGGCGTTTGCTCGATGTGCATGATCACGTAAACGAGCCAGAACGACTGCACGGCCTCGCGAAACGTGCTCGCCGGCTTCTCGGGCACATTTTCGCACACCGCCGCCATCTCGAGCAGCGACTTGCTATGCTGGGCGTTTTCATTCTTCGCGGCCATCTCGCGGGCGAGTTTCGCGTAGCGGCGCGCAAACGCAATGGCGGCCTGGAGGCTGATCTCCATCGCCTCGTAAAACGCCATCTTCTCGCCGTCGGCCCTGCATTCGGCCAGCTTGCGCCGCACGTCGGCGAGGATGCCGCCGAGGCCCTTCGACAGCACCGTCGGCGCGTCGTAGATCACGTGGCCGGTTACGGGTTCAACAAACCACAGGCCCTCGCGCATGCAATCCTGCTCGGCCTGGTTGAACGCCTTGGCCATTTCCTGCTCAAACTCGTCGGCCAGCCAGTAATCGCGCACAGCGTCGATCTCGGCATCGGGGAATCGGCCCCTCACCTCGTCGTAGAGGTCTCCGTAGCCGCAGTAGCCATCGAACTTGTCGAGGCCGGATTTGAACAGGTTATAGCTCGTGGCGAAAACGTGGTCTTCCAGCCCCGCCAGCAAGTCTTCGGCATCCAGCGAAATCGGCATCCGCTCGAGCAACGCCTTCAGCATCAGCGCCCGCCGGACGGCCAGCGGCTTGCCCTGCGTCTCGCGGTACGATTCCATCTTGATCCGTTCGAGGATGAACCAATCGTTGAACTCCGTATTCGCGTTCAACCGATCCTTCAAACCCGCAATTCTGCCGTTCATCAACGTCCTCTCAAATCTTAATCATCCGGTGCCGGCCTACAGCCGCTGCACGGGTATCCCGAGCAGCTTGCAGGCATACTCCACCGAACGCACGTGGTTGCCCGGTACAAACGAATAATGGTTGCTGCCGATCTTTTCGACGAAGTCATGCAGATCGAGCTCGATATCAAACAGCGACAGCGGCCACATGCTGCCCCACTCGAGCCGGTTCATCTCGCGGTCGGTCACGCGCGCCATTTTTCCGGTGGTCATCTGCATGGTATACTCGCCGGCCTTTCGCATGATCCTGCAGATCGTCGCTTCCTTCTCGGGTTTGCCGCTGTAGCCCACAGCCGCACCCGACGCCCCCTGGCACTGGCCGCGAAGCCTGAGCTCGGGCAGCACCTTTGCCGGGTCCATGCTGTTTGCCGCGTAGAAAACCGACGCCGCGCCGCAATTGCTGATCAGCAGGTGCTGCTTGCCGCGCACTGGCAGGTTCCGTATGTCGCCGAAGCCCGCGGGCGCGCTGCCGTGAATGCGCTCCAGCAGCAGCGAGGTAAGCAGCCCTTTCGTATCGCCCTCGCACGTGGTGGCGACGGGCGTGCGCGGGCCTTCGCTGTCGGCACCGAACGGAAGGAACGCCGGCAGCAAACAGCCGGTTACACCATATTCCACCGAAAGCTCCGGCTGGCAGCGCACCGACACGCCGATCACGTCCTCGCCGGCAAGCTCCTGAAGGCGGTCGCGAGCCGCAAGGTAAAGCGCCGCCTGGCGCCGCAGCGACTCGCGCGTCAGCATCTTCTTGTCAAACTCGATGCTCGCCCCGCCCCGCTCCAGCCAGGAAATGAACTTATCGATCCGGCCGGGCGTGTCCTTCGCTATCTGCTCGGCTCGGCGGATCAGCAGGTATTGCCCCTCGACAAGCACGTCGCCGATCAGCCAGCCCTTCAACGCCGCGGGATCGTCGCGCAGGTGCTCCATTTTCAGGCAGTAGCTTCCGCCCCACAGCATGATCGACTTGCGCCGCATGTCTTCGGCCGCACTCACGCCGCGAGCCCAGCCAACCGCCGCCGCGAAATCGTCGATGATCCGCGCGTGGTTCAGGCAATAGTCATTCGCGCCGATCTCCCACAGCGACGCCCCGATCGCGCTCAGGCAGCCCATGCCCGTCATCTTCTCGTCGCTGGTGCACACCAGGCACACCGGCACGTTTGCCCGCTGGGCGGTCTCTACCGCCAGCATCGGATCGGTCCATTTCCAGCAGCCCAGCACCACCGCGTGGATTTCCTCGGCGGCGAATTTCGCCAACGCCTGCTTCACCTGCTGCCGGTTTGAGATCGACGTATCGGGAAACGGCAAAACCACCTCGAGCCCGGCCTTGCGAAACACATCGAGAATGGAATTCTGGCAGGTTACATTCGCCTCGTTGAAAACATCCAAGCCCTTCACCGGCCTCGGATCTGAAAAACTGACAAGCCCAACCTTCGGAATCACAGGGATTTCTCCTCGCGGGATATGTGGACGAGGCTATGGAATTTCAGTGAAGATTCTAACAGTATGAAGAAGGGAAATCAATGGGGAAGTGCAAGCCGCAATCGGCAAGCAAGAACGTGGCTGGCGGACGGGCTGCCCGCAGAACGGCATGTGCAGAAAGGCTGCTTGAATGGCAGAAACTGATCCCTCAGTACGTAAGCAACAGCCGGTCGGCGACCACCTCCTCCTCCAGAGATTCGCCCTGCATCTGAAACCGCTTCAGCATTGATCTTCCGCAATCGAGGAATATCTCTCTCTCAAAAAGGCCGTCGGGTATGGGAAGGTGGCAAAGATGCCGCCCCGACCGTTTCCTGCCGTCGATACTCAAGGCGACAAAGGCGCCCTTGGACTTGCATTCCGCGATGATCTTCAGCAAGCTCTCAAGGTTGAACATCTGCGCGCCGTAAAGGATGGACTGTGTGTGGCTGTATGGCGGATCGCAGTAGATCAAATCGCCCGCTCTCGCCATGCCCATCGACTCAGTGTAATCCATCATGGCAAAGGACGCGCCCGATGTCTTCCTACGCCATATCTCCGCCCTCTTCGCAAAAGACTCCGGCGAGATTGGATTGTGAGCGCCGCATGGCGTGGAAATATGCCCATCAGCTTTCCTGAACCGAACTATGCCCCCATAGCAGCAACGGCACAAAAACAGAAGATCGGCACCGTTCGGTTGAGCATTGTAAGACGACTTTATCTGCTCGTACACTGATTTTTTGTCGCCCTCCTTCATGCGATGCCAACGCACTGAATACCACTCGATCAACTCCTCCGGATCATCGCGAAGAGTGCGCCATATCTGCATAAGAGGCGCAAAAGCGTCGGACGCTACCGCCTTCTTGGGCGCCAACGTGCCCAATACTGCTCCGCTGCCCAAGAATGGCTCGCGATACGTCGCAAACTCTCCAGGAAAGTACGAAACGATCTCATGAGCTAACCGCTGTTTGCTGCCCACCCACTTCAGCAGTTGAGTCCTGAATGGGCGAACGGTCTGCCGTCTCTCCCCGAAGAGGGTAAACTGAGCCTCGGTTTCCTTTATAATGTGTTCCATTCTATATCCTGATTTGGGATATGACGGTTTGCGGCAAATAATCTACGAGACATTCTAATCGAACCAAGGGGCAAGGTCAATGGAAAAGACGATTTACAGTGCTCAGGAAAAAATCCTTCGTAACCTTCTTCGCCAGATTCGACTCGATGCAAACTTGCGGCAAGCGGACCTTGCGCAGCGGCTGAACGAGCCTCAATCCTTTATCAGCAAGTATGAATCAGGCGAACGACGTTTGGACATAATCGAACTACGCAATGTCTGCTCGTCTTTGGGCATTTCCCTGGTCGATCTTGTTAAGCGCTTCGAAAGGGCCTTGGATGAAAGCAAATGACGAGTTCGTAAACCAGCCGAAATCATTCTGGGCGTGTGTGCGCAAAATCAGCGAGGAGGTTGGCTACACAGCAAAAGGACAGAACCGGGCCTCTGTACCCTCCTTGGATCAGATATCCAGCGCGATGGCGTCAGCCGGCCTCGACAGCAGTTTGTTCACCTCCAGTTCAACCGGTTCGATCTGCTTGGCAGAGAGCCTGTATCAGTACTTCAATTACAGGGCAGACGTACTCAACCGTTTCGTGGAGCCGCGCCTAATGGACCCGGTCCAGGCAAAGAAAGAATTTCGGTCCATGAAGAAGCTCTTGTGCCCGCGGTGTCCGCTTCCCATGAACAAGCAGAAGGGCGAGAAAAAGGCACCAGCTTATCTGACCGGCATGGTGAACATGATTATCGAGGCCAACGCCGGCGGAATGCCATGCGATTTCGACCCTCGTAAGCTGACTATCTTTACCAGAGCCAATATGCCACTGGGCACGCTTGCAAGACGTGTCGATGGCGCCTTCCCAAGCACTGTGAACCCGGTGGCTGTCTGGGAGGTGAAGGAATACTATTACACCACGACATTTGGCAGTCGCGTTGCCGACGGGATTTACGAAACCCTCTTGGACGGCATGGAGCTCGCAGAGCTCCGAAAGAATGAGAACGTTCATGTTCTCCATTATCTGTTTGTTGACTCCCACTTCACCTGGTGGGAATGCGGGCGCTCGTACCTTTGCCGATTGCTCGACGCTCTGCACATGGGTTATGTGGATGAGGTAATCTTCGGATGCGAGTTGATCGAGAGATTGCCTGTTCTTGTTAAGCAATGGGTCGAGATAGCGAACACCCGGATGCCTTGATTTTTCCCCGTGGCTGCCAACTCATCGCTCCCCAAGCGCCGCTTCGATGCTCTCCAGCCGCGCGTGGTAGACTCTCTGGAAGGCCTCGTAGTAGTAATCGCAGAGGTAGAAAAGCTCGGCCACCTTGGTGTCGACCACATACTTGCGGTCGGCCTGCGTTTCGAGGTTCGGGTAAAGGATTTGCACGCCGATCGGGAAGTCTTTCACGTGCAGGCTGGCCGGGAAGTTGTTTATCTCCAGCAGCTTCTTGAGCACGAGGCAGGCCTTGAGGCGGCTGAGGTCGCCCGGCGACTGTATGACTATCGCCATGCTGTCGAAGGTGCCGTCGGGCCTCATCTTGTTCAGCGATCTCATGCAGTCGTCGTAATCGGCGCGCTTGGCCGCTTCGATCACCTCGATGCTCACGGGCGGCATGAGCCGCTTCTTTCCGTCGATGCCGTCCCTCTTGGCGGCGATGTCAAACTGCACCACCAAGGCCTTGCCGGTCGGCAGCGTCTCGCCCACCTTCTGCAATTCCCGCGCGAGGTACTTCACCTTGATCTCCTCCTGCTCGCGGCCCTCTTCCCGGCGAGGGTGGAAGAAGATGATGTTTTCGGTGTCGATCTGGTCGACGGTTTTCTGCGCCCGCACCACCTCGTAGAGCATGCGGACCATCAGCGCGTGCTCGCCGGGAATCCGGCCGTCGAGAATGCTCTGCACCGCCGGCTCCTTCTCGATGCCGGGGTCCTCCTTGGCACGCTCGGCAGCACGGCGCGACAGCGCGATGTAGTCGGCGTCTTCCCTTACGAACGTCAGGTCGAAGAGGTCTTCGCCGCGGATGCGGTAGGCGCTGCGGAATAGCTTGCTGCCGGAGCTGTCGAACTTCTCCGAGTCTTTGGGCATCAACGCGAAGTGGTTTTCGCTTTCCAGCGGCACCACGCGCGGCGTGAGAACCACGATCACTTCCTTGCGGTGCTGTTCCATCGAGGTGGATTGAAACAGCTTGCCGATGAGGGGAATATCCATGAGCAGCGGGATGCCCGTTTTCTTCTCGCGCTTATCCTGCTTGATCAGCCCGCCGATGATGAACGGCGTGTTGTTGCTCACGCGGGCAAAGGTTTGCACCACGCGGGTGTCGATCACGGGTGCCACGTCTACCCATTGACCGTTCACGAAGTTCTTGAGCGCCGTATCGGTTGATTTCGAGCTGACGATCGCCTCCACCTGCATGCTCACTTCTTTCTGGTCGCGGCTGATGCGCGGCTTGATGTTGAGCACGATGCCCATGAAGAAGTATGAGACGTTGAGGTTTGTGGTGGCGGTGGTGGCCACGGTGGTGGATATGGGGATTTCGCTGCCGATGCGGATGCGGGCCTGGTAGTTGTTTAGCGCGAGGATAGAGGGCTTTGAAAGTATGTCGGCGGCGCCTTGCTCCACAAGTGCTCGCACGCCCATCTCGAATCTTTCGGGGCTCTTTATGATGCTGCTATAGCCGAGAGTGAGGGGCCGCGTGTTGGTGGCGGCGTCGAGCCCGTGCGTCATCGTGAGGTGGCGGTCGGCCGCCGAATAGTCGATGCCGAGCTCCTTCACCTTGTCTTCGTTCACCTCGATGATCAGCCCCTCGATGAGAATCTGCTGGGCGGGCAGGTCGATCACCGTCTCGATGTCGTCTACCAGTCTGCGGTATGAGCCTTCGTCCTTGGGGTCGTAGCAGATCATCAGCCGCTGCTGTGCGGATGCATCGGTAACGGCCATGAGGCTGCTGCCGCCGATGTCGGGCGTAACGGTCGATCCGAGCGGGCCGGCCGCGCGTACTTTCTGCTCGGCCAGCGAGGTGGAGTCGGAATCGACCACGCTGGTGATGATCGGCAGGCGTAAATCGGTGACGGGCGACATCGTGTAGTTCTTGGCCCCGCCGATGCCGGGTGCTTCCTGCATCTCGACCACGTTGTGGCCCATCGCTTTCAGCGCGCCCAAGGCGCGGTCCAGCCTGATGTAGCTCAGGTCGTACGTTACCACCTTGGCGTTCGAAAGCAGGTCCTTCACCACGTCTGCATTGAGCGCCTGCACCTGCGCCCGCGCGACCACCGAGAGTGCGGCCAAGTCGGCTAGGAGCTCCTGATCTTCGCTGGTAACCTTCAGCACGAGCAGCCGCCCGATGCGCGCGGGCCTGAAGCCCGCCATTATGACGCCCAGCGATTCTGCCCTCGAGTATACCGTGAGGTGCTCCAGGTCCGTGTCAACACCCGGCGTTGCGGAGAGGCCGCCGGTTACGGTGTAACCGTTCGCATGAACCATGTGGGCCGTGAGGAAATCGAGGAATGGCTGGATTTGCTTTTCGGAGACGGGCGGAAACTCGATGATCTCGGCGAGCCTGGGCTTCACCGCCTCGGCCGGCAAGGCCTGCACAACAACAGGCTCGGGCTCGACGCCGGGTGCCGTGGCAGGCTCTTCGGAAGCCGCCGGCTCCGCCTCTTCAGCCTTGGCAGGAATGCAGGTGAAGAGTACGACTATTATTGAGAAAAAAGCAGAAGTGATGAAGTGCTGGCGATTGTAGTTGAGCATGCTTCTGGGCCACCGGTCGCATTGATGGGACGGCCTGCCGGGTCGCCTTGCACAGCGGATGCTCGCCGGGGCACATCCGGCGGCCGGCATCCAAAAGTGTCCGTTACTGAGCGTACTCGGGCTGCCGGGTTTCCACGTCGACCGCTCCGCTGCGATGCAGGCGGATGACCTTGTTTGCCTGCTCGGCGATGAACGACGGCGGATTGATGACGAACGTGGTGCGGCCTTCGCTTATCCGCCGGAACACGCGCTCTTCCTCCCAGCGATGCTCGTCGTCTCCTTCGGTGAAAACCGAATCGAGGACGAGGATGCGCGGGTCCTTGATGAGCGCGCGGGCAATGTCGATGCGGTGCTTCTGGCCCAGCGAAAGCTGAATACCGCTGCCGCCGATGAGCGTATCGAGGCCGTTGGGCAGAGCTTCGATCAGCGGATCGAGGCCAACGGCTTCGGCCGCGGCCGCCACCTCGGCATCGTTCGCGTCCGGCTTTGAATAGCGGATGTTGTCGGCTATCGTGCCCGAGAAGAGGAAAGGCTCCTGGAACGCGATACCGGTTTCGTTGCGAAGCTGCCGCAGCGGAAGCTCGTCCAGCGGCACGCCGTCCAGATATATTCTTCCCTGCCGCACGTCGTAAAACCGCGCCAGCAGGTATGCCAGCGTGCTCTTGCCCGTGCCCACGGCGCCGGTAACCGCCACTACGTCGCCGGGCGCCACGTCCAGGTTCAGCCCGCGGATGCCGCTCGATGCTTCGCCATAACTGAAACTCACGCTCTCAAACGTGATGCTGCCGTTCACGCTTGGCAGCGGCACCGCACCCGGTTTCTCCTTCACGTCGGGCTCGGTCTCGAGCAATTCCATCACGCGCTCGGCGCTGGAAATGGCCCCCAGCGTGTGGCCCATCTGCGTCATCAGCGTCAGCGACAGCGGGTAAAGCATTCCCAGGTAACCGAGGAATGCGGTGAACTCGCCGATTGTCATCCTGCCGGTCATGATCTGCCGGCCGCCGTAGTAAAACACGGCAACCGTTCCGAAGCCTACGGCCACGTCGGCCATAACTTTCTGCCAAAGCTGCATCGAGCCCAGCTTCACGCGCGCCTTCTGCAGGCTGGTGGCGCGGTCGAAAAACCTCTCGCGCTCATGCTCCTCCGCCGCCGATGCCGTCATCGCCTCCGCACCCAGCAGCGTTTCCACCAGCCCCGACGACAGGCCCGATTCGTTTTCGCGCATGCCGCGGTTGCCCGATTTTATGCGCTGCTTGAACGCGAGGTAAAGCATTATGTGCATCGGCAGCACGGCGATGCAAATCGCCGCGAGCACCGGATTCGTCCAGAAGATGATCGCCAGCACGCCCAGCAACATGATGAGCGTGTTGGCCGTCTTCGGCACACCGACTTCCACGAAACTCTCGAGCGAGCAAACATCGCCCGTGATGCGTGAAAGGCTCTCGCCCGTTTTGTGGCTCTTGTGATAACCAACAGACAGCGACTGCAGGTGTGAGAAAAGGAGGCGCCTCACCATCAGGGCCGTCTTCTCGCCGGCGATCAGCATCGTGCGCCGCCCCAACACGATGAAGAGGTTCCTGAGCACAAAAGCCAGCAGCAGGCTTCCGAGCAGAATAGCCAGCAGCAACGTGTTCTTGCTGGGAAATACGTCATCGATCGCCAGTTTGATCGTCCACGGGATCGACAATCTCACCGCGGAGACCAAACCGGCGCAAAGCAGCCCGATGGCTATTTTCCCGGCTGATGCGCGGAGGCATGGCAGCAAGAGCCTCAAGGCGCGTCCGCTGCTTTTCCCCATAAATCTACCGTCCATGATAAAGTAAACCGCCTGCCGCTCTGAAAACTCGCACTATCGGCTAGCAGAGCGACGGAAGCCGCGGGCGCACCGCCGCTCAGGCGCACTCCCGGCCTCCATCAACAGTATATGCCGTCTATCGTCCATTCGCAACCGAAAAAGGCACATTCGGTGGGTTTCACATGTAATACTTTGTAAAGGCGTGGAGTTAGCTGACGAGGTGTTGGACAGCAAACCCGGCAGTCAGTCACACTCCAAGATACTCCCTTACCCTTGGCTTCAACCTGCTTGGGCTTATCCGACCATCAGCGATCGCTCTGTTCACAATGTCACGCACTTCCTTGCGATGCTTGCGCATGAAAGAGCCTGCCTTGGCTACAGTCACGAGTCTCGTGGCAGTCAGCTTGGCAAAATGGTAGTGGAGGCAGCCATTCGCCATTCCATCCGCGGTGTCGCCGGGACACTTTACGATCTCAATGCTCTGAAGGGACTCCTCGGAGAATGTCACATAGTCGAAATTCGTTATCTGGTCGCAATTGGCTGCCATTGCCGCGAGAACCTGCTCCAACGATGGCTGGTCGCTCACCATCCAGACGGAAAGGGCGTTCCCGTCGGTACCCAAGTCCTGCAAGGCATCAGCCTGCAGATCCCCGCCATCAACCCAGAGAGCGTCATCTAAAAGCCACCTGCTCCTGCGAACTTTCCTCAGGTAGACTGGCACCGCCGAGTATCCTCCAGTTGCTGCAAGACTCTTTCCATGTCCAACTTCAATTCGGTCTGGCTCTCCTTCTGAATGGCCTCCCTTAGAGCGTCGATTGCCTCCGGATCGTCGAGGAAGGAAATGCCCAAGAGTGCACCGTCTCTGATCCTCGGCGACTCACTGGAAAGGCTCTTTTTGAGCACCCATAGGCGGTACTTGTGGGTTGGTGGATGGGACAGAAGCCCAATCCATCTCAATGCTTCAGAAGCCACTTCAGCGCCACTCTGTGCCCCGTTGATCAGATGGTCAATCTCGCATATTGCCTGCAAGCCATACTGGCGTATTGCGGATTCCAGTTGGCGTGAAAAGTCGCTCTCCATGCCGTCTTCAAATCGCTCGCCTTTCGCCTTCGAAAACACCAGATGAAGCCATCTCTCCACCATATCCTGGTGCGTCGAAGGTTCTTCGCTGGAACTCTCCGTGGGAACGCCGGCGGCTCTTGATGTTGACGCAGTATCCCGACTCTCGAGAAAGCTACGGTTTTCGCAACCCGAGCCAAAGGGCATGCTCCACGCCCCCTGCTCCTGATCGCTCGGTGCTGCGCTTGCGGTATACGTAGACATCATTTGATATCGCCCTTTGACGCTATCTCTTCGGCCAGATGCACGAATTCACGCAGAAGCGCCTCCCGCTTATCGACCGGAATCACGCTCTGGAATTCGGCGGAGCTATTTATGTCAAGATCCAGACAGAGATCGAAGTAGGTTGCGCCTATCGACACAGGCTTGATTTCCTTGGGCGTCTGCATGGCTGTAATCCTCCGGCGGGCAGCAACCAGCCATTTCGAGAGGCGGTTCACCTGCATATCCCCAATTCCGCACCCAGACGGTCGCGGCCTGTTGATGGTGTACGTGAGGTCCGATGACTCCACGTCCACGTTAACCGACTGCTTCAAAAACTCAGCCATCTTTCTGTAGCCTGTCTCGCGATCTGGAACGTGCTGGACCAGCACGGCCCCGAAAGCCATTCGATTCAGATCCGGAATATCCGTTCGTGAAAGCCACGGATGCATGAGCTCTGTGAATTCTCTGGCTGCCTCGGAAAACGAGCCAAGTGTTGGTATTCGCTCCAGTTCCTCCGTTTCCCCGTCCATCGGGACAAGCATCCAATCCACCCGCACCGGCTGAACTCGCAGCACCAGCTTACCCTTCACAGTCTCAGAAAGGGTGAGCGGACCTTCCTCCGCGTAGCTCGCCTGGCGAGGATGCGTTACCTCCCGCTCTGGCAGTTGCCCGACCAGATCGGCCCACCAAGCGTGCTTCGACGCTTCGACGGGAACAGAGGTGAATACCGTCAGCCTAAGGCTCCCCGCTTCCCATGCCGACAAAGCCAGATTCTGTTGCTCGTGTTCCGCCATCTCGTTGCCCTCGTCCAATTCCCAATGTGGTTTTCAGCGAACTACTATCATACACGAACGGTAACCATTTGTCAAGTAGGACAGCCGGTGCACTCATTGCATTTGATTCATAACATACGGAGGAAGTTCACAAATCATTTCACCGGATCATATCCGCCGCGGTTGAACGGCTGGCAGCGAAGAAGCCGCCATACCCCAAGGGCGCTGCCCTTGATCGCCCCCTTCTGCCGCACCGCGTCGATGAAGTAGGTCGAGCAAGACGGGTAGAATCTGCACCTCTGCCCCAGCAGCGGTGAGATCGTGATCTGGTAAAGCCTGATGAGCAGTATGATTGATTTTGCGATCATGATTTCTGTATACCCCCGCTATCGGTGTGCGCCCGACCCCTGCTGCGCCACCCTTGCGGCGATCTTCTTCATTGCCGCCTCCAGCTCGGCAAGCGGCGGCGACTTCCACGCGCGGCCCGGCAGGAAAATGATGTCAATCCCCGGCGGCATCTCGTGCTTGTGGAGGCGGTAGGCCTCCTTCAGCATTCGCCGGGCGCGATTGCGCTTCGTGGCGTTGCCCAGCCTGCCCGGCACGGCCACGGCCATCCGCGTGAAGGGCCGCCCGTTCGGCACGTACCGCGCCAGCACCGCCCCCTCGCTGAGCCGCCGGCCCTCGCGGAAGACGAGGTCGAAATCAGTGCGCGACCCGATTCTCTCGTGCCGCGAGAGGCCGAATTGCTTTTCCGCCATTCGCCGGATCCCTGGCCGATACTTTGATGCATTCGACACAATTCTATTGTACTAGAAAACGCCCGGCTATGCAAACGCTAAAACGGCCGCCATCACCGGCCCCGGCGCCGGCTCGGTATCGCTCAGCGCTCTGCCTCTTCCGCCGCCGGCGTCCGCTCCAGTTCCACGCCCTCGGCCTGCATCTGCTTGATGTACTTCTCCGGCTCTTTCAGGAATTTCGGCGGGCATTCGTGGCAGCAGAAATATACCCGGCGATCGTTGTAATCGACGTAATGCTTCCTGCTGATCGGATCACCCGTGATCGGGCAATTCGTCTGCTTCTTCTCAACCTTCATTGTGATCTCTCCTTGCCAATGGCCCTTGTGTCCGCTCTACTCAACACGCGCGGCCGCAGGAGAGTTTCAGGCGGCGGAGCCACTCAAGGCTGATCTTTCTGCACGGCGTCGCCTTTGTGCGTGGCAATCACCATCACGCAATGGTTCAGGTACTTGTTTGCCACGCGCACCACGTCGGCTATCGTCACCGCTTCGATCTGCTCGGCAAAGCTGTTTTCGAAGGCGTAGCCCAGGCCGTAAAGCTCGTTTATCGCGGCCATCTGGGCCTGCTCGGAATTGCTCTGCTTCGACATCAGTTGCTCGGTGAGGGCGATTTTCTTCGCGAAGAGAAATTCCTCATCCGTGATCTCGCCCTTCTTCAGCTTCTCCACCTTTTCGAGGATTATCGCCTTCACCTTGTCCACCGCGGCGGGATTGGTGATCGCCTGTATCTGGAAGTGCCGCGGATCGATTCCGAAGATGTTGAACGCGTGCACCTCGTAAACAAGCCCCGCGCCGCGCAGTGCCGCGTGCAGCCAGCCGCCGGGGTAGCTTCCGCCCGACAGCACCACGTCGAGCACCTGCATCGGGTAGCGGTCTTCCAGGTTGTCGAGTTTGGGATCAGGATACGCGGCAAACACGGCCGCGGCTTCCTTGCTCTCGCGATAGACTATCTGTTCGGTGCTTTCATCGCGCACCATTGCGGCAATAGGCAGTGCCTTGGGCGCCGCGCCTGCGGGCAGCTTGGCGAACCTCTTGCTGATCTTCCGCTCGGCCTGCACCGGGTCGATGTCGCCGTAAACCGCCAGCACGCCGTTCGGCCCGCGGGAATACGCCCTGTAGAACGCGGCAAGCTGCCCGGCGGTCAGTTTTCCCACGGTTTCCGCGCGGCCC
>DATLAR010000307.1:0-18727 GCA_035527355.1 Planctomycetota bacterium
ACGTGCCTTTGCGCATCGCGCTCGCCAAATCGCTGCATTCGGCCGCTCGCAGCGAAGAAGCCTGGCAGAAGGCCAGCATCACGCTGCTGGAGATATTCAAGGCAGCCGGCGGCGAGGACCGCAAGGAATGCGCGCTGGCACTGGCCGACACCGGCGATTTCGGGCCGGGCGTCGTTGCCGCGCTCGAGGAACTGCAGGTGGAACCCAGCCACCGCGGCGGTTATGCACAGGCGCTGCTCGATATCCGGAAGCTGCGCGAAACTACATCCAGGCACGTGCGGGCCGGCGCGAAATTCAACGACCCCATCCTCAACGAAGTTTTCATGGAGCTGCAAACGCACCACGTTGAAGAGCCCAAGACCTTCGAGGAGCTGCGCGATGCAGCCGCGAAGGGAATGGCCGGCGCGTTCGATCCCTTCACCAGCTACTACGATTCAAACGAATACCGGCAGTTTCAGGAAAGCATGAAAAGCGAGTATGCCGGCATCGGCGCACGCGTGGGATTTTTGGGCGATGCCAGCGACCCCGCCGACCGCATCTTCTGCGTGATTCGCCCGATCTACAGCGGCCCCGCATACAAGGCCGGCATTCGCAGCTACGACATCATCGTGAAAGTAAACGGAGAGCCTACGGCGGGCAAAGAGCTCGACAAGCTCGTCGAGTCGCTAAAAGGCGCACCGGATACCGAAGTGGAGGTGACTGTAAAGCGTTGCGGCGATCAAGCCGAAAAAGTCTTCAAGATCAAGCGCGAGGTGATAAAGATGCAATCGGTACATCACAAGATGCTGCCCGGCTCCATCGGATACGTGCGCCTCACGCAATTCGTGAGCGATTCGGCCGAAGAGTTTTTCACGGCGATCACCGAGCTTGAGGGCAAGGGAATGCGCGCGCTCATCTTCGACCTGCGCAACAACCCCGGCGGCCTGCTGCAGGCGGCGGTGCAGGTATCAGACGGCTTCCTGAAGAACGACAAGCTGATCGTGCGAAGCGTTGGCCGCGATCCGCGCATGGAGGAGCGTTTCATGACGCACGATCCGGCCACGCATCCGGATTACCCGATCGTGATCCTGGTGAACGGCGCGAGCGCGAGCGCTTCCGAGATCGTGGCCGGCGCCCTGCAGGACCACAAGCGGGCGGTGCTCGTTGGCGAGCGCACCTACGGCAAGGGCAGCGTTCAGCGGCTGTTTGATATCAAGGCCGACGGAAAGAAATCGGCCATCAAGGTGACCATCGCCAAGTATTACCTGCCGTCGGGCCGCAGCATCCACCGCACGCGCACCGACCGCGGCGGCGTGAAGCCCGATATCGAGGTGAAGCAGGAATCGCGGATCGATTCGCGCGATTCCGGGCGCTTCGAGGAAATCAGGCGCGCCGGCAGCTTCGACGCCTATACCCTCAAGCACCTGCGCCCAAACCTCAAGCTCTTCGAAGAGATCGCCGATTTCGACTGCGGAAACACCGAGCGTTACCCCGATTTCGACGCGTGGTACGAAAGCCTCACCGTGCCGATATCAAAAGAGAGCGCACGCATCATGCTGCGCGAATGGATAAAGGTGAAGCTGGGCGATGAGCTGGGCGTCGAAGCACACGTAGATACGCAGGACGACGACCAGCTCGGACGCGCTGTGGTGGAGTGCATGATACGGCTGGGAGAGAAGAACGAACTGGAGAAGGTGGAGCAATACAAAGGCATGTTGAGGAGGTTCAAACTCGACAAGTGATGAGAAAGCTTACCGCAATTATCCTGGCCGCCGCCATTCTGACGGCTGCTTGCGCCGCACACGCGGCCGTTGTGACGAAGGTAGACGCCGGCAAACCGATTGACGGCGAGATCGTGAGCATGACGCCCGACGAGCTGCGCATCAGCTCGGCCGGCGTGGCCGTTAATATCAAGACAATCGATCTCGTTTCCGTAGTCATGCGTCCGCCAAAGCGCATCGATGGCACGCACAGCGTGCAGTTGCGCAACGGCGACGTCATCGCGGGCGTTGTTGTTGGCTCGCCCGAGCCAAAGGCCGAGCAGCCCGCCAAGCCCGCCGACGACAGCGTACTGGTCCGCTCGGCCAGCCTGGGCGACCTCGCAATCCGGATGAGCGACATCGACTCGCTGCTGTTTGAACCCGACCAGCCGCCTCCACAGCAAGCCGCCGCTCGCGACAAGGACGAGGTGATCCTGCGCAACGGCGACAGCCTCGCGGGCGTGCTGGTGAGTTTCGGCAAGGAGATGCTCACCTTCGATTGCCCTCTGGGCAAGGTGGGCGTGCCTTTCAGCAGAATCCGCAGCGTGCGGTTTGCCGCGCTCGGCGCGCAATACAAGGAACCCGACACGCTCCTGTTTGCCGTAACCTGCGCCGATACCTCGACGCTCACCGGAATAGACGCGCGATGGACAGGCCGCGAGTTCTCCGTGCAGTCAACCCTCGGCACCGCATTCAAGCTGCCGGCCGACCAGGTATCGGCCATTGAAATCCGGAACGGCCGGATCGTCTATCTTTCCGACATGCAGCCGGCGGAAGTGAAGGAGACGCCGATGTTTGACGAGCGGCCCTGGGGCTGGCAGCGCGACCGCTCAGTCTCCGGCAAGCCCATCAGCCTGGGCGGCCGCATCTATCGCAAGGGACTGGGCGTGCATTCGCGCTGCGAGCTCAGCTACGATCTGGGCGGTACGTTCAAGAAATTCATGGCCGAGGTGGGAATCAATGATGCAGTAGACGGCGGAAACGTGGAAATCCGCGTCTATGCCGACGGCCGCCAGGTTTTCCCGCCCAACGGAAAGCAGCTCGTGTCGAAGAAATCCGGCCCGCTGCCCATCGAGATCGACGTAACGGGCGCCGCAAAGCTCACGCTCGTTGTTGACTTCGGCGAGGAGCTTCACGTAAACGATCACGCAGATTGGGCGGATGCACGGCTGCTGAGGTAGCGACGCTCGTCCGCTTTAGGGCCTTCATACAGACGGATGCGTGAGTCTTTTCGTTCGGTGTCCAGTGAACGGCCGGATAAACGAACATCGCCTGCGGTTGTTCAGCCGTGCATTTCCTTTGCCGCCAATTCAGTTTCGCGCGGCTGGCTGCCGGTTACAGTGGGGCCGTCCTTCGCCACCCATTCGGTAAATGAACCCTCGAATATCTTCACTTTGGGAAATGCGAAGTAATACTTGAGCAGCAGGAAGACATTTGTGGCCTCGCGGCCGGTGCCGCACGAGACGATCATTGTTTTCTCGGGCGCTACTCCGCGCTCCTGCACCATTTTGCGAAGCTCATCGTCGTAGCGCAGCAGCCGCTTGTTCTTGGCGTCCATCAGGTTTTGCCATGGGAGGTTTACGGCGCCGGGGATGTGCCCGGGCTTTTTCCAAGGGCCTTGCCCTTCGTAGAAGCTCGGGGGGCGCACGTCGAGCAGCAATACGTCGTCGTTGTCTTTGATCCGGCAAAATTCATCGTATTCGATGAACATGTCGCGGTTCACCTTCACTTTGAAATCCGACGGATGCACCTCGGGGTAGTCTTGCGTGAGCGGGCGGCGTTCCATAGCCCATTTGTCGATGCCGCCGTCGAGCAAGAAAATGCTGTCGTGTCCGAACCGCGCGAGTGTGTAAGCGATCATGGTTTGCTCGAGCCCATCGCCCCAACCCTTGAATGCCCCGCTGCCCGTGTAAACGACCATGGCCATGCCCTGTTTGATGCCGATGGTGCGAAAGATGGCCTGGATCAGGTCGTCGGGCAGGAAATGTGCGGGGGAGCTTTTCAGCGGTGCGCGCAAAAGTCCCTCGGTGAAGTAGACCGCACCGGGGATGTGCCGCTTGAAATAGTCGTGGACGTCCGGCTGCACGTCCAGCAGCATCATGGTTTTTTCATCATAGTTCTGTTCCAGCCAATCGGTGGAGATCCATTTCACGGCGCCTTCGCCGCACGGATAGGTTCGCTGCATTTGAGCCTCCTTCATTACAAGTATGCCGTTGCCATCAAACTCACCGGTACAGGAATCGGCAAATTGCAGGCGCAATACACAAAATGGTGGGCGGCTCGTGACGGATGTCACAGCACCCTCTGCCAGTGCCGCTGGCATGGCGTGACGCGCGAACAGGTGCTCGAGGCCGCCTCCGTTGCAGTGATGATGCAAGGCGGGCCGGGCTTCACCTACATGCCGGTAGTGATGGACGCACTCGACGCACTCAAGAGATAGCGCCCGCAGGCGCTCGATTCAACTGAAACGCCCCGTCGGACAGCCGGCGGGGCGTTCTTGCGCTAGGTTTGCGGCCGCTTCAGCGCTCATGCCTCAGCTTGGCGATTACTTCTTCCACCAGCATCGACAGTTTCGGCTCGGCCTCGCTGGCGGTTTTGATGATTTCGGTGATGGAGGCCGGCCGCAGCGAATCCGGAAAGCACATGTCGGTGATCACGGAAATACCCAGGATGCGGAGGCCGCTGTGCACGCCCACGAGCACTTCGGGCACGGTAGACATTCCCACCACGTCGGCGCCGAGCCGGCCGAGCATCCGGTATTCCGCGCGTGTCTCAAGATTCGGCCCGAGCACCGCCACGTAAACGCCTCGCTGCACCTTCATCTTCAGCTCGAGGGCCGTTTCTTCGGCCAGCGACAATAGCTCTCTGTCGTACGGCGCGCTCATGTCGGGGAAGCGCGGGCCAAGCTCGTCTTCATTCGGGCCGATCAGCGGGTTCACGCCCATCAGGTTGATGTGATCGTCGATCAGCATTATGTCGCCCAGGTGATACAGCGGGTTCATTCCGCCGCAGGCGTTGGACACTATCAGCACCTCGGCACCGAGGGCTTTGAACAGCCTGACGGGGAAGGAGACCTCGAGGGGCGAGTAGCCTTCGTAGCAGTGTAGGCGGCCTTCCATCACGATCGCCGGCACATCGCGAATCATGCCCATGATCAACTGCCCGGCGTGCGTGGCCACGGTGGTCTCGGCAAAGCCCGGCACCTCCGAATACGGAATGCTGCAATCCACCTTGATTGCACGCGCGAGTGCGCCGAGGCCGGTGCCCAGGATGATGCCCACGGTGGGCTTGATGGACGTTCTGGATGAAACTGCTTCCGCTGCTTTTTTAACTGCCTCTGCGATCAATCCCATAGTATTTGCGCTCCTTCGCGGCGTGTGGGTACGGGCAATGGCGGTGCCTTGCCCCCTACTGCAACAGCTCTATGAATTCTTCGGCCGTCATATTGTCGATGTGTATCACTTTGTTGCGCGATGCGGCACCGGCGGTGATCGAAATGGATCTCCTGGGCACGCGCAGTTTTTTTGCCAGCAGCCTCACGGCTGCCTCGTTGGCCTTGCCGTCTTCGGGCGGCGCCGTTACCGCGAGCTTCAGCGCGCCGGCGTGCTGGCCAATAATGCGCTCGGCCGAGGCTTTTGGCTGCACGCGCAGTTTGATGCTGATGCCGGCGGGGTCGCTGGAAATCTCTATCATCATTCGGCCATGAGTTTTTCGGCGCCTTCGGGTTCGGGTGCTTCCCCGGTGAACATCTTCACGATATGCGGGCCGTAATGCCTGTATGCCAGGTAGCCTGCGGCGATCAGCGCAACCAGCAGCACGATGCCCGTGATGCCGGCGAATGTGCGTCGGCGTTTCCTGCGCTCTTTGATTCGGGCGCTGATGCCGATCACGGGGCCTCTTTGTTCCTGGATTTTCCGCTGGACTTCTTCGAGGTCTTTCACCACTTCGTTTGCGCTCTGGTAGCGTTCGCAGAGGTCTTTGCGAATCATTTTTTCAATCGCCCTGCACAGCTCGGGCGGCAGGGCGGGTTCGAGCTCGGCGATGGGCCCGGGCGTCTCGTTTATCTGCTTGAGAATCAGGTCGCGAGCGGAAGTGCCTACGAAGAGCGTTTTGCCGGTGAGCACCCTGTAGAAGGAAGCTCCAAGCGAGTAGATATCGGCGCGGTGGTCGGTGGTTTCGCCGCGTGCCTGTTCGGGTGCGATGTAGTGAGGCGAGCCGAAAACGCCTTTCGGCGTGTTTCGCCAGGGGCCTTCGCTGATGGTGTGGGCGATGCCGAGGTCGCATATCTTAACGCAGTCGGTGGAGTCGAGCATCATGTTTTCAGGTTTGATGTCGCGATGCACCACGCCCTTTTCCTCGGCGAAAGTGAGCCCGCGTGCCACGTCGATCATCAGGCGCAGGGCGCGTTCGAGCGGCAGCTTCCGCCCGTGCGAAATCTGCTGTGCGATGGTGCCGTTGGGCATGTACTCCATTGAAAAATAATGTGAGCCTTCGCTCTCGCCCACGTCGTACACGGCCACGATGTTCGGGTGGCTGAGCTTTGCCAGCGAAACTGCTTCGCGGCGGAAGCGCTCGATGAACGCGGCGTTGTTGGAGTATTGCTTCGAGAGTATCTTGATTGCCACGAGGCGGTCGAGCGAGAGCTGGGTGGCTTTGTAGACGCGCCCCATTCCGCCCTTGCCCAGGAGTGCCAGAATCCGGTAGCCGCCCACCTCTCTGCCCACCACGGGGTCGACCGATGCCGGTTCGGCTTGGAAACCGATAAGCGTTTCACCGATCAGCACCTGGTCGCCGGGCTGCAGTTCGGCTTCGCTTATGCGGCGGCCGTTGAGGAACGTGCCGTTTCTGCTGGATGCGTCCTTCACGAAAAACTTCTGCTCGCGGCATTCCACCCAGCAATGGTGCCGCGATGCCAGCGTATCCGAGAGATGCATATCGCAGGTGGAATCGCGGCCGATCAGCAGGGCGCGCTCGCCCCGGAGGTCTACCGACATCCCCTTATCTTTACCTTCTTCAACGACAAGACTGGGCAAATCAAGAACCCTCTTTATTTTGCAGAGACGTGCCGGCGGCATGTCTCAAGATGCCCCGGCGGGGTGTGCCGAGTTGTGCGTGTGGTTACACCTTCTCGCCCAACTCCTTCGATCTGGTTGCCGCGGCCTCGATGGCTTTGGCGATTGACTCGGCCACTCCGGCCCGGATCATGCTTTTGATTGCGGCTTCGGTGGTGCCGCCCGGCGAGGTAACGCGCCCGCGCAGCTCCTCGGGTGTCTCGGGCACTTCGGCCAGCATCTTGCCGGCGCCGAATGCCGTTTGCCGAGCAAGCGTCTTTGCCGTTTCCTCCACAAGCCCAAGCGCAACACCGGCCTTTATCATGGCTTCGGTGAAGTAGAAGAAATAGGCGGGACCGCTGCCCGAGACGGCGGTAACGGCGTCCATGTCCTTTTCATCTACGGTAACGACGGCGGCCGACGATCCGAAGATTTCGCGTGCGAGTGCCAGATCGTCGTCGCCCGCCCACCTGCCCGTGCACAGTGCGGCCGCGCCGGCGCCCACGAGCATGGGTGTATTGGGCATAGCGCGCACCAGCCGCACGCCGTTTCGCATAAACTTCTCGATGCGCGACGTTGGCACGCCGGCGGCTATCGAAATTACCAGGTGCCTCTCCTCGAATAGCGGGCCGATCTCCTTCAGCACCGCGTCCATATGCTGCGGCTTCACCGCGAGGATCACCACATCGGTCTTCGATACTACGGCGGAGTTGCTGCCGAGGATATTCGCCGAGGTTGCCTGGCGAAACTCCCTGCGCCGCGAGTCGTCTATGTCGGAAACATAGAGCCGGTCGGCGTCGATCAATCGAACGGCCAGCACGCCCTTCGCGATGGCAGTGGCCATGTTGCCCGCGCCGATAAATCCGAGCTTGAGGTTTTCCTGCTTCATTTCGCTCCGCCCCTGTGTTTATAAGTACAGCCCAGATTATAGGCGAAAAGCGGCTCTGATTCAAGTGTTAGAACCGCTGTGTTTACGCGCCGCAAACAGAGCCTGAATACCGGACGTAACAGGGGAAGACGTTGCTGATATCCTGGTTCAAGCGCTGCTGGAGGGCGTGCAAGCCTACCGACAAGCTCACGGTGCTGTGGGCGCTGGCCACTCTGCCGCTGGCGGCGGCGGCGGTGCCGGAGTCGTGCAGGAAGGTGCCCCCGCACCTTTCGCGACGCCTGCTGATAACGCTGCATTCCGTCGGCCTCGGGTCGCTCGCGCTTTTCCTGGCGCTTACGCCGGGAACGCGCAACCGCTGTGCTTCGTTTGTGCGCCGCTGGTATCCGGCTGCCTTGATGCCGTTCTTCTTCAAGGAGTTGTATTATCTTGTGCCGGCGGTGAACCCGAACGACGTTGACTCGACGCTGCTGGGCTGGGAGTATGCCATGCTGGGCCGGCGGCCACGGCTGTGGCTGGAGCAATACCAGTCGCCCATCGTCACTGAAATCCTGTTCCTCTCGTACGCTTCGTACTACTTCCTGCCGGTTCTGACGGCTGCTTCGCTTTACGCCCGCGGCAAGCCCAAGGAGTTCGACCGCTACATATTCCTCCTGATGCTCAATTTCTATACCGCGTTTGCGTTATATTTCGCAATGCCGGCGCTCGGCCCCCGAGCGGCGCTGTCTCATCGCTTCAAGGGCGATCTGAAGGGCCTGTTTTTCGCCAGGCACGTGGAGCGTGCGGTGAGTTTCATGGAGGGCCGCCAGCGCGATGGTTTTCCCAGCTTGCACACGCAGATCGGGCTGACTATTGCGATGTACCTCGCGGAGCGCAAGGACGGCCGCCTCAAGTTTGCGCTGCCGCTGGGATTGGGAATGATGCTCTCGGCGCTTTACTGCAGGTATCATTACGTGCCGGATATTTTCGCGGGGATGGCTGTAACCGGCTTGATATTCCTCACGTACAGGAAGCTGCATCGCGCCCTAGACGGTCAGGCCGAGTGAATCGGGCATTCGTAGAGGCGATAGGTTTTGTAAACCGACGCCCCCATTTTCTCGAGCACGCGCCGCATGTCGATGTTATCTTCGAGTATCCACGACAGCTCGCCCCACGTGTAGCCGAGCCGTGCAGACGCGTCGACCGTGCATTTGTACATCAGCACGTCTAGCCCCATCTTGCGGCATTCGGGTATCACGCCCATCAGGAGGTTTCGGCCGGATTTGATTTTTTTCATGCCCGCCATCAGCTTGAACAGCCCAAACGGGAACAGCCGGCCGTTGATTGTCTTGAGCGGCTCGTTGATATTAGGCAGTGTAACGGAGAAGCCGGCGGGGCGGCCGGCGGCGAATCCGATCAGCACTAGCGACGGCTCGAGAATCTGCTTCATCTCTTTTGCGAGGTGGTCGAATTCCGCGTCGTCGACCGGCACGAAGCCCCAGTTGCGCTCCCAGCCCTTGTTGTAGATTTCGCGGATGAGATCGGCTTCGCGGCGGAAGTTTTTCATGTCGATCGGCCGCACCTCGAGGCTCGCCCGTTTCGCGAGGCGGTCGGCGAGGCCGCGCAGTTGGGGCGAAAACGTTTCGGGCGTGAGCTTGTATGCGTAGAGGTCTTTGGCCTTGCGCAAGCCGCACGCTTCGAGCAGGCGGGGGTAATACTGCGGGTTGAAGGGCATCATCACCTGCGGCGGCATGGAAAAGCCGTCGACCAGCAGGCCGCAGTCGTGATTGGTCGATGGGTTTGCCGGGCCGCGCAGCGTGTTCATTCCCTGGCTCGCCAGCCAGTTTTTAGCTGCGGCAAGCAGTGCATCGGCGACGGCGGGATCATCGATGCACTCGAAGAAGCCGAAGAAGCCGGCCTTGTCGCCGTGGAATTCGTTGTGCGGGCCATTGACGATCGCCGCGATGCGGCCGGCGGTGCGGCCGTCTTTTTCGGCGGTGAACAGCTTTATCCGCGAGCGCCGGTAGAATGGATTGCGGCGGGTGTCGAGGCTGGCTTTCACTTGAACGAGCAAAGGCGGCACCCAGTTGGTGTCGCCTTTGTAGATAAGCCACGGCAGGTGTAGAAAGTTGCGTCGCGCGAGATAGCTGTTTGCCTCGGTGATGATCGCCGTGCCGGCCACCTCGCAGCTCCGTGTCAAATGAAGCCCAGTTCTTTGCCCACCTTCTCGAATATCTCGAGTGCGTGGTCGATCTGGCTGATCTCATGCGTAGCCATGACACTTGTTCGCAGCAAGCCGTGGCCGGGCGGCACGGCGGGGCTCACCGCGGAGTTCACGAAGAGGCCGTTGTCGAACAGCCCCTTCCAGAAGCGGAATGTTACCTCGTTTTCGCCCACCACTACGGGCACGATGGGCGTTTCGCTTCGGCCGGTGCTGAAGCCAAGGCTGTGCAATCCTTTGCGGAGGTGCTCGGCGTTTCGCCACAGGCGCTCGCGGCGCTCGGGCTCGGCCTTGAGGATATCGATGCACGCGAGCACGGCTGCCACGGCCGCCGGCGGCATGCTGGCGCTGAAGATCATCGCGCGGGCATTGTGCTTGATGTAATGGATCACGCTCTCGTCGGCTGCCACGAATCCGCCCAGCGACGCGAACGACTTGCTGAACGTGCCCATTACCATGTCGACCTCGTTTTTGAGGCCGAAATGCTCGGATGTGCCCGAGCCGCTTTTGCCGAGCACGCCCAGCGAGTGGGCGTCGTCAACCATGACGCGGGTGTCGTATCTTTTTGCAAGTGCTACCACGTCGGGCAGCGGGCAGATGTCGCCCTCCATCGAGAATACGCCGTCTACGACGATGAGCCTGCCTTCAAACTCCTGCGCCTTCTGCAGCACGCATTCGAGGTCGGCCATGTCGTTGTGCTTGAACTTGAGTGTGGTGCCGAATGACAGCCGGCAGCCGTCAACGATGCTGGCGTGGTCGGCGCGGTCGATGATCGCGGCGTCGCGTTTGCCAACAACGGCGGAAATGGCGCCGAGGTTGGTTTGGAAGCCGGTGCTGAAAACCAGCGCGGCCTCGTGCCCCGTGAGCTGTGCCAGGCGCTCTTCGAGCTGCTCGTGCAGCTCGAGTGTGCCGTTGAGGAACCTCGAGCCGGTGCAGCCGCTGCCGTATTTCTCCACCGCCTTGATCGAAGCCTCGATCACCTTGGGATGCACAGTGAGGCCAAGGTAGTTGTTCGACGCCATCATAATCAGGCGTTTGCCCTTGACGATCACTTCCGTTCCGAAATTGCGCTCGATTGGTTTGAAGTAAGGATACAATCCGGCGGCCATTACTTCTCTAGCCGCGGTATACGTCCTGCACTTGTCAAAAAGGTCCGCCATCGCATCCCTGTCTGTAGAACCAATACTTGAAACCGTGGAGGATCACGTGCTATAATGCAATTCGTTAATAGCTTTCCTGTCGGCGCCCTAATAATTTACTGTTTTTTTTTCATTTGTCAAGGAAAGAACGGCGGACGAGGATGGAAATTTTGGCCGCGCCTGCCGCCGATGGAGCACGCCCAATGCCGCAAAACGACGCCGGCGGCCCCGCGCCAACGCCGCAAACATCCTGTTTCGTTACCGGCGGCACCGGTTTCGTTGGCAGCCATCTCGTCGAAAAGCTTGCCGCCTCGGGCTGCAATGTGCGTGCGCTCGTGAGGAAAACGAGCAACACCAGATGGATCGAAAACGCCGGCGCAAGCCTGGTGCAAGGCGACATAGCCGATTCCGCGTCGCTGGCCGCGCTCATTGGCAGCGTCGATTACGTCTACCACGTGGCCGGCATTGTGAAGGCACGCGACCGCGAAACTTACTTCCGCGTAAACGCAGGCGGCACCGCTGCCCTGCTCGAAGCATGCACGCGGCTGGCGCGGCCGCCCAGGAAAATCGTGATCGTGAGCAGCCAGGCGGCCGCCGGGCCCAGCGGCCGCGGGCCGGCCGTCACCGAGGCCGAGCCGCCCCGGCCGATCAGTTGGTATGGCGAGAGCAAGGCCGAAACCGAACGCGTAGCCGCCGGATACTTCAGCCGCCTGCCGATCACCATCGTGCGGCCGCCTGCAATCTATGGCCCGCGCGACACCGATGTTTTTGCGCTGGTGAAGCCGGCGGTGTGCTGGAAGATGATGCCGATGGCCGGCCGGCCCGACACGCCCCTGAGCATCGCGCACGTGCACGACGTGGTTGAGGCGCTGATCCTCGCCGCACAGTCGCCTGTCTCCAGCGGGCAGATTTACAACATAGCCGGGCCCGAAACAGTAACGTGGCTGAGCGTGGCAGCCGCGCTCGAATACGCCCTGCAGAGCAGGGTTCGCATCATCGGCATCCCGATGATCGTCGCCCGCATTGTTGCGGCGCTCTCCGACTGCCGCTCTGCAATCACGCGAAAGCCCGCGCTCTTCAACCGCGAGAAGGTGCGCGAAATCCTGGCCGACGGCTGGGTGCTCAGCATTCAGAAAGCCCGCGATCAGCTCGATTTCGCCCCGTCCGTCGGAATCCGCGAAGGAATGAAAGCAACCATCCAATGGTACCGCGACAACGGCTGGCTGAGGAAGTGAAAGCCGCGCCGGGCTTGCGGCCGCACCCGCCGAAATGATCGCCCATGCAATGATACCTCCGGCCCTGAATGATTGTTAGTTGTACAGGACACCGCGCCGAGTTTTGGAAGGAGACCATAGTGATCGATCCATCGGAATTCTCCGACGAGGAACTCGAGATATACCTTCGGGAGGTGCTGCACAACACCGAAGAGCTGGCCGACAAGGGCATCGAAATCCGGGTGAAAAACGACACCGTTTACCTCACCGGCTACGTGCCCGGCGAGATGCAGCGCAGGCTGGTCGAGATTCTCGTGCTCAACGTCATCCCCGAAGACCGCCTCGTCAACGACCTCCGGATATTCGAGGAATCGCTCGAGGAGCCGGACGTCGACGTGCCCGACGAGCCGCCGGCCGAGATTGCCGAAGAGGCCGTGGAGGTGGAACGCGAGGACCCCGAGAAGGCTGCACAGGAGGGCGAGACCTATGAACCCCCCACCGCGCCGGTGCCCGAACCGACACACGAGGACGAATGGTAGCGGCAGGAGGCTTCGCGTGGCAACACCATACATCGGCACTTCCGGGTTCAGCTACAAGCACTGGAAAAGCGTGTTTTATCCGGAAGACATGCCCACTTCGCATTGGTTCGGCTTCTACTGCAAGCACTTCGGCACGGTGGAGCTGAACAATCCGTTCTACCGGCTGCCCACCTTCCAAACTTTCCAGGCGTGGAAGGAGCGGTCGCCCGAAGGCTTCATCTTTGCGGTGAAGGCCAGCAGATACATCACGCACATCAAGCGCCTCAAAGAACCCGAGGAACCGCTCGAAAGGCTCATGGCGAGCGCATCCGGGCTGGGCGACAAACTTGGGCCGATCCTCTTTCAGCTTCCGCCCAACTACAAGCCGGACCTGGCCCGCCTCCGCGGCTTGCTCGAGCTTCGCGCACGCGATCAGCGCTGGGTGCTCGAATTTCGCCACACCGATTGGTTCAGCGAAGAGGTGCTAGACCTGCTTCGCGCGGCAAACGTGGCGCTTTGCATTCACGACGGCACCCCCGGCTGCCCGCGCGTCGCCACCGCCGATTTCATCTACATGCGCTTCCACGGCGGAGAATCGCACGACGGCAACTACACCAATGCCAAGCTTCGCCAACGCTCGAATGAGATTTCCGATTGGCTCGAAAACGGGCTGGACGTTTACGCTTATTTCAATAACGACGTCGGCGGTTATGCCGTGAACAACGCGCAATACGTGATCAACAGCCTGACCGCGGGGGCACACCGATGACCGTGGCGACAGTGACAAAGAGCCAGGCAGCCGGGCGGATCGAGCAACTGCGCGAGGAAATCCGCCGCCACGATTATCTCTATTACGTCAAAGACGCCCCGGAGATTCCAGACGAGGAATACGACGCGCTCGTGCAGGAGCTGATCGATCTCGAGTCGCAGTTTCCAAACCTCATCACGCCCGACTCGCCCACGCAGCGCGTGGGCGGCCAGCCGGCCGCCCAGTTTGAGAAGCTCGAGCACGTGGTGCCGATGCTCAGCCTCGAATCCACCTTCGACCGCCGCAAGGTGGAAGACTTCGACCGCCGCGTGCGCCGGAGCATCGCGAAGGGTGTTTCGTACGTCGTCGAGCCGAAGTTCGACGGCCTTTCGGTGGAGGTGATCTGGCGCGACGGCCGCCTCGAATATGGCGCTACTCGCGGCGACGGCTACGTTGGCGAGAACGTCACGCGCAACCTCACCACCATCCGCTCTGTGCCGCTGGTGCTGCGAACCGGCCGTGAGCCGCCGCCCCGCTTCCTGGCCGTTCGCGGCGAGGTGCTGATGCCCGTGAAGCGGTTCGAAGCGCTTAACAAGCAGTTGCTGGAAAAAGGCAAACCCGCCTTCGCCAACCCGCGCAACGCCGCCGCCGGCTCGGTGCGGCAGCTCGATCCACGCATCACCGCGTCGCGTCCGCTCGACGTTTGCTTCTACGAAATCCTCCGCGTAGACGGCCGCGCATTCGCCTCGCAGGCCGAAGTGCTCAAATACTTCCCGAATATCGGGCTGAAGGTTTACCCGCGCTATCGCGTGTGCCGCACGGTGGACGAGATGGAGGAGTTTCACGACGAGATGGCGCAGTTGCGCGACGATCTTGAGTTCGAGATCGACGGCATTGTCATAAAGGTGAACGAGCTTGAATACCACGACAGGCTCGGCTACACCTCGCACAGCCCGCGCTGGGCAACGGCGTACAAGTTTCAGCCGCGGCAGCGCGAAACCGAGGTGGCCGACATCGCGGTGCAGGTGGGCCGCACCGGAAAGATCACGCCCATCGCGATCCTCAAGCCCGTGCAGGTGGGCGGCGTAACCGTTTCGCGGGCCGCCCTGCACAACATGGACATCCTCCGCAAGCTCGACGTGCGCATCCACGACAAGGTGCGCGTGGCACGCGCGGGCGACGTTATTCCCGAGGTGGCCGAGGTGAACAAGAAGGCTCGCACCGGCCGCGAGATCGAGTTCAACATGCCCGACAACTGCCCCGCCTGCGGCTCGCAGGTAGTGAAGCAAGGCCCGTTTCACGTCTGCACCGGAGGGCTCTCGTGCCCCGCGCAGCTCCGCCAGCTCGTGAAGCATTTCGCATCGCATGACGCGATGAACATCGAGCTGCTTGGCGAGCAGACGGCCGCGCAGCTCGTTTTCCGCGGCCTGGCGAAGGACGTGTCAGACATCTACCGGCTGACCAGGGAAGACCTCCTGCAGCTTCCGGGCTTCGCCGACAAGTCCGCCCGAAAGCTCATCGAGTCGATAAAGAAGAGCAAACGCGTGCCGTTGGACCGCTTCCTGTACGCGCTGGGCATTCCGCACATAGGGCAGCACATGGCCCGCGTGCTGGCGTCGCGCTTCGGCAACCTAGACGCACTGCAGAAGGCCGGCGAGCGCGAGCTGCACGAGGTGGGCGAGGTGGGGCCCGAGATCGCCAGGGCCGTGGCCGCATTCTTCCGCCAGCCGGCAAACCTGAAGGTGCTGCGCAAGCTGCACGAGCGCGGCATCGAGATTCTTCCGCTGCGTGCCAGAGGCCGCAAGCTCGGCGGGCGCAAGTTTGTCTTCACGGGCACGCTCGAGAAATTCAGCCGCGATGAGGCAAAGCGACTAGTCGAGGAGGCCGGCGGGCGCGCACTCTCCGCCATAAGCGGCGAAACCGACTTCCTCGTTGTCGGTAAGAACCCCGGCTCAAAACTCGACGAGGCCCGGCGGCTGAACGTTAGAACGATTTCCGAAGACGAATTCATGGAGATGATCGGGAGATGAATGCGATGCCCACCGCCGGAACCGCGCGGAGGAAGCTGTGGGGGCCGGCAGACGCGCAACGTGCGCGCGAGGCCGACCGCAAATGGAGCCGCATGGTGCCCGTCTACGATCTGGGCATGAAGCTGCTGCTGCTCCCTCTCGGAGGCGAGCGCCGCATTCGCAGGCGCTTTCTGGAAATCGCGAATGTTGTCGAGGGAACAACCGTGCTGGATCTCGGCTGTGCAACGGGCCTGCTCACCCAGATGGCCGGGATGGCCGCCGGCGACACGGGCCGCGCCGCGGGCGTGGACCGCTCGCAGGGAATGATACAGCGGGCGTTGCGCACGCGAACGCGAGCTTCTTTTGCGTGCGCGGACGTGAAGGAGCTGCCATTTGCTGAAGCGTCGTTTGACCGCGTGATCGCGTTCATGGTGCTGCACGAGCTCGACGCCGGCCAGCGGCTGGCGGCCTTGCGCGAGGCGGCGAGGGTGCTGAAGCCGGGAGGCAAGCTGGCGGTAGCGGAATACAGCGCCGACGCGCGCGGCATGCGGGCACTGCTGCTGAAGGCGTTCGTCAAGGTCTTCGAACCGTCTTCAGCAGCCGACATACTGCGCGGCCTTCATTTTGAAGCCATCGATTCGCTTTTCAGGGTTGAACGAATGGCGGAGATTCTTCGCGGTTTGGTCCAGGTTACAGTCGCACGCAAAACCGAGCCGGCTACCGCCTGAACGACGGAGTAACCTTTTCGGCTTCGATCTTGCGTTGCCTGGATTTCGATTTGCGGTCTTCGCGTCTGGATTTTTCGCTGGGCTTTTCGTAATACTGGTGGCGCTTGTACTCGCGCACCAAGCCTTCGCGCTCGCATCGCTTGCGGAACCGGCGGATCATCTGATCGATTGATTCGCCCTTGCGAGCAGTAACTCTCAGCAGTGCCATAGACTTCTCTCTCCCGAGCTTTGCATCGGTCGAACAAAAACGGTGTGTTGTAACAACGGCGAGATATCGCCCGTACCGGGCCGTAACTTCCGGCCTATCCCATAAGATTATCCGTATTTGGGTGCAAATTCAACAAAAATTTCTGGATTTTTCGCAAACATTCACCCCGCCGGCAGCGGACGTTGCACCCGATTCAGTCTCCGCGCAACTGTCAATCCCCGTCACGCCCGCACGCCGCCCGCATCCGCTACGATCTTCGTTGGCGCAGCGGATTTCCCTTCACAGGTTTACATGGTGGAGCTTTACGCTTACAGGAGAATTGCAATGGACATCAAAAACTATCTGCGAGACAACGGCGTGGAATTCGAGGTGCATACGCACCCCGCCCGCTTCACTGCACAAGAGGTAGCCGCGGCCGAACACGTGCCCGGCCGAATGCTGGCAAAAGTGGTTATCATCCAGGCGGACCGCCGGTTTGTAATGGCCGTGCTGCCCGCCACGCAACTGGTAGACATAGACAAGCTCGCCTCGGTGCTTGGCGCGGACGACGTGCGGCTCGCCGAGGAATACGAGATGCGAAACCTATTCCCCGATTGCGAAACCGGCGCCGAACCGCCTTTCGGCAACCTCTACGATATCGAGCTGCTCGTCGACCGCCAGCTCGCGATGCAGGATCATATCGTGTTCCAATCCGGCACCCATCGCGAAACCGTGCGGATGAAATACGCCGACTACGACCGATTGGCGCGCCCCAAGGTGGCGGATTTCGCCGCGCCCGCCGAGGCACCCGTCCGCTGAACGCGGCTGGAGAACCACAAGTTTCATGCTTGAGTTGCTACTTGGAATATAGTATACTTATGGTGTAGCAGGTGCCACGGAACGGCCCGGAACCCGGCATCGATCCTGTGTTGGAAAGGCTTTGCGTATGAATTCGGCCAGCGCCTTGGAAAGCAGCGTACTGGTTCTGAACAGGAACTACATGGCCGTTCATGTAACTACTGCCAAGCGCGCATTCTGCCTGCTCTTCAAGGAAGTCGCCGAAGTGATCGCCTTCGACGACAACGACACCATGAGCTCCTACGATATCCATAACTGGATGGAGCTCACCTCCCTTCGCGGCAGGTTCCCCCGCGATGAAGACGCCGGCAGCGAATACGTGCGCACTGTCTCGCTCGACATCCGTGTGCCCAAGATCATCCGCCTTCTGCTCTACGACCGTTTGCCCAGGAAGCTGGTGAAATTCAACCGGCGCAACATCTTCGCGCGCGACGGCAACCGCTGCCAATACTGCGGCCGACGCCATTCCACCACCGAGCTCAGCCTCGACCACATAGTGCCGAGATCGCGTGGCGGCCAGGCCACGTGGTCAAACATCGTGTGCTGCTGCACCGACTGCAACGTGAAGAAAGGCGGCCGAACGCCCGACGAAGCCTGTATGCGCCTCATCCGCCAGCCATACAAGCCCAAGCGCAGCCCGCTCATCCGGCTCAAGCTGCAGTCCGACAAGTACAAAACCTGGCGGTACTTCGTCGACGACGCCTACTGGTCGGTTACCCTCATCGAATAACGCCGCAGCGGCCCAGCCGCTGATTCACCAGTCCTGAACCGGCGGAGCCGGAGATAGGCTTCAGGCTTTGGAAACCACAGCATGGCCATAGACCCTGCAGCAGTGGCGAAGCTCGACGAGCTGCTGAACGCCATCCGGAAATACGATGACCCCCGAAGGGCTTCAGGCGAGTGGAAGCAGACATACAAGCTGCTGCAGCACACCGATCTGCCGCCCGCTGCCGTGACGCACGTTGTGGGGACGCGGGACGTCGTTCGGCTGGCCGAGCTGCTCGATCAGCTTCGCAGCCCCGCCGCCCCCGTGGCGCCCCAGCCCGACGTGCCCGACCCGGAAACCTGCAAGCGGGCATTGCGGGCATTCCGCAAGCGGCTGGCGCTCACTCGCCTCGACGACGAATCGCGCATCAGCAGCCACAGTCCGCTGTCGAAAGGTTCAGACTCGCCCACCGCCGGCATCATTCCGCCCAACGAGTGGCCCGAAGCCGTCTGGCAGGAGCTGGCTCGCCAAGGCAAGCTGCGGCACATCGGGCATGGATTCTACGAACTGCCGAAGCCGTAGGAAAGGCCACGCGCCCTTCTCGAGCAAAGACGCAGACGCCGCCAACCGCGATCGCGGATGTATCACCCCGCAATTGCTGTAGCGCTCGCACGCAAGCATACCACCTCATATTCGAAAAGGTTTGCCTCGATCTACCTCGCCTGAATCGCCGTCCCTTCGCCG
>DATLAR010000308.1:0-2733 GCA_035527355.1 Planctomycetota bacterium
GAAAACCAAAAAGGAAAAGCTCGGCCATCTGCTGGATGGATGCGAGCTGTAAGGCCTTCCACCTCCATACAGGAAAGCAACAGAATGTCTATCATCGAAGAAAAGGCGGTAGTATTGTTCCAGGGCGACAGCATCACGGATGCGGGCCGGAGCCGCGACGACGATTCGCAACTGGGCGGCGGATACGCGATGATGATCGCGTCGTGGTTTTCGGCGATGCATCCGGAGAAGAACGTGAGGTTTTTGAATCGCGGAATAAGCGGCAACCGCGTGAAGGACCTGAAGGCTCGCTGGAAGGAAGATTGCCTGGACCTGAAGCCTTCGTGGGTGTCGATATTCATCGGGATCAACGATACGTGGCGCCGCTACGACAGCAACGATCCGACGTCGTCGGAGGATTACGAAGCGGCGTATCGAAACATACTGAAGCAGATCACAACGCACCTGGATGCGCGGATCGTGGTGTGCGAGCCGTTTGTGCTGCCGGTGCCGGACGACCGCCGCGGCTGGCGGCTGGACCTTGATCCAAAGATCGACGCGGCCCGCCGGCTGGCGAGGGAGTTTGAGGCGATCTACGTGCCGCTGGACGGCATATTTTCGGCGGCGTCGGCGCAACGCGAGCCCGCGTTCTGGGCGGGCGACGGCGTGCATCCCTCGCCCGCGGGGCACGCGCTGATCGCACAGTCGTGGCTGCGGGCGGTAAAGGCGCTGTAGGCGCGTTCAAAGTCCAAGGTCCAAAGTCCAAGGTCCAAAGTCCAAGGTCCAAAGTCAGACCTTGGACTTTTTCATGGCCAGTCGACCGGCTCGCGGCCGGGTGCGGCGATGCCGCGGCGGTCGAGCAGCGAGCCTTCGAGCCGGTAGAGCTGAATGAATGATTTGAGGTAGCTGACTACGGCCTGGATTTCGGCGATCTGCGCGGCTACGAGGTCGCGCTGGGCCTGCGCTACGAAGAGCGAGGTGGACTTGCCGACCTTGAATTTTTCGGTTTCGGCTCGCAGCTTCTCTTCCTGGTATGCACGTGTGGCGGCGGTGGCGGCCACCTGCTCCTTCGCGCGGTTCACCTCGATGTGGGCGGCGCGAACGTCTACCTGCACGAGTTGTTCGAGGTTCCTCACGGCTTCGGTGGCGCGGTCGCGCGAGAGGCCGGCGCGATCGTAGGCCGCCCTGGCGGCGCGGTTGCCAACCGGAAACTCGAGCCGCAGCCCGGCCATCGCGTCGTAGCCGTGGCTGTCGCCCCCGAACGCCCACCCGCCAAACGAGTCGGAGTAGCCGGTGCGGCCGAGCGTAATGAAAAGGTCCATCCTGGGCAGCAAACCGTTCTTGGTTCGAATGAGTTCGAGGTCGCCGCGTTGCACGGAGAGCCTGGCCTGGTTGAGGTCGGGGCGCATCTGGAGGGCCACGTCGACGTGTGCGGCAGCATCTTCAAGGGCGGCATCGGGCACGGCCGGCTGGGTTTCAACGACCACCTCGCGCTCCCAGAGGTCGGGTCCGGGCGGGTTGAGCAGCCGGAGCAGGCGCAAGCGAATGGTGGCGAGGCTGCTGCGTGCGTTGATGAGCGCCTCCTGCCGCAGGGCCACTTCGGCCTGTGCCGCGGCCAGCTCGGTTTCGGCCAGTTGGCCGATGTTGATGCGGTCCTGCGTTTCATCAAGCTGCTTTTCGGCGAGCTTCAGCGATTCGTCGAAAATCTCGATCTGGCGTTTGGCGAGGGCGTAGTCCCAGTAGGTTTCTTCGACGCGGGCAACGAGGTCTTCGGTGAAGCCGCGCAGCTCGTATTCGGAGCTGATGGCATCGATGCGAGCCTGCTCGACTCTGGCGAGATTGGAGCGGCTGCCGGCCCCCTTCAGCAGGGCTTGGGAGAGGCTCAGCCCAATGCGCGACGTGAGGAATTGATCGCCGTAGAGGGAGGAATCGCTGAAGGTGCGGCTGCCTTCAACGCCGAAACGCGTGCCGGCCGGGGTGGCTTTTTCGAGCGAGATGCTGCCGCTGGCGGTGCTGGATGTGCTCGAGTCCATTCCGCTGGTCGTGGCGCGCTCTGCCCGCGTTTGCCCGCCGCTTACCTGCCCGGCAACGACAGGATCAAACACCGCCTTCTCCTGGTCGATGAACGTGCGGCTAATGGCGGGGCTGAACCGCTCAACCACGAGCCCGTGGTTGTTTTCGAGCGCGAGAAGAATGGCATCGTGCACGCCTACTTGCAGCGGGCCGGTCGGCTCGGGCGCCTTGGCGGCGTCGGTTGCAGGCGGGCTCTGCACGCTCTCGCGCGGTGCGAGCGCCCGAAGCGGCTCGGTGCGGGCCCGCGAGCATGAAATAGCTAGCGGCGCGAGCAGCAACGCCAGAAACGGCAGTAATTGCTTTCGGCTGAAAAATGACATTCACGATCCTCCTTCGGCGGCAGTCTCAGGCGCTTCGGCCTTGCGGCGAAGGCCGCCTTCGAAGAACGAGTAGATCACGGGGATGATCACGAGGGTGATGATGGTGGAGCTGATAAGGCCGCCGATAACCACGCGGGCCAGGGGCGCCTGAGCTTCGCCGCCTTCGCCAAGGCCAATTGCAAGCGGCAAAAGTCCGAGCATGGTGGTGAGAGCGGTCATAAGGATAGGCCGCAGGCGGCGGCGCCCGGCTTCCATGATCGCGGCTTGCGTGGGCATGCCGTCGCGCCGGCGCAGCAGGTTCGTGTGGTCGACCAGGATTATGGCGTTGTTCACCACGATGCCGCCGAGCATCACGCAACCG
>DATLAR010000309.1:0-6141 GCA_035527355.1 Planctomycetota bacterium
CGTGGCCGCGGTGCTGCCGGGTCTAGCCGCCACACCTTTGCATGAGAAAAGAGAGGAATATGAAGACTTCGTCTGGAATTCTCGGCACGTTCGCTGCACTCGCTCTGATGCTCGCCAGTCCGGCCCTTGCCGGCGAGGCCAAGCAAGCCGAACCTGCCAAGGAAGCCGAACCTGCCAAGGAAGCAAAGCCAAAGTCCGAGGGGAAGGCAGCCGGCAAGACCGATGCCGCTTTCAAGAACGAAGACGAAAAGATCAGCTACTGCATCGGCATGAGCCTCGGCAAAACGTTCAAGATGCAAGGTATCTCGATCGACAACGCACTGCTGCTGAAGGGCATCGAAGACGTAGCCTCCAAAAAGCCCCTCGTAGCCGAAGAGGAAATCCCTGTAATAATGAGCGAATGGCAGAAGAGCCTGCCCGAGAAAAACGCAAAAGCCGGCAAAGCATTTCTCGCCGCAAACGCCAAGAAGGAAGGCGTGAAAATAACGGAGAGCGGCCTGCAGTACAGGGTCGTAAAATCGGGCAAAGGCAAGAGCCCCAAGGCCACCGACACGGTAGTTGCAAACTATCGCGGCACGCTCATCGACGGCACCGAGTTCGATAGCTCTATCAAGCACGGCCAGCCCATAACCATCCGCGCGGATCGCGTAGTCAAAGGCTGGACCGAAGCCCTCCAGATGATGAAGGAAGGCGACAGTTGGGAGCTCTTCATTCCCGGCGAGCTGGCCTATGGCGAACAGCCCGGACCCGGCGGCCCCAACGCTACGCTCGTTTTCGAAATCGAACTGCTTTCGGTAAAGGAAACAGTTGACATGCCTGATGAAGAGGGCGGCGAGGCGGAAGAGATGATTATCGAAGACTGATTCCCCCCTATCAGCCAGCCATCATCAGCAAACGCACGGGCCGCAGACGCCGATGCCTGCGGCCCATTTTTCTTTCGGAGACGCGGGGCTGCCAACTGCATGGCAGCTCAAGTGCGTCTCATTTTCTCTCTAGACCACCACGCTCACATTTGCTGCCCGGGCGCCCTTCGGGTTCTGTCCCATCTCAAACTGCACTCTCTGCCCCTGCATCAGCGTCTTGAACCCTTCCTGGTTGATGGCCGAGTAGTGCACAAACACATCATCCTCCATTCCATCACAGGCAATAAACCCATATCCCTTCTTGTCATTGAACCACTTTACGACACCTGTAAGCATACTTGACCCCCTTTTCTGCCTGCTTTGGCGCGTCCTCCGGGCATTGCCTGCCCCGTAGCCGTGCCCGTAGCACGTGCCTCTGCGTCCCAGCATGCGCAAAATCAGCAGCCCCTGCAAAAGCTGCTACGCATGCGCTCGTTCTGCCTCTTGCCCAAGAGAAAAGGCTGGCACGCTGTGTAAAGCGATGCCGGCCTTTGAATGTTAAAGCTCTTACTGGCCGCCTGCCGCGCTGCGTTATCACCGTCACAGCCGCCCAGTTCAGTGAACTACGCCCTGTTTTACTGCTGCATGACATCTTTTACGGCTTACCCGGATGAAAGGCCCACCGGAACGTCGAGACCGATCAATCCTGCTCCCAAAGCAAATGGGTCAGGAACTGCGACTCAATGTTCGGTCTGTTCATAAATCTCACAGCTACGCCGAAGCGTTCTTCCACGTTTGCGTCCGTTGAAAGCTTCATTACGCGCAGAACCTGTCCCTCGCAATGCAGTGCGAGCGCCTCGGCCGCGGCCCCGCATCTCTTCGGAATCGCTACATCCAGCACCAGGAGCGCACCTTCAGGCAGCGCATTACTGGTTTCGAGGAACAGGCCGCCGGCGCTGACATTTCGGGTTCTTCCATTGAGTGGCAGGGCCGCACCTCTATTGGTTTCCTCCACAAACTCAACGTGAAGATCCAAATCCAGCCGGCGATCTTTGCGTCTTTCGAGAGCTGCATTCATTATCGAATAGTTGGTTTGCATACGCTGTTCAGAATTACAATTACAGACTCCGAACTCCAACTACAGCAATTGCTGTGCCATTTGAACGCATACAAGAGGTGTTTTATTGTTCGGTGCGTAAGCTATTTGCTCATAAGCACTTATGCTGCACGGAACGCGGCAGGCCGGGGAGGCGCCAGAGAGAGGCTTCGATTGGCATGTTGCGGAATATAGACATGTCGGCTTGCGGAATTCCACCTCGACCAGCGCTAAACTACCACGGGACAATCACTTAAAAAAGTGTTGCGATTTTTCAACACAACGTCCATCTCACGCAACATATCCCTGCGCTTCCCCTCCGCCGTGTTGCCGATATTGCACTGATCAAGGCATCGAAGCGATCGTATACGGAAACACCTGCCGGCAAAAATCCTCTATCAGCGCACGGGCCTCCTCCACCGTCTGATCATGCCGCACTACCGTCGACACCCGCAGCAGCGCGTTCGACGCGTGCCGGCCCAGTATGTTGTTCTTCAGCATGTGCCATTCGTGCACCAGCAGGTTGCTCGTGCAGAAGCTGCCCGTCTTGAACCAATACTGCACCAGTATCCGCTCGCTATCCTTCCGGAAAACCACGTCTTGCACCGTAAGCTCCACGCTTGCCGACGATGCAAACGATGCAACGGCGTCGGTGCCGGGCTGGAAGCCGGAATCGGGCCACTCCAGGATATAAGTTCTCTGCGACGGCGCCTCGATCTCATAGCCCTCGCCCTTGTAGCAGATTTCCGGCGGATGAGCCGCACGCCGGTTATCCTTGGCGAAAACCGCGGCAAATTCAACCTGCTCGTCGTTCTCGTTAAAATACTTGCGCGTGAGCAGATCGGTCGTGCCGAGGATGCGCTCCACGTCGGCGCTCGACGGCAGCTCCTCGCCCTTCCACCGGCCGATGGACAGCGGAATCCTCCTCGCGTACGAGTTGCTCTCCTTTCCCGCTTGCGAATCCGTTTCCAGCCAGACCACGGCGCCGGCGGTTACGGCCAATATTGCGATAGCCACTATTGCGGATTTCATCTGGTCATCACCTCAATCTGGCAGCGGCATCGGGTTCTCGGCCGGCTGCAACAGCCGCAGCAGCCGCCCGCAAAGCAGCAAGCCCACACGCACAAAGAACCACGAGACGATTGTAATCAGCAACACGCTGAAGCCCGACTCCCTGAGTGAATGGAAGCCGTGATCGGCCCACACCGCGAAAAACAGCACCACCGGCAGGGCCGCGTAAAGCAAGGCGTAAAGCCCCAGCCGACCCGGCGTCAGCGGCCAATGCTCGCGCAAAAAATCCAGGCCGCCCGCACGCATCAGCGCCGATTTCCCGGCATACGACACAAAATCGTTCTTGCTCAGCTTCCGCTCGCGCACCATTCGCACGCACTCCTCAAAGCTGATCTGCCGCTCCGAACCCGACACCTGCAGCTTCCGGCCGCGGGGCGACTGCGCAAACACCTCGAGCTCGCCAACCTTCCGCCACGCCGGCTCTTTCTTGCGGCGCACGTGATCCTCGGCCGACACGTGCCCCGCGCGTACCAGGCACAATAGCTGATTCTCGGCCAAGCCCATCAACCGCCCCTCTACATCCAGAATCCAGTCCTTCGGCCCATGCCTGCGCGGCAGGCGGTACGGCGGCCGGTTCAGCAGCTTCTCATAGCTGAAGAACCCGATAAACGCAACCACGAAAATCAGGATGCCCGTCGCGTCGTGCAACGTATAGCCCGAACCGCCCAACGGGTTGGGGATCATCTCGTGCACCGTGGCCACCTCGCGGCCCCAAAGCCACGCAATCATCGTTATCACCACGATCCGGCTCATATTCGCGATGATCGAGCAAGGGATCGACGCCGCAAACAGCTCGAGGCGCCGCCGGCCGTCGCACCTGGTGATATACGCAAACACCGAACCGAACGCCAGCAGCGCGATCATCGAACGCAACCCGCTGCACACGTCGCCGATTCGCAGGTGATCGGTAATCCCGCCCGCACGCACGAAATGAAGATCGCTGCCTTCGCGCCAGATATGCACCAGCCCCACGTATGGCATCACGCTTGTGGCCAGATCCCCCGCGATCACCTTCAACTGAAACGCAAGCCTGTGAATCACCACGTCGGGCAGCGGCACCATCCAGATGAGAAACAGCAGCGGAAACAGCAGCTTGACCGTTATTTTCCTTCCGAGTAGAAAAAGGACCAGCCCCGCCACTATCACCACCAGCGAAAGACCGGTGATGTAATTCACGCGCGTATACGCGCCGAACACCCGGATGAACAGGCCCAGCACCAGCAGCGCCAGCCCCCCCCGCGACGTCTTCGCCGGTATCTTCGCCAAGTCGCCGCGCATCTTCCAGATCAGGTACAGGCTCACAAACGGAATGAGGATGCCGTGCGAATAATACGAATCGGCCTCGAACCACTTCTGCCACATTATCAACGAGGCCTTCCAGAACATCGCCGCCATAAGGCCGGCGATTATGGCATAATTCACGCGATCTCTTGCTGTAATGTTCATTCAACGTCCCGTACTTGGGCCTTGGGCCGGCAATCTTCGGCCATCAGGCTTTGAGCTTTGGACCATCAGGCATTGAGCCTTGCGCGTTCAGGCATTGAGCCTTGCGCCATCAGGCTCTGGCCCGGGCATCAGTGCAGATTCCCTTTCGCATTTCACCCGCCTCACAACCGCAGCGCTTCGTCATTCCTGCACCTCCATTCTGCCTCCTGCCGCCCTCACAATCCACGCTAATCCGGCACAAGGGTGATGCTCGCGCCATTCTCTTCTCTCAGACCAATCTTCCGTTCGATGTTCGATGTTCGATGTTCGATGTTCGATGTTTGCGCCGTTCTCTTCTTCTCTGAACCTTGCACCCTTTGCGCGCCTCCTCTCTCAGCTTCCGTTCGATATTCGATGCTCAATTCATCTTCCTCTTCTCTCCGTGTCTTCTCCGTGCCCTCCGTGTCCTCCGTGGTTTGCCTTGTCTTCAGTTACGCTCTCATTCCGTCCGCCGCGCCTTGTCCCACGTCACCTTCTGGCGGCCGCGCACGAAATTGAAAAAACCCTGCATCATGGCGATGTTCATCGACACGAAATAATACGGTATGGCCAGCAGCTTGCGCACCGCGGCCGGTTTCTTCACCACGATGCCCGCCGCCGCGCTCACGTAAAACGCACACTGCAACCCCAGCAGCACCAGATACACCCGCCGGCCGCCCGCCGCCGCAATCACCACGTTTGCCGCCAGCGCACTCGCCATGAAAAATGGAGCCGTCCACCTCATGATCTTGTGCGAAATAAACGTTAGAGCGATGTAGCCCCGAAGCGGATTCAGCAGCCGCCACAGCAGCAGGATCGACTGAAAATTCCCCGCCGCGATCCGCTTGCGACGCTTATACTCCGACTGCACGTCGGCCGCCGTCGTCTCTATCACGCTCGCCTCCGGGCAATACACCTGCCGGTAGCCCTTCTCCGCGATCTTCAGCGGGATCACGAAATCGTCCACGATCGTCGAATCGGGCACCGGCTCAAACAGCTCCCTGCGGATCGCACACAGCGCGCCGCTCGCCCCGACAACCACCCCCAGGCGGTTTTCCATGAACTTCAGCATCATCTCGTAACGCCAATAGTGGCTCTCGCCCTTGTAGTCCTGGCTCGAACTCTGCAGCGTAACCTCCCCCACCACCACGCCCACCTTCGGGTCCACAAAATGCTTCGCCGCGTTCTTCACAGCCTGCGTGTCGTATACCGTGGTGGCGTCGGATAGGATCACGATGTCATGCGTGGCCGCAGGCACCGTGCGATTGATCACCGAAATCTTGCCGCCCCGCTGCTCGTACGCCATCAGCCGCAGGCGGGGATCGCTGTACGAGCGCACAATGTCGTTAGTGGCATCGGTGGAGCCGTCCGACGCGATTATTATCTCGAACTTGTCCGGCGGATAATCGATCGCGAGCGAATTCTCCACCTTCGCGGCGATCGACGCTGCCTCGTTGTACGCCGCCACCACCAGGCTCACCGCCGGCCATTCGCCCAACCTCACCGTTGTGCGCCGCTCGCTGCGTTTCACGATGAAGCGCAGGTCGCTGATGGTCTGCCGCGCCGATGCCAGCACAAACAACAGGATCGGATAGCCGATGAAGGTGTATAAAACGAACAGGACTGAGAACCAGAAGAGGATTTCGATAACGATCATAGAGAAGTCTG
>DATLAR010000310.1:0-9268 GCA_035527355.1 Planctomycetota bacterium
TTCTGGCCGGTGGCGGCGATGAAAAGCTTCTTCACGTTCTTGCGGTCCTCGGGCGGCTGCGGCAGCAAAAAAAGCGGGAGGAGCCGAAGAAATCGACTCCTCCCGCATGTTAACATGAAACGGGCGGAAAAGCAAGGTTAAGGCGCGGCTGCGCGCCTATCGCTACCGTGCAGCCGCCGGGGCAGCAGCGGGCGTTTCCGCCTTCACCGGCTTGAGGGCCATCATGATGATCGCGGCCAGAACGCATGCCGCGCCGGCCGCGAGGAACGCCGGTGTAAACGTGCCCATCCTGTCCTTCACCTGTCCGGCGAGGATGGGGCCGATAATGCCGCCCACGCCGTATGCCGTGAACACGGCTCCGTAGTTGGCGCCCACGTTTTTCGAGCCGAAGTTCTCAACGGTGAGCAGCGGGAAGAGAGCGAAGTTGCCGCCGAAGTTGAAGCCCACCCAGCAGGCCGCCACGACCAGTGCAAGCTCCGTCGAGCCCATGCGGAAGAAGTAGAACATCATCGCGGCTTGCAGGAGCGTCATGCAGATAACCGAGAGCCTGGCGCCGATCTTCTGCGAAACCGTGCCCCAGATGATCCTGCCGAGCCCGTTGAACAGGGCCATCACGGCCAGAGCCGTCTCGCCGGCCACTACGCCCGCGGGCTCTTTGCCTCCAAAAGCCTTCACGCAGCCCAGCACCATCAGGCCGCAGCCGGCGCTGAAGGTGAACGTGAGCCAGATCATCCAGAATTGCGGTGTCTTCACGATCTCGCCCTGCCCGAGATCGGCCACCGCCGATTTCTTCGCGGCCGCAGCCGTCGGGCTCCAGTTGCTCGGCTTCCAGCCAGCCGGGGGATTCGAAAGCAGCGAGCCGCCTAGCGTGACAACGACTGCAAAGATGACGCCGAACATGAGGAACGTGGTGTTGATGCCGTGCTTCTCCACCAAGTGCAGCCACGCGTAGCCCAGCTTCACAAAGATGAAGGCGCCCGCGCCGAAACCTGCCACGGCAAGCCCGGTGACGAAGCCTTTCATGTCGGGGAACCATTTCACGCACGCGGCGATCGGGCACACGTAGCCAAGGCCGATGCCGGCCCCGCCCATCAACCCCACAAAGACCAGGACGCCCATGAAGGATGTGCCCGCCACGAGGCCGCCCAGAATGTAGCCCAGCCCCAGCACTATGCCGCCGATCATCGCCACCTTCCTGGGGCCCGCCTTGTCTTGCCAGCGGCCGGCCATGATCATCACTACGGCAAAGGCCGCCAGGCCCACCGAGTAGACCGCCTGAGTTTGCGTCTCTGAGAAAATGAAGACCTGCCTGTCGAAGCGTACGCGCTGATACGCGGAATCGATCAACTGCTTGATCTTGGCTTGTGTTTCGGCCAGTTTTGCCTGCACGCCGGCCACGGCCGAGGAATCGTTTGCCGTAGTGGCCTTCTTCAGGTCTGTCCTGGCCTGCTTTAGGTCGTCCACCAAGGGAGCCAATGCGCCCTTGGTTGCATCGGGGGTGGTTGCGTCGTTGTGCCCGAGAAGGGCAGGGGAGAGCGCCAGGGCCACCTCTCCTTCGGAATTCTGCAAGTCTTTTCCGAACGTGCCCCACGCATAGATCGCGCCAAGGCAAAGCTGCACGAGCAGCGCGCCTATCACAATCAGCCAACGGTTCTTCACCTTCTGTGCGGACATGTATATCCTTTCTGGAGTAACAGGGAAGCTTTGAATGGAATCAGAGAGCCTGAATTGATGAAGGCCGGGCGCTCACACGGAACGCCCGGCCCGATGGATGCTGTCGCGCCGGGGGCCTACTTGCTTTGGCGGCCCTGGACGAGAATCTCGACGACGTGCGGGTCGGCGAGGGTGGAGATGTCGCCAAGCTGGTCTACATGGCCCTCGGCGATCTTGCGCAATATGCGGCGCATGATCTTGCCCGAACGCGTCTTCGGAAGGGCCGCGGCAAACTGAATGACGTCGGGCACCGCGATGGGGCCGATTTCCTTGCGGATGTGCAGCGCCAGCTCCTTCTTCAGGTCGTCGGTGCCCGTGATGCCGTCTTTCAGCGTTACAAACGCGTATAGGCCCTGGCCCTTGATCTCGTGCGGCATCGGGGCTACGGCGGCTTCCGAGACCTTTTCGTGGCTCACAAGTGCGCTCTCCACTTCGGCCGTGCCGATGCGGTGGCCCGATACGTTCACCACGTCGTCGATGCGGCCCATCAGCCAATAATCGCCGTCGGGGTCGACGCGGCAGCCGTCGCCGGTGAAGTAGAGGTTCTGATACATCGTGAAATACGTGTCGACGAAGCGCTCGTGGTCGCCCCACATCGTGCGCATCATGCCGGGCCACGGCTTCTTGATGCAAAGCTTGCCGCCTTCGTTCACGCCGCACTGGTGGCCTTCGTCGTTTAGCACCACAGGCTCAACGCCGAAGAACGGCCGATTGGCGCTGCCGGGCTTCAGCGTGTGCGCGCCGGGCAGCGGCGTGATGAGGATGCCGCCGGTTTCCGTCTGCCACCAGGTGTCGACGATCGGGCAGCGCTTCTTGCCGATGTGCTCGTAATACCACATCCAGGCTTCGGGGTTGATCGGCTCGCCCACCGAACCCAGTACGCGCAGCGAGCTGAGGTCGTACTTGTTGGGGAATTCCTCGCCCATGCGGATCAGCGACCTGATCGCGGTGGGGGCGGTGTAGAATACCGATACCTTGAACTTCTCGACCACCTGCCAGAAGCGGCCCGAGTCGGGATACGAGGGCACGCCCTCAAACATGAGGCTGGTGCCGCCGTTGCACAGCGGGCCATACACGATGTAGCTGTGGCCGGTTACCCAGCCGATGTCGGCCGTGCACCAGTAGATGTCGTTTTCGTGGATGTCGAAGATCGTTTTGTGCGAGAGCGAGGTGTGCAGCAGATATCCGCCGGTGGTGTGAACGACGCCCTTGGGCTTTCCGGTGGATCCGGAGGTGTAGAGGATGAAGAGCATGTCTTCGGCGTTCATCGGCTCGGGCGGGCAGTTTGCATCGGCCTTGGCCATTGCGTCGGTGTACCACACGTCGCGGCCGGCGGTCATGTTGCAGGGCTCATCGCAACGCTTCACCACTACCACGTGCTCGATCGAGGGGGTTTTCTTGAGTGCCTCGTCTGCGATCACCTTCAGCGGGATGTGCTTTCCGGCGCGCAGCGACGTGTTTGCCGTAATCAGCATCTTGCAAGAAGAGTCGTTGATGCGGTCGCGGAGGGCCTCGGCGCTGAATCCGCCGAACACGATCGAATGGATCGCGCCGATTCGCGTGCACGATAGCATTACGACAGCCAGCTCGGGCACCATCGGCATGTAGATGGCCACGCGGTCGCCCTTCTTGATGCCGAAGCTTTTCAGCACATTGGCAAACTTGCAGACCTCGCGGTGCAGCTCGGCGTAGGTCAGCTTCACCACGTCGTTTTCAGGCTCGCCCTGCCACAGAATGGCCGTCTTGTCGCGGCGATCAGTCTTCAGGTGGCGGTCCAGGCAATTGTATGAAACGTTGAGCTGGCCGTCGTCGAACCACGTGTGCTTTATCGTTCTCGATTTCGTGTTCCATTCGTACTTCCGGGCAACCGTCGGCTTCTTCACCCAGTCCAGCGTGTTTGCCTGTTCGAGCCAGAACGCGTCGGGGTTATCGATCGATTGCTTGTACATTTCCATGTATTGATTGAACGATTTGATGTGAGCACCTTTGGCCAGTTCCGCCGGCGGCGGAAATGACCTGGTCTCCGTCATCAGTGAATCAATCGTTTTCCTTGGCTGATTCGCATTCGTCATTCTCGATCACCTTTCCTAATTGGGCCTACGGAAACAAAAAAGAAAGTCGCGATGCGTGTATCGCAACGTTATTCTTTGGGGAATCCACGACAGAAGAAAAACACAAGTTCGCGGAGAACCATATTCTATGGATGTCGTGCTGTGATTTCAAGTGTTTTCGATCTTTTTTTGCAGCGGCAAGTCTAAACGATGCCCACGCGCACGCGGTACGAGAAGAACCACGGCCTGGTGTCGCTGCCCATCTCGCGCTGGGCGAATGCCCTGAAATCGTCGACCCCGATCTCGGCCTGCGTGAGGCCAAGCTTCAGCAGCCCTGCGACTATGCCCTGGCTGAGCACGAGGCCCACGATTCGCTCGGCATTGCCCGATTCCACGCTGTGCAGCAGCACTTCGGTTACGTATCGAAAGCGGCCGCTGTTGCGCATCCTTGCGATGTGCTCCTCCTTGCGCCATTGCTTCAGCCCGCGTGTGAGGCCGTGGCGCACGGCCAGTTTGCCGGCGTAGTCCATCAGCCTGCGGTATGCCGGGTCGATCTGCCAGCAGCCTATGGCCGGCGGCCAGTTGCAGTCGTAGCCGGCAAACACGCCCCCCGGCCGCAGCACGCGAGCCGCCTCGGCAAACGTGCCCGCGGGGTCCATCCAGTGCAGCGACTGCGAGCAGGTGATAACGTCGGCGCAGGCGTCGGGAAGCCCGGTAGCATGCGACAGGCCCTTGCGATACGAGATGTTCGGGCTGCTCTCGATTGCGGCGGCATAGCCCAGCATGTCGTCCGACGGATCAATGCCCACCACTTGCTCCGCGTGCGGCGCCCACACGCGCGTCGAGATGCCGGTGCCGCAGCCCAGGTCGGCCACCAGCTTCGCGCGTGCCACGCCTGCAAGCTGCAGCAGCAGCTCGGGCAGCACGGCCGGCGGATGCTGGCGGAATGAGTCGTAGCAGCCTGCAAAGCCCGTGAAACGCTCGGCGTTCACACGCCAATCGTCCTGCGGATTCGCCCGCGGCGCATCGCGCTGTTCGTTCATATCTGCATTGCTCCTGCCGAAGATTTGCATTCCAAACAATTCAGCCGTTTCATTCTACCCGAACCGCCGGCAGCATCAAAAGAAAATAGCACTTGACATTGCGGCGGTTTTGGCGCATAATTGTATAGAGTCATCAAACGGAGAAACCAATGACTGACAAGCGGACAATCGCCATACGCCAGATTGCAGTGATTGCGGAGATTGCCATTATGGCGCCCGCGGGCCGCTGACGTAGTCCCGGAGTTCTTGGCGGCCGCGGGCGTGAGGGGCGTCTGCGGCTGATCCTGTTTCTGACGCCGCGGAGGCCTTCCATCCGCGGCTTTTTCGTTTTCGCTTTGTTCTACGAGGTAACAGCGATGGACCGGGTGAAGATTTACGACGCTACACTGAGAGACGGCGCACAGGGCGAGGGCATATCTCTTTCCGTGAAAGACAAGCTCCTTATCGCGAGGCGGCTGGACGAGGTGGGCATCGACTACATCGAGGGGGGCTTTCCCGGCTCGAACCCAAAGGACCGCGAGTTCTTCGATCTCGCCCGGCGCGAGACGTTCAGGCATTCCAAACTCGTTGCCTTCGGCAGCACGCGCCGCGCAAAGGTGAAAGCCAAAGAAGACCCCAACCTCGTTGCACTCACGCAGTGCGGCGTGCAGGCTATCACCATCTTCGGCAAAACATGGGACCTGCACGTGAAGGAAGTGCTGAAGACCTCGCTGAAGAACAACCTCGACATGATCGAGGAATCGGTGGCCTTCCTCAAAGCCTCGGGCGCGGAGGTCATCTACGACGCCGAGCATTTCTTCGACGGCTACAAGAGCAACCCCGAATACGCGCTTTCCACGCTGCTGGCCGCACAGCGCGGCGGGGCCGACTGGCTGGTGCCGTGCGACACCAACGGCGGGGCGCTCATCTGGGAAGTGGAAGACATATTCCGCAAAGTGCGCGAAAAGCTCACCCTGCCGTTGGGCATACACGCCCACAACGACGGCGGCCTCGGCACCGGCATCTCGCTGGCCGCCGTGCAACTGGGCGCATGCCAGGTGCAGGGCACAATCAACGGCTACGGCGAGCGCTGCGGCAACGCCAACCTCTGCACCATCATTCCCACCATCGAGCTGAAGATGCACAAGCATTGCCTGCCGCCCGGCCGCCTGCAAAAGCTCAGCGAGATGTCGCTTTACGTGGCCGAGATCGCAAACCAGGCGCACGATGAGCGCCAGCCATACGTCGGCAATTCCGCCTTCGCACACAAAGGCGGCATGCACATCGATGCCGTTGGCAAAGACCCCCGCACCTACGAGCACGTCGATCCCGCGTCCGTCGGAAACCGCCGGCGCCTGCTGCTGTCGGAGCTGGCCGGCCGAAGCATGCTGCTCGACAAGGCACGCGAGTACGATCCGAATGTAGACAAGGACTCGCCCGAAATCCAGGAGCTGTTCCACATCCTCCGCGAGCGCGAGCTGCAGGGCTACCTCTTCGAGGGAGCCGAAGGCTCTTTCCACCTGCTGATGATGAAGGCATTCAAGAAACACCAGGAGCTCTTCCACCGCGTCGGATTCAGGATCATCGTCGATAAAATGCCCGACGGCACGCTGAAGTCGGAGGCAACCATCCGCATAGCAATGGGCGACAAGCAGGTGCACACCGCCGCCGAGGGCGACGGCCCCGTCGACGCGCTAGACGCCGCCCTGCGCAAGGGCCTCGTTGAGTTTTACCCGGAGATTAGAAACATTCATCTCACCGACTATAAAGTGCGCGTGCTCGACGAAAACGCAAGCGCCGCCAGCAAGGTGCGCGTGCTCATCGAATCCACCGACAACGAATCTCTCTGGGGCACGGTGGGTGTGTCTGAAAACATCATCGAGGCAAGCTGGCAGGCGCTCGTCGACAGCCTCGAGTATGGGCTGCTCTACAAGCAGGCCCGCAACGGTCATGTAGCACAGCCCCGTGTCCGCACGGGCGCCCCCGGCTGTGAGTCTGTGTAGCACAGCCGCCCTCGGCTGTGTCGGGCGCCCTCGGCTGTGTCGGGCGCCCTCGGCTGTGAGTCTGTGTAGCACAGCCCCCCGTGTCCCTCACGGGCCGTGTCCCTCACGGGCGCCCTCGGCTGTGGATTTCATCATCCGCGCCGCTCGCCTTCCGATAACATTCCTGGGAGGGGAATCTGTCGTGAAGGAGGGGTGAATGATCACAAGAATAATTACCGAGCAGACAATGGTCTTCCGCAATCGCGTTGAAGCTGGGCGGCTGCTGGCCGAGCAGCTTGCAGACCTGGCCGAACCGGGCTGTGTGGTGATGGCCATACCGCGCGGGGGCGTAGTGGTGGGCGCCGAAATCGCCGCCAAACTGCGCTGCGATCTCGACGTGATCATCGTGCGAAAGCTCGGCGCGCCGCACAATCCCGAGCTGGCCATCGGCTCGATTATGGAGGGCGCCGAGAAGCCGTATCTGAACGGCGAGATCATCGCGGGGCTGGGCGTGAGCGCCGATTACATCAGCCACGAAACCGACAGGCAGCGCGCCGAGGCCGAACGCCGCGCCGAGCTTTATCGCGCGGGCAAGCCCCGCTCCGACATCAAAGGCCGCACCGTGTTTCTCACCGACGACGGCGTGGCCACCGGCGCTACAATGTTCTCGTCGATCCGCGGAGTGAAGCTTGCCGGCGCCGGCAAGGTGCTGGTGGCTTTGCCGGTTGGCCCTAGAGAAACCATCGACGAACTGTCGGAGGAGGTCGACTATTTGGTCTGCCTGTCGACGCCGGCATTCTTCGGCGCGGTTGGGAGGTTCTATGAGGATTTCAGCCAAACGACCGACGAGGAGGTCGTCGAGATCCTCAAGCGTTTTGCACCGGCGATGAAGGAATAGCCCACTTGAAAAGGAGCCGGGCCCGCGCGATCGCTCGGCATCGGGCCCGGACCTTCATTTTCAGTATCGGTGATTGTTCAGCATAGTTAACTAGAAATACAACTGCGTAAGTGATCTCTGATCCGTCGGCGATATGTCCACAAATTCCACGCCGATCCGGAAATTCGACGCCCACCTGATGCAATACTTCACGCGGCCTATCGCCTTGATCCCGTACCTCGTGGGCGTGTCGATCGACATCTCCACTTTTTGGCCGGTGGGCATCGGGCGTGGCGATTCAAAGCTCACGCCGCCCGCGCTCACGTCGAGCACCTTCAGTATCCTCGGAGGGTCCGGCCTGCAAAAGCCTGCCTGCCGCACCGCCGTCATCACGCCGTCCACGTCGACCCGTTCGTCGCGGCGCAGATTCACATCATCCGCCTCGGTCGTCTCTACCGGCTTCACCTCAACAGCGCAATCAAGATAAGCTTCACTCATAGCGATCTCCTCCGACTGCCGCGAGCCCTCGCGGGCCGTAGGCGCGGTCGGTTGTGTCTGCTCCCCGCTTTGTGTACCTGCTTGATATGGTTGTAAAGCAAAATCCGTGCCGCCAACGCCAAAAATACACGTTTTGCCTGCTGGTAACCGTTTTCGCCCGCCGCACGTGTCCCGCCGCCGCTACGCATCTTGTTGATCCTCGCCCTCAGCACACGCCTTTCCTCATCTCATGTCCTTGCCACCTGCGGCTTTACGCAAGCCTCTACTCATTCAGCGTTTGGCTCCAACAAATCGCGTAGCACCGTCCGGCAAACGCGGCGAGGGCCGGCCGCCGCGGCAGACGTCCTTCTTCCTCAACTCCGCTCTTGATTTTCCAGCTCCACCACACTACAATATCGCAAAGAGCGGATATTGGCACGCAGGCATATGCACGCAACGCTGAACACGAAAACAAAGTGATTGCCGCCAATTTTTCCGTGTTCGTATTGGACACGGATTGGCGGACTTAGCCTTGTATCTGCAAAGGAGATCGTGATGAGGAAAAGGCTTCTTGGTACGATAGGCGTAAGGATGAGGCTTCTTGGCGTGGTGCTGCTTTTTCTTGCCGGCTGGAATCTTACCGCAACAGCCGCCGAAGCTGAAATTGAACAGGATATGGATGAAGAAGCCGCGGCTGCAATGTCAGCCGCACGGGAGAAAAACAGAGCTCATTTTCACATTGGGCTGGAATTTACCAATTTCAGCTACGAAGAAACCGACGACGGCGAAGAACTGATGTCCATAAAAGGCTCGATGCCGGGGCTGGTTGCAGGCGTCTACCGCTACAAACCGGTCTTCTGGAACGTGGGCATGGCATATCATGGCGGAGATCTGAAGTACGACGGCCAATACCAGGACGGCACTCCTGTCGAGACGGACACCAAAGATTCCATCTTCGAGTTGCGAGGGCTGTTGGGCGGAGACCTGACCGAGGCAAGCTACCAAGGCCGGTCGATACTTTACACCGGCCTGGGCTATCGGTTGTGGAGCAACGAAGCAGAGGGAACCGGCGGATACCGGCGCAAGGTATCATACGTGTACATGCCTTTTGGCGCCGAATTTGCCTTCCCCATAAGCGCAAGCAGC
>DATLAR010000311.1:0-6227 GCA_035527355.1 Planctomycetota bacterium
CCCGCCACGCTGTCGATACCCGACGGCAAAGGCCCGGTCGACCTCACCGTCACCGCCCAGTCGGCTGCCGGCAGCGATGAGGGCAACGTGATCGACATCGACATCACATCGGCCGGCGGCCCGTCGGTCGAGCCCGGCGCCTGCACGGTTACCGTCTACAACAAAACCGTCAAGCTCGCCGGTTCCCAGCGGCTGTTCCTCGGCGAAGGCAAAGTCGCCAATCTCAAAGTCAAGCTGATGTCCACCGCACTCGTCGCACCCGCCGATGTCACGTTCACCGTGGGCGCGAACAGCGGCACCGGCAGCAATAGCCTCACGTGGACCGGCGGCACTTCCATCCCGGTGGGAGGCTTCGAATCCACAGGCACGCTTTCCATCATGGCCGGCCTGGGCGTAAACACCATGCAGTTCACGGTAGGCGGCGGGTTCTCCTTCACTGAAACCGGAACCGACACGCTTGTATTCCAGGTTGTCGGCTTCACCAGCCCCATCTACGTGGCCGGCACGGGCAGCGACAACACCGGAACCGGTACGCAAGCCAACCCGCTTCGTTCGATTGCGAAGGCCCTCACGCTGGTCCCTCGGATAATGGAAATCCGCGTAGGCCCCGGCCTATATGATGCCGCCAACGGCGAGACCTTCAGGATCATTGTGCCTGCCGGCGTGTCAATAGTCGGCACGATGGGCGCAGCGCGCGACGAGAACGACTCGTCGGTGCTCGACGGCGGCGGCGCGGGCGAGGCCCTCCGGCTCATGAATACCCCGTCCGACACGAGAGGTTTGATCAAGGACCTCGTGCTCACCAATTTCCTTACCGCCATCAACTTCAGCGGATGGCGCGGCGAGGTCGACGGCTGCTATTTCACGGGTTCAGCCTCCGGTGCAACCTCCGGCATGTTGCTTTACAGCGCAGCCGCCGACACCGATTTCACGCTGCGCAACTGTATCGCCACGCAAATGACAAACACCGCTGCAAGCTACTTCATCTGGGTTGATGAAGGCGGGCTGACCGGCAAGTTCACCATCGACGGCTGCGAGTTCTCGCACATCATCGCCGGCTCGCTCGCCGAGCCCAGAGGCTTCATCGGCAACGGCCGCAGTGCCAACTCAGCCTTCGTGATCCGGAACTCGGTCTTCGACAACATCGCCTATACCACCACATCAAATGCTGAAGTGGCCATGATCGAGCCTTTCAACGGCACGTTCCTGTTCGAGAACAACATCGTCAGGAACATCACCCTTGAGTCGCCGATCGTCAACCCCAACCGCATCTCTGCACCCATCGTACGCAACTGCCTGTTCTACAACATCACCAACGGCACCTGGGGACCCGCTACCTCATACGGCGACGTCCTCTCCGTATACAACTGCACCTTTGACGGCTGCTCGGCCGTAACCAACACCACCGGCAGTAGCTGCGTGTTCTACAACAGCAGCATCAGCAACTGCGGCACCACAAACGGCGGCACCACAAACGGCGGCGCGCCGAACACGATGACGCTGCTGAACGTCAACCTGTTCAACAACACCGCCATTGGCCCCTACAACGTGGGCGCAAGCAGCATCACCGAAGTCGATCCGCTCTACGAAGACCCCGAAAACTTCGACTTCCACCTGCAGCGTACCAGCCCGCTGGTAGACGCCGGCAACAATGCATACGTCACATGGACGTATCCGAATCCCGAAGATCCTGAAAACCCGCTGCCGCCGGTCGACCTCGACGGCCTGCCGCGCATTCTTGACGGCGACGACGGCGACGAGATCGAAACCGTCGACATCGGCTGCTACGAACTCCAGCCGCCCGCCGGCGCCGTCATCACCGCGTTCGTCATAACCGACGCCACCTCCGGCAGCACGCTGCTCACAAACGGCGCCATCGTCGACGTCGCGATCACCCTCAACGTACCCGCCGGCATTGAAGTTGTCGGCTGGCTCGTAACCGAAACCGACACGCAGCCCACCGGAGGTTGGCTGCCGGCCGCACCGCCCACCGCCACCATCGCGGCCGTGCCTGAAACCGACGTAATCCTCTACGCCTGGATCATCGACGCCGAAGACAACGTCAGCGGCAAATCCGCCGCCATCCGCTACAGCATCGCCGTGCCCGTCGTAACCAACGCCTCCATCGTCGCCGGCTTCGACCCCGGCACCGCGGTCGTTACGTGGAACACCAACATCCTGGCGCAAGGCTCCGTGCAATACAGAGCACAGGGCACCGACGTCTGGGCAACCATTCCCGGCACCGTCCTCACTACCGCGCACAGCATCCTGCTCACCGGCATCGCCGACGCCACCGTTTACCAGGTGGTGATCATCAACAACGAAATCGCGCAGCCCGCCATCCTCTATCCCGAGGGCACCACGATACCCGGCGATGCCAACGGCGACTGCCGCGTGAACATCCTCGACCTCATCTTCATCCGCAACAGGCTGAACCAAGACGTGGCAACCGGCGAGAACTGGAAAGCCGACGTCAACGGCGACGGCCGGATCAACATCCTGGACCTCATCTTCGTGAGGAACAGGCTGAACACCGCGTGCCCGTAAAGGGCACATCATAAGCCTGCCGAATGCGCAGGCTTGAAGTCAATCGCCTGCAAGGGGGCGCGGCCGTCCGCGCCCCCTCGCAGTTCCGCCGTAACCGCGTTTTGCCTCCTTGGGCCGAGTTGCGCGGACGCCGCGTCCGACTGTATGGAGCCTAAAGCCCAAGGCCCAAAGCCAAAACCTGTACGGGGTCGGCAGGTTTCCGACACGCCGAATTCCTTGCCTTCGCTTGCCCATCATGCTAAAATATCCGCGGTTGTCTCCTATCAACCCACGGGTACGCCGCGATGGAAGAAAAAAAGCCGCCAGCCGATCAACTCCAAGAGTTCGAGGGCACGGTCGAGGGTATCGTGTTCGCCTCCGAATCCGGCGACTATGTCGTCGCGCGCTTCCAGCCCGAAACCGAATCGAAGCAAGTCACCATCGTCGGCAGCATGATGTCCCTGCACCCCGGCGAGCGCCTGCGTGTGAAAGGCCGCTGGATCAGCCACAAGAAGTTCGGCCGGCAATTCAAGGTCGAGCATTTCGAGGTGCTCGTGCCCACCAGCATCCCCGGCCTGATCAAGTATCTCGGCTCCGGCCTGATGCGCGGCATCGGGCCCGAGCTGGCCAAACGCATCGTCAAGCACTTCGGCGCCGAAACGCTCGACATCATCCAAACCGCCCCCGAGCGGCTGCAAGACGTGCCCGGCATCGGCCCGAAAACCTTTCAGAAAATCCAGCAAGACTGGCACAAGCACGCTGCCCGCCGCGAAGCCATGATCTTCCTCGAAGGCCACGGCCTCGGCCCCGGAATGTCGTCGCGCGTCATCGAAACCTACGGCTCTTCCACCATCTCCGTAGTCAAGGCAAACCCCTACCGCATGGCCAGCGACGTCTCCGGCATCGGCTTCAAAACCGCCGACATCGTCGGCCGGGCGATGGGCTTCGCGCTCGACTCGCCGCAGCGCGTCCAGGCCGGCGTGCTGTTCACCCTGCAGGAGCTCGCCGGCGACGGCCACACGTGCTATTCATACCAGGACCTCATCCCCGCCGCCGGCAAAATCCTCGACGTAGACTACCGGCTGATCGAGGAAGCCACCAAAGCCCTGGCCGAAATGAACCTCATCGTCATCGACCAATCGCTCGACGGCCGTCCCGTTTACCTCCGCCACCTCCACCTCGATGAAACGGGCGTGGCGAAGCGGCTGCTCGCACTTGCCGCCGGCAAATGCGCACTGGCCGGCATCAACGCAGACGCCGCAATCGAATGGGTGCAAGAGCGCCAGAAGATCGACCTGGCCGACAGCCAGCGCCGCGCCGTGGCCGACAGCATCACCAGCAAGCTATCGGTGATCACCGGCGGGCCCGGCGTGGGCAAAACCACGATCATCAATTGCATCATCCCGATCATGCGCGCGAAGAAGCTTTCGGTGGCCCTCGCCGCACCCACCGGCCGCGCCGCAAAGCGCCTCTCCGAAGCCACAAACTGGGAGGCCGCCACCATCCACCGAATGCTCAAATACAACCCGCGCGACGGACAGTTCTCGTTCAACGAGAGCAATCCGCTCAAAGCCGATGCCGTTATCATCGACGAAGCTTCGATGATCGACGTGAACCTGATGCACCACCTGCTGCGGGCAATCAGCGACCACGCCATGCTCATCCTCGTTGGCGACGTTGACCAGCTTCCGCCCGTGGGCCCGGGCGACACGCTGCGCGAGATCATCCTCTCGGGCGTGGCACGCGTGTCGCGCCTCGAAGAGGTTTTCCGCCAGGCGCGGCGCAGCATGATCATCGTAAACGCCCACCGCGTAAACCACGGCGAAATGCCCCTTACAAGGCCGGCGCCCGAAATGCTCGAAGATTTCTTCTTCATCCAGGAAAACGACACGGACAAAATTCCCGACCTCATCCGCGGGCTCGTGATGGAGCGGCTGCCGCGCAAGTTCGGCCTCAACCCGCGCGACGACATCCAGGTGCTCACACCCATGCACAAAGGCGACGTGGGCTCGCAAAACCTCAACCATATCCTCCAGGAATGCATCAACGCCCCCCAGCCCGGCCAGGCATCCGTCCAGCGAGGCCTGCGCAGCTTCCGCGTGGGCGACAAGGTGATGCAGATACTGAACAACTACGACAAGGATGTTTACAACGGCGACATCGGCCGCATCGCCGAAATCAACAGGATCGACGAAACCGCGATCGTGAAATTCGACAGCCGCCCCGTTGAATACGACTTCGACGAGATGGGCCAGCTCGTGCACGCATACGCCATCTCGGTGCACAAGTCGCAGGGCAGCGAATATCCCGTGGTCATCATCCCCATCGTCACCCAGCACTACGTGATGCTCCAGCGAAACCTGCTATACACGGCAATCACCCGCGGCAGAAAACTCGTGGTGCTCGTTGGCACGATGAAGGCCATAGCCCGCGCCGTCCGCAACGAAGCCATCAGCCAGCGCTGCACGCATCTGAGGGAAAGGCTTTTGAAAGGCAAATGACGTCATGACCGATCACTGCTCGTATCATCCTTCGGTTAACCGCCGCCTCGCCGATTTCATTCGTGCCGGCGCTTGCGGCGCCGATGGTTATCCCTCCAAACCTTTCGCGGCCGATGTGCGCGCCGGAAAAGGCACCAGCTTCTACCGCGCCCACACCTACCACACCAAGGTGCCGCCGCAGGGCATCGAGCAGTTCATCGCGCACTACACTCGGCCAGGCCAGTCGGTGCTAGATCCATTCTGCGGCTCGGGGATGACCGGAATCGCCGCCGTGCGGCAGGGCCGCCGCGCGCTGCTGTGCGATCTCTCGCCCGCCGCCACGTTCTTCGCGTTCAACCATTGCCGCCCGCTGGACGTCGACGCATTCCTCGACGCCGGACGCAGGATGTTGCTCGCGGTGGAGAAGGAATTCGGCTGGCTGTATTCCACGCGCGACCGCGACAGCGGCCGAGAGGTGCAATTCGAAAAACTCATCTGGTCGCAGTCGCTCGGCTGCCCCGCGTGCGGCCGCCGATACTCGCTGTGGGATGCGGCCCTCGATGAAGAGCGCAACGTTCGCGCCGAATATCCCTGCCCGCACTGCGCCGCGCCCATCACGAAAAAATCGAGCCGGCCCGCCGGCAGGGTGCCGATCCGCGTGGATTACGGCTCCGGGGGCAGAGCACAGGCGCCGGTCGACCCCGCCGATCTCGCGCTGATCGAGCGGATCGACAGCCTGCCGTGGCCCGGCGATCTGTGGTTTCCGCGCGTGCCTGTGCCCGAACGCGCCGATGAAATCCGCCGCCTGCACAACGACGGCATCGCTACGGTCGCCGAGCTGTTCACCAAGCGCAACCTCCTCTGCATCGCGGCGCTCTGGCGCGAGGCGGGCCGCGGGCCCGCCCGCCTGCGGCCTGCGCTCCAGTTTGCCGTCACCGGCATCATGCAGCGGGCGTCGCGGCTAAACAAGTTCATCCCCTCGCTGAACATCAGCCCCGGCCCGATCCTCGGCACGATGTACATCCCCGGCTTTTACCCGGAAACAAACGCGCTTCAGCTCTTCCGGCGCAAGCTCAACGCGATAGCAAAATGCCACCGCGACCTCCGCCCCAATGGCACGGCCGCCGGCGACGTCTGCGTTTCCACGCAGAGCGCCACCGATCTGTCAAACCTGCCCGACGAGTCGATCGACTACGTCTTCACCGATCCGCCCTTCGGCTC
>DATLAR010000312.1:0-7351 GCA_035527355.1 Planctomycetota bacterium
TTGCCGTTGATCTGCTCGTAGAGCGAGAGGAAGTTGAGCAGGTGTGTTTTGGTGCGCATGATGGCGTATTGGACCATTGTGCCGGTTTTCATGATGAAGGCCCAGTCGCTTGCTTGTGCGAGTAGGAGTTCGCGGGCGGCCTGGTTGAGTGCTCGGCGGAGTGTGCCTTGTGCGTTGGGGTATTTGTGGGCCAGTTCGACCATGCGGTCGGCGGCGATGTGGAGGTGGCGGTATATCCAGTCGTTGGTGCCTTCGAGCCAGACTTCGTTGTAGCCTTTGTATCCCCAGCTTGAGCCGGATGGTGTGGCGACTTGGATTTTGGGGTACATTTGCATGTATTCGGATGCGGTGGTGAGTTTGAATGTTTTTTGGTCGTAGCAGATTTTGCGGAAGAGGTAGTTGAGGAAGTCGGGGCCTTCAAACCACCAGTGTCCGAAGAGTTCGGCGTCGTATGGTGCGGTGATGATGGGTTTGCGGTCCATGATGGATGCGAGGTAGTCGAATTGTTTTTCGCGGTTGAACATGAAGTTGCCGGCGTGTTCGGCGGCGCGGTCGAGTGCCAGTTGGGGGTTGTAGACGCGTTTGTATTCGGTTCGGCCGGTGATGGCGTAGTATTTGATGCCGATGTTGGAGCGGTTGCCGTCGCTGTGGAGGTAGGGTTTGATGTAGTCGTAGTCGAGGTCCCAGCCGACGTCGCGGTAGAAGTCGCGGTAGACGTAGTCGCCGGGGTATCCTTCGATGGCGCTCCATACTTGCTTGGATGATTCGATGTCGCGTCCGAATGCGGCGACGCCGGAGGGGCAGATGATGGGTGCAAAGACGCCGTATTTGGGTCGGGGTTCGGCGTGGAGGATGCCGTGTGTGTCGGTGAAGAAGAATCGGATGCCTTGTTCGGCGAGGAGTTTGTCGATGCCGGGTGCGTAGGCGCATTCGGGTAGCCAGATGCCGGAGGGGCGGCGTCCGAAGGATTTTTCGTAGTGGTCGGCGGCGATTTTGACCTGTGCGCGTTGTGCGTTTTCGTTTACCATCAGGGGTAGGTAGCCGTGTGTGGCGGCGCAGGTGATGATTTCGAGTTTGCCGGCGTCCTGGAATTTCCTGAAGGCTTCGGTGAGGTCGCGGTTGTAGCTTTGGAATACGTCGCGGGCGTTTGAGAAGCGCCAGTGGTACATGAGCGCGAGGTGGTGGAATTCGGGCTGCCATTGTGTGCGTGTGATTTCTCTGGCGGCGAGCTCGATGAGTTTGCTTATGTGGCGGTCGTATCGGCTTTGGAGGAGGGGGTCTTTGAACATCGAGACGAGCGGGGGTGTGAGCGACATGGTGAGGCGGAAGTCTACGTTGTCGCGCAGCAGGGATTCCATCATGTTGATGATGGGTACGTAGGTTTCGGTGATGGCTTCGTAGAACCAGTCTTCTTCGAGGAAGTCGTCGTATTCGGGGTGCCTGACGTAGGGGAGGTGCGCGTGTAGGACTATGCAGAGGTAGCCCTTATAGTCGTCGCTCATTCTCTTGATCCTTCAAGGCTACGAGAACGGTGTTAATTCAAATAGATGGAGCGAGGCCCGTGCAAGGACGTGCCGCTCCGCAATTGAGAGCGGCACGTTTGTGCTCGGGTCATTCCGAGTAGGCCGGTTCGGGCCTGAACGTTTGCCTGGTCACTTCGGGCGTAATGGTTCGTTCTTCTTTGCCGTCGGCGGAGGTAGCCGTTACGCCGATGGTTTGCTGGCCGTCGGGCAGAGCGAACCTGAGTGTGAAGGTGCCGTCGGGCCGGAGCTGGATCGGCTTGTCTTGGACGGTAACGTTTGCGTCGGCTTCGGTGGCGCCGTAGATGATGAGTTCGGCGTCGACGTGGAGCCAGAAGCCTCGCTCTTTTTTGTATGCCGGGCTCATCATGCTGAAGAGAGCGCCGGATGCCATTTCCTGCTGGAGGCGTTTTTCAAACATGCGCCTCATTTCGGCGGAGGACGAGCCGATGGCGAAGCCGCCGGATAGTGCGTACATGCGTTCGTATTCTTCTTGAAGGCTCATCCATTTCTCGTCGATGACGTTTGACATGCCGATGGGCGGCATCGTGATGCTGTTTGATCGGACGAGGCTGTAGAACCTGCCGGAGCGGGTGAGGATGCCGATGTCGATGCAGAAGGATGCGCCGGGTTTGCCGAGGTTGATGTACCAGTTCTCGGCGTTGCCGCTGAGGTCGATGTCACACTGCTGCTGTGTTTCGCCGCCGGTGAGCTCGTAGACACGAAGGATGGAAGATGATCCTTCGTGTTCGTTGCCGAGTTCGGATTTGGCGAGTTCGACGGTTTCGGGTGTGATTTCCCAGTAGGCGTGAGCCCAGTAGGGGTCGCGCACCATCAGAACGAGCCTGTCTTGGCCGTAGTCGCGTGGGATGTCTTTGCCTTCGGGAAGGGGGAACTCTTCCTTGGGAGGCTGGGGGCCAACGCGGTATTTGGCGTCTTCGGCCTCTTCTTGTTCGCTTTCGACTCTGACGATTCCGGGTGGCTGCTGGGCGGGCCGCCCGGAGGGGGCTTCCTTGGCGGTTTCCCTGGTTTCAGGTTTTGCGCCGGCGGCCGCCTGGCGTGAGCCGGCGGACGCTTCTTCTTTCAGTATGGTCGAAATGAGGCCGTTTTTTGACATGAGGTGCCGACCCTTGATACCCATGTCCCTGGCGATCTCGAGTAGCTGGTTTCGCCGCAAAGATTCGAGCTGAGCTCTGCGAGCATCAGGATCGATTGCCATACTCCATCTCCTTTCAGGCGGAGCGATGGGCCTTGGCTCTGCGCACCTCAACATAACCGCCGGTGGGTCCGGGCACTGCACCTTTAACGAGCAGGCAATTGTTGTCCGGATCTACCTTGACTACGACGAGGTTGCGCATTGTGGTGCGCCCACCCATCCTGCCGGCCATCCTTAGGCCTTTATACACGCGTGAAGGATCAGACGATGATCCGATCGAGCCCGGGGCGCGGGTTCTGTCAGACTGCCCGTGGGTGACGGGGCCTCCCTTGAAGTGATGGCGCTTCACGCCGCCGGCGAAGCCCTTGCCCTTGCTCTTTCCGGATACGTCTACCGTTTTGGTTTCGTTGAAAATTTCAACGGTCAATTTCTGGCCGAGCTGATAGTCGCCCTGGCCATCCCACCTGATTTCCTTGATGAACCTCTTGGGTTCGGTGTTGGCCTTGCGGGCGTGGCCGGACATTGGGCGGTTGCTGAGCTTGCGCCGTTTGTCGGCAAAGCCTACTTGCACAGCGTAATAACCGTCGGTTTCGGGTCGTTTCACCTGCATGACGGTGCAGGGCCCCAGCTCAATGACGGTTACAGGAATGATTTCACCCGACTCGGTGAAAACCTGGGTCATTCCTGCTTTTCTGCCTAACAAACCGGTTATCATCGTACCTTTCTCCTTGGATGCCGACCCCGGGATGACCATCAGCCCCGGAAGGTGAGCGGATATGCCAGAATTTTCTGTCTACCGCATTAAACCTTCAATTATATGCGCTCGGCCACGAATTTTCAACCGAAAATGCCGCACAACTTGGATCGGCACGAGCGCTTGGGGTAATCACCTGATGAACTGGACTCTGGCCAGCGGCCAGATAATGGTTATGGCCTCGCCGATGAGATCGCCGCCGTTCACGAAGCTCCACCACCTGCTGTCGTTGCTTTGCCTGCTGTTGTCGCCCAGAAAGAAATAGCAGTTTTCCGGAATCCTCACAGGTTCAAAGGTGCCGTACGGGCCGTATTCAAGGCTGTCGTCCATATAGAATACGGATCGAATGCTCTGCGGTTTTTCTATTTTCCGCCCGTTGATCTGGATATCGCCGTCGATGATCTGCAACGTTTCGCCGGGCAGCCCCACCAGCCTTTTGATGAGGTTGCGCGATGGGTTTCGCGGGTCTTTGAAAACCAGCACGTCCCACCGCTGCGGCTCGCTTACGCTGAGCTTCAGCTTGTTTACCAGGATGCGGTCCGACGGCCTGAGCGTGGGTTCCATCGAAGGTGAAGGAATGTAGAAAGGCTCTACTACTTTCCAACGAATGAAGAAGACGACCACAGCCGTGATAACGATGCTCTTGCCGTACGTACGCAGCCATTTGGCGATGGCCTGCCTGCTGGGGAGAATCATCTGTGAGGCAGTCTCCGGTAACGTGCACCTGCGCGGTTCCTCCGAGCCGTCGGTCGAGCCGATGCCCCTCGCACAGTTAAACTTTCGACCATTTGCCGCAAATGTTTAGCGTATTGGCAATAACCGCAAAGGAGGCGCCCGCATAGCACCAGAGATAGATTATAGCTGAATATTCCGCCGAGTGAAAGGTTTTTTGCAGCAGAAACAGCGAATGGTGCCAAAAGGCAGGCGCGCGGGCCGTTTGCGCGAAATGAATCGGTGTTGATTTTGCCGCCGGTTGCTCGTAAGATGTACACTGGTGCACGAATAACACTCAGGAGCCTTTTTTTGCTCGCACTCGATATCGGCAACACGAATGTCAAGGCCGGGCTGTTTGACGGCGGGAAACTGGTCTGGACGGCTTCCGCTCCGAACGCGGCCGGCCTCTTGCCCAAGCTGAAGGAGATACCCAACCCCGGCACAGTGGCCGCAAGCTCGGTGCGGCCCGGCGAGGACATGCCCGTGCGCGAAGCTGTGCGCGAGGCCTTCGGCCTGACGGTGGCGTTTCTGGGCAGGGAATTGCCGGCGGGCATTCCGATTCTTTGCGAGCAGCCGGAGAAGGTGGGCGCCGACCGCCTGGCAAATGCGATTGCCGCCTTTCACCGCGCGCAAGGCCGCGTGATCGCGGTCGATTTCGGCACGGCTATCGCGTTCGATTTCGTTTCCGAGCGCGGCGAATTCATGGGCGGTGCCATTGCACCGGGCCTGAGCACCTGCCTGGATGCGCTGCACGAGAAGGCCGCACTGCTCCCCCGCGTGCCGGTGGCCGAGCCGCCGTCGGCCGTGGGCAACAATACAGTGAACGCGATACTCGCCGGCGTGATCGGCGGATTGCCGGGGCTGGTGGACCGCATAATCGAGAACGTGGAGATCGAGCAGAAATGCAGGTTCACCGTCTACGCGACCGGGGGCGACAGCCGCGTGCTGGCGCCGAGGTGCCGCAGAGTGGACGAGGTAATCCTGTCGCTTACGCTCGAGGGGGTGTATCTGGCGGCACAGCAAACTACTCGAACATCGAACATCGAACAGTGAACACTGAACATCGAACCAAAGAATCGCCTGTGAGAGCGGAATGCGCGAAGGACGTCTGCTTTCGGCCCAAAGCCCAAGGCCCAAAGCCTGAGACCGCGGCGGCGGTTATCACGCCTGAGGGCGAGGGCGGAATCGGTGTGATCAAGGTGGTGGGCAAGGGTGCCTTCGCTCTGGTGCAAGCACTTTTCCGCAAGGGACGGCGCAACGTGCGCCCGGATGGCCCAACTGCGAGACCGGAACTGCTATCCGAAGGGCTGGGCGCGGGTGTGGGGAAATTGCACTATGGTCATATGGTGCGCGATGGCGAGGTGCTGGACGAGGTGCTGGTGGCGGTGATCGAGGCGGGCGAGGAGTGCCAGTCGGTGGAGGTCAACTGTCATGGAGGCATTGCGGCGGTGGAGCGCGTGATGGGCGCGCTGCATGAGGCAGGCGCGGTGCGAGTGCCGGGCGGTGCGCTGCCGGCGGGCGATTGCCGGCTGGATGCGATCCAGCGCGAGGCGGCTATAGAGATACCGCGTGCGCGCAGCCGTCAGGCGGTGAGAATGCTGCTGGCACAGCACAGGGGCGAGCTGTCGCGCGAGCTTCGCAAGGCGGCGCAACTGCCCGCGGCCCAGGCAGCCGAAATCCTGAGCCGGCTGGAGGCCGCGGCCCGGCTGGGGCTGGCGCTGTGCACGCCGAAGCGCGTGGTGATTGCAGGAAGCCCGAATACCGGAAAATCTACGCTCTTCAACGCCCTGCTCGGCCGCGCGCGGGCGATCGTTGCCGATGTGCCGGGCACCACGCGCGATTACATCTGCGACACGCTGGTAATCGAGGGCGTGCCGTTCGAGCTGGTCGACACCGCGGGCCTGCGCGAAACGGACCACGCGATCGAGATCGAGGGCATACGATGCGCCCGCGAGCAGGTTTCGGCGGCCGATATCGTGGTGCTCGTGATGGATGCGTCGCGGCCGCTCGACGCCGAAGAACGGGCGATGCTGGCCGCAATGCCCGCAAATGGCTTGCGCGTGCTCAACAAGACGGACCTGCTGCCTGAGGGAGCGGCGCGCGCCGCCGCGGACGTTGAGATCTCGGCGCAAACGGGAGCGGGCATAGACGAGCTGGAGGTGAGAATCGTGCAGGCGGCAGTGGGCGGCCTGCGATACTCGGGAGGGCCGGCAGTTTTCACGCAGCGACAGTTTTCAGCCGTGCGCGCCGCACGCGCCGCCGCCGGGAACGGCGACGAGCGATTCAGAAACATCATAGGTGCATTGGGCGAGGATCAAGGAAAATGAACAGCCGCGAACGCATCAAGACAATTTTTTCCGGCAGGGCCGCCGACCGCTGCGGCTTCTGGCTTGGCAATCCGCACGGCGACACCTGGCCGATCTACCTCAGGCATTTCAACCAGCCCGACGGGCCGGCGCTCCGGCGATTCCTGCACGACGACTTCAACTGGCTATGCCCGGAATGGAGTGCATACAGGCATCCGGACGGAAAGGGTGTTTGGCAGGTGTCGAAGGTTTCGCACGGGCAGGCCGGCCCGCTGGCCGAGTGCGAATCGGTGGAGCAGGTGGATTCATTCGACTGGCCGAATCCGGATTACCTGTATTTCGTCGACGGCCTGGCCGCGCTGCACAACGCGGGCGACACCTACCGTGCCAGCGGAATGTGGTGCCCGTTTTACCACATTGTGATGGACCTCTTCGGGATGGAAGCCTACTTCATCAAAATGTATACGCACCCGGACGTGGTGGAAGCGGCCACGCGGCACGTGTGCGAGTTTTACCTCGAAGCGAACGAGCGGTTCTTTGCGAAGGCGCGCGGCGAGATCGACGGGTTTTTCTTCGGCAATGATTTCGGCACGCAGCTCGACCTGATGATCAGCCCGGCGCAGTTCGACCAGTTCGTTATGCCGTGGTTTCGAAGGTTTACCGACCAGGGGCACGCGCACGGCTACCAGGTGATCCTGCATTCGTGCGGCGCGATACACAAGGTGATCGGCCGGCTGATCGACGCGGGCGTAAACACCCTCCACCCGCTGCAAGCGAAAGCTGCGGACATGGACGCGGCGTCGCTCGCGCATGAATTTCGCGGCCGCATCGCGTTCCTCGGGGGCATCGACACTCAGCACCTGCTGATTCACGCTACGCCCGAAGAGGTGAAAGCCGAGGT
>DATLAR010000313.1:0-2593 GCA_035527355.1 Planctomycetota bacterium
CCAGGGGAAGAACGAGGAATAGCGGCGAAGGATGGTGCCGTTGACGTCCATGAGCTGCAGGCCGGTTTCGTTGTGCGATTCGACGCACCCGAATGCCGCAAAGACCACCTTGCCATCGCTGCAGACGTCCATCGGCGGGCCGAGGTTGCCACCCCAGCCGCCGAGGCCGTTGTCGAGCACGTAGGGCGGATCACCGCTCAGGCCGACCTTCATCTTGGCGGTGATCGCCGGCGGCTGGGCGAACCACACCCCGCGCACCGAATACGCTCCCGGCTGCGCGGGCAGGCCGAGATCGGTGGTGGCATTCCACTCCAGCGATTCGGTGCCGCCGGCGGTCGGCTGCGCGTATGCCAGCGAGCGGATCAGCGTTCCGGCGTCATCGTACACTCCGAGGCTGAAGTGCCCCTTGGCCGGCACGTCGAAACGCACGGCAGGCCGGGGCGGCTCCGCCGCGAACGTCGATGACACGCACGCCCCCAGCACGGCAATAGACGCGAGCATTTTTCGCATAGTGTTCTACCAATCGAGGTTACGGGCACCCGTAGGGGCAGGCCACCGTGCCTGCCCCATGATCAAAAGGCGGAGCGGACAGACATTCCGGGCGGGCACGGTGGCCCGCCCCTACAGATCGCCTGCGAGCCAAACGTCGAATTCGTCTCTGCCCGTGGATGCGGGGTTCTCCGAGTCCAATTCCCAGCGGGCCGGATTCTCCTGTATGTAGGTCCGGATTCGCACAAGCGAATCCTCGTTCCTGATGATGTGTTCAAAATAGTTCTTCTGCCATACCCGCCCATCGAACGGTGGCCAGCCTCGTCGTTTCACGCCCTCAATATAGAAATGGGTAGTCAATGACTTGAACTGCTTGACTATATCGGGCAGAGAAGGCAGTTTGGCGGTCTTGTTCCGCGATGCAATGATATCGGCGGTCTTTGCCTGTTCCCTCTGGCATGGGCCAGGGCCGAGTTCGCCGAGGGTCAGCGAGATGATCCCATGGAAATGGTTCGGCATTACTGTAAACGAATCGATGAGGAGGCCGCGACAATGGATGGGAATCCCGGCGAAGACGTTAAGGAGCATTTGTCCGGCCGCGTTAGTGTGCATCCGTTGGCCACGTATGTCGCCAAAAAGCATTCGGCGATCCTCAGCACAGATGGTCACGAAATACATGCCGGCAGTGGTGTAATCGAAACCACGCAGGCGGATCGAATGTCGGTTGTGTTTGCGAGGATCGTATTCCACGGGCACATTCCTGTAGGGGCAGGCCACCGTGCCTGCCCCATGATCAAAAGGCGGAGCGGACAGACATTCCGGGCGGGCACGGTGGCCCGCCCCTACTTTCCCAACCCCCACCGCACGCTGCAGCTCGGCTTGCCCATCCAGTAGGGGTGCAGCGAGAGGCCGTTGGTTTTCGTGGCGCTCTTGTCGGCGCCGAATTCGAGCGCCGGGCCTTTGTCGTTGCCGACGCGGAAGGTGAAGGCGAAGGCGGCGCCAGCCTTCGGCTTCCACTGCTTCAGCTCGGCCCACGGGATGGCAAGCTCATAGATGGTGACGCTGCCGTCGCGCTTGACGACGTGCTTGCCCTTGCGGACGGGCCCCTGGTCGAGCCTCGCTCGCGGCTGGCGCGGATAGTAGTGCCCGCGCGGGATGCCGGGCGCCAGGATTCGCCACAACTCCGATTTGCCGTCCTTGCACAGGTACGCCGAAAACTCGTAATCGGTGTCGGGCATTGCGTGGAAGCCCCACGGCACGCGGTCGTTGTCGAGCTTCAGGTTGTAGGCGTAGTCGGGCACGACGTCGAGTCCGATCTGCAGCACGTCGCCCGCCCACGAGTTGGCGTCCCACGGGGTGCGCTTGTAGACGTAATAGGCGTCGGCGAAGGTGGCGGCGGGGTTCTGCTTCTTCACGCGCAGATAAACGCTGGCCGCATTGCTGTAGACGGCCTGCTTGGCGTCAGGGTTGTCGTTGAGGAACTTCTCGTACTCCGGCCACTGCGGATCCGCCTTCATCTTCTCGGCCACGTCCTTGTTTCGCATGTCGGCCATCACGAACTTCTCGTAGGGCCGGAGCGACTCGCAGATCGTATCGTCCTCGGCGCTGCGGAAATACTGGTCTTCGTCCCAGTCTTCCAGCCGCTCGTGGCCGGGTGAATCGGTGGGATCGTTCACGCGGGCGGAGACGTAGAAGAAACCGTCGTCCCAGGCGAGCTTGACTTCGCCGAAGCTGCCGTCGGGCTGCTTGTCCTTCGCGTCGACGAACGGCATCCACGCCTGCTCGGTGGGGTCGACCTTCTGGAGCTTGGCGTCGACGAGCACGCCGAGGTCGGCGGCCCAATCGTCGAGATTGCCGTCGATGGTCTTCGTGGCTTTCTTCGCGAGGAGCACGTGGATGTTCTCCTTCCACAGGGCGAGCTTGCCCTCGCCCCGGAATTCGCAGGTGAACAGGTAGGCGTTCAACGGGGCGGGCTTGGCGTTGGCAATGTCGAACGCGAAATCGGCGGTCTTGCCTGCGTCGAGCTTCACGGCGACCTCGCTCGATTTGAGCGAAATGCCCTGCGGCGGCGTAACGGCCAGCTTGCCGCTGATCGGGCTGTTCA
>DATLAR010000314.1:0-4016 GCA_035527355.1 Planctomycetota bacterium
CTGATGCGCTCGGTGCGAAATGCCGGCGCGCTGAAGAGCGAGGTGGAACGCGCCCTTGCTATGGCCTGGAAAGCCAAGCTTCTCGACGTCCACGACGCACACACGTCGCTGCCCGACGGCACGGCTGTTTACGAAACATACGTCACACCCGCCCTGCGCAAGACGCTCGAAGAGATCGAACCGGTCGACCCGATGCTCACATTTGCCACGCTGCTGAACTCGCGAGGCAACGTGATCGCGGGGTTTGGCGAGCAAGGCATGCTGTCGCGGCGGGGCGACGTGCAGGCACTGCGCGACGACAGCACCAGCACACTGGTCCGACGGATACGCGAAATGGAAGCGGTCGCCAACAGTACCATCGTAACGCTGGCTTATCCCACGCTGGTGAACGACCGGATCGTCGGCACTCTGGTTGTAGGGCTGTCGTTCAGCCGCATCAATAAGCAAATCGAGGAAGAGGTGAGCGACAACAACCGCCGCGCGCTCAGCATCTCGCTGGCCGGCTCGATCATGCTGGCCGCGCTTGGCGGATACCTGCTGAAGCTGAACGACAAGACGCGCACGCTGCAATCGGCCCTCGAACGCGAAAAGCACCTCGCATACGTCGGCACGCTCTCGGCCGGCTTGGCGCACGAAATACGCAATCCGCTCAGCTCCGTCAAGATGAACGTGCAGATGATCCGCAACAAGCTTGGCAAGGTGCCGCTTGACGACAAGGAAAACATCATGCGGAAGATCGAGCGCGTCAATCACGAGGTTGACCGGCTGGACAAATCGATCAGCGATTTCCTCATCTTCGCCGCGCCCCGCCCGCTTAGAAAGAAAACCGTGAGCCTCAACGCCACGGTCGAGGCGGCCGTCGAATTTGTTCGCAAGGCCGAAGAGGGCGTGGAACTCACAACGCTGCTTGATCCGGATCTGCAGCCGGTGCAGGTTGACGAAGACATGTTCGTTGAGCTGCTGCAGAACCTGCTCATCAACGCACAGCAGGCCGCCGGCAAAGGCGGAAGAATCGAGGTTGAAACGTCGCTCGGCAAGGGCTTCGCATCGGTGGCCGTGTCCGACAGCGGCCCCGGCATTCCGGAGAAGGACCGCGAGAAGATTTTCGAGGTCTTTTTCACCACAAAGAAGGGCGGCACCGGGCTAGGGCTGAATATAGCAAGAAGAATCGCTGAAGACCACGGCGGCAGCATAAGCCTCGAGGCGTCTTTGCTGGGCGGAGCGCGGTTCGTTGTGCGGCTGCCGTTGGGGCCCGCGCAGCGGCTTCCTGCCAAATCGCCGGCCTGACGCTTTGGCGCAAAACGAAAGTGTGCACATGAAAAAGGGCAAGGTAATCATCATCGACGACGACCCCGTTGGCCTCGAAACGCTTGCAGAAGGCCTCCAGGAAGAAGGATACGAGGTCTACTCCGCGTCTGACGGCGAGGCCGGCCTCTCGCTGCTGGCGGAGAACCCGGCAGTGGACGCCGTGCTCACCGACATGAAAATGCCCGACGTCGACGGCCTGGAGGTGCTGCGGCGGGTGAAGAGCTTCGACGAACACTTGCCGGTTATCCTCATCACCGCGTATGCCACCGTCGAGACGGCCATCGAGGCGATGAAGATCGGCGCCTACGATTACGTGATGAAGCCGATCGACCTCCGCCGCGTGTCGGTGGTGCTCGAAAAGGCCGTGGCCACCGGCGAGCTGTCCAGAGAAAACGTCGAACTGAAGCGGCGGCTCGACGAGCGATTCGGATTCGAAAACATCATCGGCCGCAGCCAGCCTATGCTGAAGGTTTTCCAACTAGTGCGGCAGGTGGCCGACACCCGCTCGGTGGTGCTGATCGAGGGCGAAAGCGGCACGGGCAAGGAACTGGCGGCGCAGGCCATTCACAACAACTCCTCGCGCCGAAGTGGGCCATTCATCGGGCTGAACTGCGCCGCACTCACCGAAACGCTCCTTGAAAGCGAATTGTTTGGCCACGAAAAAGGAGCCTTCACCGGCGCCGTGCAGCAGAAGAAAGGCCGCTTCGAGCTGGCCCACGCCGGCACGCTCTTCCTCGACGAAGTGAGCGAGATGCCGCTGTCGATGCAGGCCAAGCTGCTGCGCGTGCTCCAGGCTTACGAGTTCGAGCGGGTGGGCGGCACGCAAACGCTGAAAGTGGACGTGCGCGTGATCGCCGCCACAAATGCTTCGCTCGAGGAAAAGGTGCAGGCCGGCAAATTCCGCGAAGACCTCTTTTACAGGCTGAGCGTAGTGCCGCTGCGAATGCCGCCCCTGCGCGAGCGGCGCGACGACATCCCCTTGCTCGCCTGCCATTTCGTCGAGCTGTTTTCCACCCGAAACAACCGCCCGCTGCGCAGCATCAGCCCGCCGGCGCTGGACCTGCTGTGCCGCTACGACTGGCCGGGCAACGTGCGCGAGCTGCAAAACGTGATCGAAAACATGATCATCACATCCACCGGCGACACACTGGCGGCAAAAGACCTGCCCGAACGAGTCCGCCCCAAGCCCCCGGCTGCGTCCGGCGCATTTCCGGTTGGTGTAACCATGCACGAACTCGAAGAGCGTGCGATCCGCCAAACGCTCGCCAAGGTAGACGGCAACCGCAAGAAGGCCGCCCAGATGCTCGGCATCGGCCTGCGCACCCTTCACCGCAAGCTCAGGGACTACGGCATGTAAAGACGCGCCGGCGGCACGTCTGGCCCAAACGCCTGTTGACATCCGCGCACAAGACGCTAAAATACTCGGAGCATCGACAACCAATAGAAAGAAGGAATCAGAATGAAGATCGGCGTCAACACCTACACGATGGGCTTTGCAGGCAGCATGGATGCGCGGCTGAAAAAAGCCGCCGAGATCGGTTTCGCGGCTATCGAGTTCCGGCCCGACGACTTCGGCCTCGCCGGCAATCTATCCGCCGCCGCCACCGCCGCTCAAACCGTTAAGAACCTCCTTAATAAGCACGGGCTCGCACCCTGCACCGTCGCGTGCGATTCAGACTTCGTCCAGCCGGACAAGGAGAAGTTCCACCACTGGATATCGTGGGCGGAATACTGCGCCGCGCTGTCGGCCAAGCTCGGGCTGAAGGTGGTCAAGTATTTCGCGGGCGAGCCAAAGCCCGGGCTCTCCGACCAGCAGATCGTCGATTTCATGATCGCCGGCTCCAAGCACCTTGCCCGCATCGCTGAAAAACACGGCGTCTCTTTCGCCGAGGAAAACCACGGCGGCTTCACAAACAAGCCCGAAATCCAGCTCCAGATCATCAAGGCCGTCGGCTCGAAAAATGTCGGCGTTTGCATCGATAGCTCGAACTACCGCTGGTTCGGTCACCCCTTGGCCGATGTGCACAGCTTCTTCGCAAAGATGGCGCCATACACGCTCCACACCCACGTGAAGAACGGCATCGGCAGCCCGGGCGGGCCCGCCACCTACAAGGCCACCGCACTCGGCGAGGGCGAGATCGACATCAAGCTTCTGCTCACCGAGCTGAAAAAGGCGGGCTACAAAGGCGACCTGGTGCTCGAATACGAAGGGCCCGACGGCGAGGCCGGCGTGCGCCGCAGCCTGGCATTCCTGCAGAAAACGAAGGACGAGGTTTTCGGAAAATAATCGCGCGACGCTACAGGCCGCAGCGGCGGCACATCGGCCACCGCTGCGCCTCGTTTCATCCCCGATGCAAGACCGGCACCTCAGAGGAAGAATGTCGAAGAAATACATCGTTCGCAACATCAAGGACGTAGTGCCCGTGCCGTGCCCGTGCGGCAGCAGCATCCGGCCTATCACACGCAGCGACACCCCCGTGGCAAACCTGCACGTCACGCATATCACCGACTCGCGCAAGCACTACCACAAGCACTGCACCGAGTACTACTACATCCTCGAGGGCAGCGGGAAGATGGAACTGGACGGCGACGTGATCGACCTCGAGCCCGGCGTTGTAATCCTCATCCCGCCGCTCGTGTCGCACCGCGGCTTCGGCGATTTCCGCGCCGTGATCGTCGGCGTGCCCGCGATGCTCCACGACGACGAA
>DATLAR010000315.1:0-2773 GCA_035527355.1 Planctomycetota bacterium
GCCGATCTCGCCCTATGGCAGCTCCAAGCTGATGACCGAGACCATGCTGGCCGATACGGCCAAGGCGCATCCGTTGCGCTTCGTGGCCTTGCGCTACTTCAATGTCGCCGGCGCCGATCCGAAAGGCCGCAGCGGACAATCGAGCCCTCGGGCGACGCATCTCATCAAGGTGGCGTCGGAGGCGGCGCTCGGCATGCGGCCTTATCTCGAAGTCTACGGCACCGACTATGAGACGCCGGACGGCACGTGCATCCGCGACTACATTCATGTGAGCGATCTCGTGCGCGCCCATCTCGACGCGCTGCGCTATCTGCGCGAAGGCGGGGAGATCATCGTGCTGAACTGCGGCTATGGCGAGGGCTATTCGGTGCTCGACGTGGTCGAGGCGGTGAAGCGGGCTTCGGGCACGGATTTCGTGGTCCGCACTGCGGAGCGCCGGCCGGGCGATCCCGCCGCGCTCGTGGCGGGCGCCGACCGGATCCACGACGTGCTGGGCTGGGTGCCCCGCCGCAACAATCTCGACACCATCGTCGAGGATGCGCTGTCCTGGGAAAAGCAACTGAAGAAACGGCGCGGTCTTTGACTACGGGCTGTCCATTCCTCTTGAAAACTTCCCCGCGCGCCTGCACGAGAGCGCGGGCGCGAAGAAGGTCGACAGCGACAAGATAGAAATCTGATTCCAGGACGAGGCTTGCCACCACCGTGGCAAGGCGAGCAGACGCCTGGAGGCTTCAAGGTGCTGGATGCCAACGGCCGAGCCCCTATCTACGTCTACGCACGCGACACGCCCAGACAAGCTGACATTGTAAAGTGCTGGCCTTCGATGGAGGCTCGGAGCATTGCGGTGCATCTTGCTAAGCTGCCGGAACTGTCGGGGGCAACGACCGACCACTAAGCCGAGCGCATTGTGGCCGGCAAGCCATGACTTTGTATCATCTTAGCCGCGCGTGCGGGTGCACCAAAGGAGAGGCTTAGAGGTTCCTCGACCCTGCACCGGCATGATTCTGTCGAAGTGCTCTTGCAGGATCTGCAGGACGTTTTTCTCGCTGCAGCATTTAGGATGGATTTCGATCACAAGTGATTCTGTCCTCTGCAAAAGCGCCGGCGCAGCGGCGAGAAATGTTTCCTCGGCGCCTTCAATGTCAAGCTTGATAAGATGGACGTGCCCGCCCGCCTGCTGGATGAGGGTTTGGAACGAGGCGCCCTGCACTTTCAGTTCGCCTGCCTGAGAAACCTTATGACCCATCGTATCGCCGCCCCCGGAGAAGGAGACGGGCCCGTCATCCTCCCATGCCGCGCGGTGGATGACGCGCCAGTCGAGGGCCATTTGCCGACCGAGCCTGGCGTTTTTTTCCGCTACGGCAACAGTATCGGGGTCGGCCTCCACACCCAAAATCCGGGCTTTTGGGTTCTGGCAGAAGGCCCAGAGACTGAAGGTGCCGATATGATGGCCGATATCGAGTATTTTTGGCGCTTCGTGCAGCCTTAAAAGTTCGACGAGAAAGCTGTATTCACGATCGACAAGCACCTCCTTTAGCGCCTCGACATCGGCCGAACGAAAGTAAAAGGGTATATCGCCGAGGCGCCCCCTAACCGTGGCCTTTTTATTGAGCTTAAAGGCAGTGAAATGGGCGGCCGAGCGCAGATAGCTGCCCGTGAAAATGCTTGCACAGTTCAGCCTCTGATGCGTCGCCTTTATGCGTTTAATCAATGTGCCGGTGTCATTATTGTTACTGCTTCTTCCGTGCCGGTGGCCTGAGGGATTTTTTGTACCAGCGACATAGAGAGACTATTGCCTATTGCATAGGTGGGACCTGATCCAGCAGGAATGGGGTCGGATGGAAGGCCTGTCGCGCTAGAGCGCTTTCCGTTCAGTTTGCATCGTATCCTGCGGCGGCGAAGTAGTGAGCGCATTCTTCGGGGGTGAAGCGGTCGATGAGGCTGCCGATAGTGTCTCACAGGCCATCAACAGTTCGCTCCGCGGCGGCTCTGAGTAGTGCCTTGAACTTGGCGAACGCGTTCTCGATCGGATTGAAGTCGGGACTGTAGGGCGGCAGGAAGAGCAGGCGTGCGCCGGCCACCTCGATTGCCTGGCGAACGGCGGGCCCTTTGTGACTGGACAGATTGTCCATAATCACGATGTCACCGCGGTGCAGCTCGGGCACCAGCACCTGCTCGACATGATTGGTCCGTCGAGCACCATCGGAGCGATCATGCCGGTAAGGCGGAGGCCGGCGATAAAGGTCGTGGTTTTCCAGTGGCCAAAAGGGATCCCGGCGCGCAGCCATTCGCCCCTGGGCGCCCGGCCATGCAGCCGCGCCATGTTGGTCGAGGTCCATGTCTCGTCGATGAAGACGAGACGCTCCGGATCAAGTTCAGGCTGGCCATCGAACTGACCTGCTCCTGAAGATTTCCTCCACCTCGAGTTAGAGTCTGGCCCTGCTGGAGGGATGGACGATGAAGCGGAAGAGGTTTTCGGAAGAGCAGATCATCGCGGTTCTGCGCGAGCACGACGCGGGCGCCAAGGCGGCCGATCTGGCGCGCAAGTACGGGGTCTCGGAAACCACGCTGTACAATTGGAAGGCCAAGTATGGCGGGCTGGATGTCTCCGAGGCCAAGCGGCTGAAGGGGCGATGAGAATCGCAAGCTGAAGAAGCTCCTCGCCGAGTCGATGCTCGACAATGCCGCGCTGAAGGAGCTCCTCTCAAAAAAATGGTAGGGCCCGTCGCCAAGCGAGAAGCCGTCGCTCATCTGCGCAGCGTCTTGGAGATGA
>DATLAR010000316.1:0-10964 GCA_035527355.1 Planctomycetota bacterium
TTTGTGGCGGACGGCCGCGTTGGGGCAGTTGGCCGTGCGAGCCAGCACGTCAAATTCGTTCGACACCAGCGACACGTGATCGCCGTGGCTGGCCCACACTTCCAGCGATTGCGGCAGCCCGGCCAGCAGCCCCGCCGGCTGGAGCACGCTTGCCTCGGCGCGGCCATACTCGCGGCGGCCGCTGGCGGGCGTAACCTCGCAGCCCAGCATCTTGCAGCCTAGCTGCATGCCGTAGCAGATGCCGAGCACGGGCACGCCCGCGCCCAGGATGCCCGCATCGCAGACGGGCGCGTTTTCGGCGTAGACGCTGGCCGGCCCGCCCGAGAGGATGATCCCCCTGGGCTTGCGTGCGGCGAGGGCGCCCGGCGTAATCGTGCAGGGCACTATCTCGCAATAGACGTTCTGCTCGCGCACGCGGCGCGCGATCAGTTGCGCATACTGCGAGCCGAAATCGAGTATCGCGACAAAATCGTGGGATGAAGTGATGTTTTCAGACATTGCTTTTCCGCTATGAGACAATCTGCCAAGAATTTCACCGCAAGAACGCAAACACGCAAAGGAAGCGCGGGTGCCTCCCCTACGCGATTGCACTCTTGCGGTGAAGGGTTTGCTCCGCTTCCGCCAGCAGCCTGCGTGCGTCGCCGGCCAGATAAAACGAGCCGCACACGCAAACCAGCCCCGTTGGCCCGGCCAGCGTTTCCGCGTGCAGCAGCGCCTGCCGCAGGTCTGGCATCACGCTGAAGCGATCCGAGCCGGTTTGCTGCATCTTCTCGCCAAGCTCCTCGGGCGTGAGTGCGCGGGGATTGGCCATCGAGGTGAAAACAACGTGCGACGCCTCGGCGGCGATGAGCCGCAGGATGGTCGACACGTCCTTGTCGCGTGCCAAGGCGAAAACAAAAATGAGCCTGTCGAAATTGAAAGACGCCCTCAGCGTGCCCAGCAGCGCCTGCACGGATGCGGGGTTGTGGGCCGCGTCTACTATGGTGATCGGCCGCTGGCGCACCAGTTCCACGCGTGCTGGGCAAAAAGCCGACGCCAGGCCGCCCCTTAGCTGCTCGGCGGACCATTGCGCCTGGCCGGTTTGTTTCAGCACCGACACCACTGCCGCGGCCGTTGCGGCATTCAACGCCTGGTGCTCGCCGATCATCCTGAGCCTTATGCCGCCGAAGCTGCCCGCCCAGGTATCGATCGAAAAAGACGCATCGTTTGGGGCCTTGCCCGCCGAAAAATCGCGCCCCCAGCAATACAGCGGTGCCGATCTCTCGCGGCAGGTTTGCTCGATCACGCGCAGCGCCTCGGGCGGCTGCGGCCCGCAAACCACCGGCACATCCTGCTTGATGATGCCGGCCTTCTCGCCCGCGATTGCCTCCAGCGTGTCGCCCAGCCGCTCGGTGTGGTCCATGCTCACCGGCGTAATAGCACACACCAGCGGGCTGAGCACGTTTGTGGCATCGAGCCGCCCGCCCAGGCCCACCTCGGCCACCGCAAAATCGAGGCGTTCGCTTTCAAAATACATGAAGCTGATAGCCGTGAAAACCTCGAAGAACGTGGGGCCGTAGAGACCATTTTCCTTCACCTCGCTGCGCCGCAGGTAATCGTACATGCGGTTTAGATGCTCGCACACCGCCGCTTCGGGAATCCATTGGCCATTTGCCTGGATTCGCTCGCGCACGTCTTCCACGTGCGGCGAGAGGTAAAGGCCCGTGCGATAACCCGCCGCGGTCAGCACGTTTGCCACCATCGTAGCGGTTGAGCCTTTGCCCTTGGTGCCCGCAATGTGAATGGCCCGCAGGCGCTTCTCGGGGTTGCCCACCGACTCGAGCAGCTTCGACATCCTCTCCAGGCCGAGCTTCGGCGTAGTGCGCGGCTTGAAATTGAAGCCCTTCTCGTAGTTCGTGAGGGTGAAAAGGTAATCCATTGCCTCGGCATACGAGGCGAATTGTTGCGGCATAAAGGGCATTCCCCCGGGCCACTGCACTGCTGCGGTAGCAGGAAAAGGAAACCTGCATCATAGCACAAGATGCCGGCTGGATCAAGAAAAATCGCGGGCAAATTGCTATGCGGGTGGAATGCGGATGAAGGTGATAGGCGCCGCCATCGAACGCGATGGCCGGAAGAGTGAACGCGAGGCCATCAAATGCTGCCCCGGCAGAGGTCCACCTGCTGAAGAAGCTGGGTTTTCTTCGCGCATGCTGACGTCGAAACGGTTTCCGATTGCGCATGAAAAACCGCAGGAAATCAGTTTCCTCGGGATGTTATTCCTTTGGTCTGTTTTCCTGCGGTATTCTGACGAGGAGTGGATCGTGTGGGGCCACTCGTTACGCCTGCTCGCGACCGCCCTTCGCACCGCCGCCGGCGGTTTCGGCCTGTTCCTTCCTCAGCGTTACTACCACCGAGAGCTTCATCACCGGTTTGGGGTTGCCGGGCACCTCGTGGAAGTCCAGCGAAGCCTTTACCTCGGCCTCACCGTTGGTAAACTCCTGGCTGAACTGGTGGTTGCAGTTCAAGACTACTACGGCCCGGCCTGAGCCGGGGTTGTCGTATACGTATTTTGTCATTCGGCCCAGCCTGTCGGCAGCTTGCTCGTGGCTGGTGCTCGTTTGCCCGTCGGACCATCTTCTTATTGGCATACCAGCCTCCGTTTCTAATGGTTAAACACAAGCCCGCGGCGATAAGGCTCGGCGCAATGCAGAACAACCGTGCGGCAAAACTCTCCGGCCCGGCAAGGCTAAAGCCGCCGGCCAGGAAACCACGGGCCGCCTATTGCTGCTGTTCCTCTTCGTTGGTTTCCGCTGTGATGCAGCCGGCCCGGTGCTTCCGCTCTTGCCACGATCTGCAAAAGACTATCAGGAAGAATACGGTCGAGAACACCATGTACAATCCGAGACACAATTGAACAACTTCCTCCCACGAGGCGTCGGTTTTCGGCATCAAGGCAGTGGCCCCCGATGAAGTGTTTGCTTTCTATATCCAGAGTATCGGCGGAGGTGGGCGAGAGTTGATTGTGGCGATTTGCACAAGGAGGAAGTGCAGGAATGCTCAGGGGCAAGTTGATTGATCGATGATTTCACGGAGCCGCCTGGCCGTCAGCGCGGTTCTTTGAAGGCGGCCGGCCCGGCGGAGGGGCAACTGGTTGAAAGGTTGTTTCGCGTAGTGATAAGGGCCCCGCACGTCTCGCGTTGTTTTCGCGGTCGGCGCGGTCGGCGCGGCCGGCGGGGCATTGCCGGGCGCCGAATTCGTAGGCTCCGCAGTCGGGCGCGTTGCCGTTGATCTCGCCGCTGTATGGCGTGGGCACGCCGGCATCGATGGCCGGCGAGGTTTGCTGCAGGCGGAAGTCATTGGCAGCCAGATCCACGAATTCCGGGTCGGTGCCGGATTCGATGTTGTGATCTTTCACGTAGCCCCAGCCCAGCACCAGCGGCCCGCGGAAGATGTTGTTGCGGATGATGGTGCCCTCCATCGAAGCGCTGTATTGCTCTGTGTCCTTGGTGGGGTAGCCGGCGATGCTGCTGCCGTTGGACCGCGGCGGACCGACGGTGTTGTGGTAGACGAGGTTGTTGTTGCTGGGTCGGTTGAGGTGGATCGACCAGCGGACGTTCCATACGACGTTGTGATGGATGATGTAGTTGCGGGTGCGGTTGTCGAGGTAGATGCCCGAGCTGGGGCAACTGTGGAAGATGTTGTAGCCGATCTCGGTGCCTTTGCCGTCGGTGTCGGCCGTGTAGGCCAGGCCGAGGTCGGTGAACTGCAGGCCGGCATCATGAATCAGGTTGTGAAGGATCTTGATGTTCTGCGCGCGGTAGAAGATCAACGTGCTGCGTGCGCTGGAGTGAAGGGTGTTGTAGGCGATTTCGTGGCCGCTGGTGGCTTGCCGGGCGGTGTTGATCGTGGCGGCATCGGTGCCGGCGTAGCCTACGTCGTGGATCAGGCAGTTGTAGATGCGGTTGCCGGTGCCTTGCAGGCTCACGCCGTTGCCGGCGCTCCAGGCGATCGTGCTGTTGCGCAGCTCGTTGTTGCTGCCACACAGCGTGAAGCCGGTGAGGTCGCGGTTGCCCTGGTTAAACGGCGCCTCGTGAATGATCGTGAAGTGCCACACGTAGCTCGCGTCCACGCTGTCGATCAGGCAGTTCTTTGTGCCGGAGTTGCTGTTGATCGCGGCAGCCGTTATTTTGAAGCTTTCGACGGTGACGTGCGAGCGCCCGCTCAGGTCGAATGCGTACAGCCGCCGTTTGGCCTCAACAAGATGCTCCTCGGGGTTGTCGCTGTTTGGCGACCACAGGTGCAGCATGCCGCCTTCACGCACCCATTCGCCGGGCTGATCCAGAGCGCCCATCGTGCCGGTGAGGAAGAAATCTCCGCCGTTTGCGATGTTTTCGTAGCTCAGCGGGTTCTTCGAGTGCAGTTGGATTGTGAGCGAGCCGGGCGACGATGCCACCACTTGCGCGGTTCGGGCGTACCATTTCTTGTAGGGGCGAATGTAAACGATGGCGCCGTTCCAGAAGCCGGCCGGCTGGGCGAGCAGGGCCTGGTTGATGATTCCGGTGGTGGTGGAGGTCCATTTGCTGCCGCCCTCGATTTCGAGGCAGGTGGGCCTGGAGAGGCAGGTGCTGTTTGGCCAGCGTGCTTCCATCACCATCTGTCCGTCGACAAATGCCTGGTTTGCACCGGCGCCGAGGTCCCAACCCATCGGTGCTTTGTAGATATTTCCGTCGTGTTGCACCCAGCCGGTTACGGGGTCGGCGCCGCTCACGGTGGCCTGCTCGCCTGGTGCGGCCCTGAACGTGATGCGGGCGCCTGTTTTGCCGGAGCGCGCGGGCGTCACGGTTTCGCGGTAGATGCCCTCGTGAACGATGCAGGTGTCGCCGGCGGCCATCACGTCTGCGGCCCTCTGGATGGTGCGGAACGGCTGCTGCTCGGTGCCGGCATTGGCGTCGTTGCCGGTTGCGGCGGCCACGTGATAATCGGTCGCATCGGCAAAATGCACGGCTGCAATCAAGGCAAACCAGAAACAGACGGCGGACTGCAGGTGTATTGCGGCTTTTTCCTTCATAGTAATCCCTCCAATCGGTCCAGAACGGGCCAGCAACTGCAAAACCCTTTGTTTATGATTCGGATTCTTCCGGAGTGTAGAAAGCAATATTCGGGAATAGCCGGAACAGAACGGCGAGGAATCCCCCAATTGCTCCAAAACGCCGGTTCGACCGTCAGGATTGTGTTTGGTAGGCTCCGAGAGCATGCCGAGCCGGTACAGTGTGGCTGGAAATGCGCCCACAAAATATGGCGTATCCTGCCTGCCCGGTAGCACAGATTGTGTATTTTGCGTGAAATTTTTCCCTTGACATCTGCGAGCGTCGAGTCTAAAATGCTACTGCAAGAGGCAATCAGGCGGAAAACGCACCCTGCAACCCGGCGCCCACGTTTGCGCCAGGCTCAAATACCCCTGGCTGTCTTTCACACCCGCTTTTTCCGGAGCACTAGTATGAAATGCCCATTTTGCAGAAACGACAAAGATCGTGTTGTCGATTCGCGTTCCGCCGAGGATGCTTTCGTCATACGCCGCCGGCGTGAATGCCTCGACTGCGGCAAACGCTACACCACCTACGAGCGGGTGGAGGACATTCCGCTGCGCGTGGTGAAGAAGGACGGAAGCCGAGTGCCGTTCGACCGCACGAAGGTCCTCCTGGGCCTGCACAAGGCCTGCGAAAAGCGCCCCGTCTCCGCCGAAACGCTCGAGGGGATCGTCCGGGAAATCGAAAACGAGATCAACGAGCGCGGCGAGAAGGAGATATCGTCCAAGGCCATAGGCGAGCTGGTGATGAAAAAGCTGCGTTCGCTGGATCAAGTGGCATACGTCAGATTTGCATCGGTTTACAGGGAATTCAAGGATCCGGGTCAGTTCCTGGAGGAGCTGCGCCCACTTCTCGAAAAGGGAGGCACGGATGTCTAAGCTCGAGAAAGTGAGGAAACGCGATGGCCGCCTGGTAAGCTTCGACCAGGCCAAGATAGCCGACGCGATTTTCGCGGCGGCCAGGTCGGTTGGCGGCGAGGATCGCCTGCTGGCCGAAGAGCTTGCCAGCGCCGTCGCCTTCTGCCTGGAAAAGAAATTCGATGCCAAAGTGCCGGACATCGAAGACATCCAGGACATGGTGGAAAAAATCCTGATCGAAACGGGCCACGCCAAGACGGCAAAGGCATATATTCTCTACCGCGAGAAACGCGCCCAGGTGCGGCAATCCATCAAGGTGCGCAAGTCTACTCGCGGCGTCGGCGAGTCTACCGATATCTCGCTGCTGGTGGATCCGGGCAGCCGTGACGAGCTTCTGCCGTGGGACAAGACGCGCATCCAGCAGGCGCTGATCAAGGAGGCCGACCTCGACCCCTACGACGCCCGCAAGATCGCCGGAACCGTTGAAGCCAAGATTCTCAACTCCGGCCTCAGCCGCGTGTCTACTTCATTGATACGCGAGCTTGTAGACAACGAGCTGTTCGACCGCGGCTTCTCGTCGAAGCTCGCGAAGCAGTCGGTGATCGGCATGCCGAAATACGACCTCGACCAGCTCATCTTCTCGCGAAGCAAAGAAAACAGCAACATCACGGCGAACAACCCGGAGGCCATCAACCTTGCCATCGCCGAAACCACGCTGAAGCAGTACGCCCTGCAGGAGGTATTCTCGCGCGAGGTGGCCGAGGCACACCTCAGCGGCTCGGTGCACCTGCACGACCTGGGCTATCCCACGCGCGTCTACTGCTCGTCGCACTCGCTTGAATACCTGAAGAAGTACGGCCTGCGGCTGGAAAACCTCGACACGAAATCGGCGCCGGCAAAGCATGCCCGCACGCTCACCGGCCACCTGAATACCTTCCTGGCGTCGATGCAGGCATACTACGCCGGAGCGCTCGGCGTTGGCTACATCAACGTGCTCTACGCGCCGTACGTAGAGGCGATGTCGTACGAAGAAATGCGCCAGGAAGCCCAGCACATGATCTTCTCGGGCTCGCAGAGCGCATTCTCGCGCGGCGGCCAAACGCTCTTCCTCGATTTCAATATCCACACAGGCGTGCCCCGATACATGCAGAAGAATCCCGCCATCGGCCCCAGCGGCCGGCTCACCGGCAAGACCTACGGCGAGTACGGCAAGGTGGCCGCCATGTTTACCCGCGCTCTGCTCGACGTGTGGCGCGAGGGCGATAGCAGCCACCGTGTATTTGCGTTCCCCAAATGCGATTTCCACGTCAACCACGATACCTTCAACGATCCCGTGCAGCTCGACCTGCTGAAGTACGCCTGCCAGATCGCCTCCGAAAACGGCGTGCCGTACTTCGTCTTCGACCGCGACGAGGTGACGCTCTCGGCGTGCTGCCGGCTGCGCACCGCCATCAATGACAATTACATGCTCGAGCACCTCGAGAGCATGCGGTTCTGCGGCTTCCAGAATATCACGATCAATCTTCCGCAGGCAGCATACAAGGCCGGCCGCGGCAACTATACCGGCCTTGTGAAGGAAATCCACGAGGCGATGGAAATTGCCTGCAAGGCACACCTCGAAAAGCGGCGGTTCATCAAGCTGCTCATCTCCGGTCCGCAGATGCCCCTCTGGGAGATCGGCAAACCCGCCGCCGACGGCCTGCCATACGTCGACCTCGACAAGGCCACCTACATCATCGGCCTTGTGGGGCTCAACGAATGCGTGGAGTACTTCACCGGCCAGGAGCTGCACGAGAGCGACGATGCCCTGAAGATGGGCCTGCGTATCGTGGGCGAGATGAACGTTAAAGCGCACGAATTCAGCAAACGGCACAACCTCAAGTTTTCGCTTGAGGAATCACCGGCGGAAAGCGCCACGCGCCGCCTGGCCAAGATCGACCTCCGCAATTTCGCCGAAGCTCGCGAAGTGCTCAAGGGCGACGTGGACCAGGATGAATTCTACTACACCAACAGCGTGCACCTGAGGGCCAGCGCGCCCGTAGACATGATAACCCGCATCCGCCTGCAGAGCAAATTCCATGGGATGATCGAGTCGGGCGCAATCATCCATGCTTTCGTAGGCGAGCGCCTGCCCTCGGCCGACAGCATCTTCAATCTCGTAAAGAAAGCATTCTTCAATACGCTTGCCGCGCAGATAACCATCTCGCCCGAGTTCACCGTGTGCACGCTCTGCAACAACATGGTGGTCGGCTCGCGCGATGATTGCCCGCGCTGCGGCGCGCGAAACCTGATGAACCACGTGTCGCGCCGCATCGACTACAAAACCGAAGAGCCCCGATGGAACGTTTCGACGCTCAGCTTCGTCGAAGACCGCTCCCGGCGCATCACCCCGCTTTCCTCCAGCGAACGCCGGGATTATTCTCAGCAACGCAACGAAATGTGATATAATGGAATTAACCTGTTATCTTTGCACCGGAACGCACAAGAACCGGGCAAAATGAGGCCGAAGGTATCATGATCATGGAAATTCTCGTCTTTGGAAAAGAAACCTGCGCCAAGTGCAGAACCACCAAACACAAAATCAGCCATCTGCTCGGCAATCTCAAACTCAGCGACACCATTCCGTTTCGTTACTACGACATCGAAACGGTCGACGGAATGGTTGAGGGCGCCTGGCGCGACGTGCTGAACGTGCCCACGGTCGTTATCGACAGCAATTCAAGCGAACTTGCCAGGTGGAGCGGCGAGGTGCCCGGCAGCGACGAGATGAAGAACATCCTCCTCGGGCAAAATGCACCCGCACCCGCTGAATCCGAAGCCGCTCCGGCGGCCGGCAATACGTGAAATGCTACAGATCAAGGGCTTCCAGAAGAACACGTTTCTAGACTGGGACGGCAAGATCGCATCGATCCTGTTCCTGCCGGGCTGCAACTTCCGCTGCCCTTACTGCCACGCGTCCGAGCTCGTCTGCAGGGCCGCCACCCTGCAGGAAACGCCCCTGGCCGAGGTGGAGCAATACCTCCGCAACAACCGCCAGTGGATCGATGGTGTGGTGATAACCGGAGGCGAGGCCACCATCCACCGGGACATGCCCGCACTCGTCGACCGCCTCCTCGGCCTTGGCGTGCAGGTGAAGCTGTTTACCAACGGCACCAACCCTGTGATGCTTCGCGACTTGTTGCAGGGCGGCAAGCTGGCCGCGCTTTCGATGGACATTAAAGGCCCGCTCGACGACCGCTACAGCTATGCCGCCGGAGTTCCGGTAGACCTCGACGCAGTGCGCGAATCGATCGGCCTGCTGATGAATTCCGGCATTCCGTACGAATTCCGCACCACCGTCTGCCCCGCCGTGCTCACCATCGATGACGCGGCCGACACCGCCCGCGGGATCGAAGGGGCAAACCTGTTCATCCTCCAGCAGTTCCGCCCGGTAGACTGCCTGGATCCGCGCTACGAGAACGTGAGGCCCTACAGCGACCGCGAACTCGACGCAATAGCCGCGCTCGCCCAGCCGCTCGTGAAGAAATGCGTGGTGCAGAAATAGGCCCTAGCGGCGCAATGCACGAAAGCCGCATACCGGCATGTTGTTCGAAATCGGAGGGGAAGATTTAAGCCAGTTTCCACTAAGCAGGGAGAAAACTATGAACCAACTGAAAGAAGCACTTTACTACGAAAAACTCGGCGGCGGCCGCGTGCAATGCGCGCTGTGCCCGCACCGATGCGTAATCTCCGAAGGCAAGCGCGGCCTCTGCCGCGCCCGCAAAAACGAAGGCGGCAAGCTCTACTCGCTGATCCACGGCCGCGTCACCTCCGTAGCCATGGACCCCGTGGAGAAAAAACCGCTCTACCATTTTCATCCGGGCTGCCAGATACTGTCGCTGGGCACAACGGGCTGCAACTTCGCCTGCCCGTTCTGCCTCAACTACACGATCGCCCAATCAGACTGCCCCACGCAGCCGCTAAGCTCCCAGCAAGCTATAGATGCCGCACTCGAGCACGATTCCATCGGCATCGCCTACACCTACAACGAGCCGTTCATCTGGTTTGAATACGTGCTCGAAACGGCAAAGCTGGCACGCGAGAGCGGCCTGAAAAACGTGCTCGTGAGCAACGGATACGTGCTGCAGGAGCCGCTGAAAGAGCTGCTGCCGTTCATAGACGCTTTGAACATCGACATCAAGAGCATCAGGCCTGAGTTCTACGCGCAGCTATGCCGCGGGCGGCTGGAGCACGTGCTGGAAACCTGCAAGACCGCCTCGCGCGCGGCCCTCGTCGAAATCACCAATCTCGTCATCCCCGGCCACAACGACACCGACGCCGAATTCGAGCAGATGGCCCGCTGGATCGCCGACAACCTCGGCCGCCAAACGCCTATGCACCTTTCGGCCTACCACCCGTGCCACAAGATGACAGCCCCGCCCACTCCGGCCGCCACGCTCGAACGCGCGTTCGATATCTTTGCCGCCCAGCTCAACTACGTATACCTCGGCAACCTGCGCTCGAGCAAAGGCTCGCACACCGCGTGCAAGTCCTGCAATACGGTGCTGATCGAACGCCTTGGCTACCACACCCGGCTAGCCGGCCTCGCATCGGACGGCACGTGCGCCAAATGCGGCGCGGGGAATAACATTGTAGTGTGAACCGGCGCATGTTTGGCTTGCACGGCCGGAGCGAGGGGATTTCGGGGCCTGGCGCAGGCCCCGATCGTCCTAAAGGTTGGGCTCGGAAATGACGATTTAACTAAAAGGGGAGGATTTTCGCCAAAATTTTGGCGGGCACCCATGATCCCGAATGTCCGGGCGAAACTTGATTCGCGGCTGAACCCCCGCGATTGGAGAACGTACACTTGCGACTTCAGAAGCTTGAGCTTTACGGTTTCAAATCCTTTGCCGATAAGACCGAATTCTCGTTCGATGAAGGTCTCACCGTTTTCTGCGGCCCAAACGGCTGCGGAAAGTCGAACGTTGTCGATGCCGTGCGCTGGGTGCTCGGCGAGCAGAGCGCAAAATCGCTGCGCGGCGGCGAGATGGCCGATGTA
>DATLAR010000317.1:0-9963 GCA_035527355.1 Planctomycetota bacterium
CAGGCGGAGGCGTCGGATCATCTGCCCGTGGTGGCTGTTTTCGGCCTGAAGCAGGATGAAAAGAAAGAAGGCACAGGCGCCGCAAAGGATTGACGCCGCACGCCGCCGGATCAGTCTTTCCCACCGAGCAAACTGATCGCAGCGAGGAACTCGGCGCTGTCCCACCGCTCGCCTGGCGAGGGTTTTTCGTGGTCGCGCTCGCACACGTAAACCTCGTGATCGGGCCGCGAAAGGATTCTCATGCCGCACGAGCGCAGCATCGCCTCGATGCACGCGTGATTCGGCGCCCACCAATTCGTCGGGTCGCCGGCAAGCTCATGCTCGATAAACGCCATCTTGGGCCAGCCCACCTCGCACATCGCGTCGCGATGGTCGATGTCGCATCCGCTCGTATCCAGCAAGACCTCATCGCCGTGCATCGTGAGCGTTTGGAAAACCATCAGGCCCTTCAGCTTCTGCGCCACTATATCGAGGCAGAACAGCGGATAGCGCAGGTGGTAGAAAACGCCCATGAACCAGATGAGATCGAACGTGCGGTCGATGCGCGCGATATCATATACTTCCATTTCCCGGAACGAAACGAGGTGCTGGAGGCCAAACCGCCGCGCCGCCCAGCTCGCCTGCTCGAGGTAATGCGGGTCGTGGTCGATTGCCAGCACACGTGCGCCCCGCTTGGCCAGCTCAAACGAATAGTAGCCGGCGTTGCAGCCGATGTCGAGCGCCTCCCAGCCGCTCAGGTCATCGGGGATCGCCCCAGCGATCGCCCGCCATTTGAACGCCGGGAAATCGCCCAGGAAATGATCGGGGGCGGTTTGCGTGCCGTCGGGCAGGTGGAGGTTGTGAAACCACGGCCCAAGCCGCTTCACGTCGCTTTGAATATCGGGCAAACCGGTAACGTTGTCATCCATCAGTGCCTCTCCCCGGTGTAACCGCACAGCAGGCGTCAACCGAAAATGAATGCCTCCAATGCCGCCGCGCGTGCCGCGGCCGTATGCTCCGCCAGTGCCCGCTTGCGTGCCCTCTTGCCGATTGCCTGCCGCTCGCCGGGCGGCATCTCGCGCAGCACGCGCAACACGTCATCGGCACCGTGCGAAATCAGGATTTCAGTGCCGACTTCGAAGAAGGTTTCCAGCCCCTGCCAATAATCGCTGATGATCGGCACCGCGCACGCGGCCGCCTCAAACAGCCGCACGCTGGGGCAATAGCCCGCTTTCACCATGTCGGCGCGGGTCACGTTCAGCGTGAAGTGCTGCTCGTTGTAAAACGCCCGGTGCCGCGCGGGCGGGATATGCTCGATGCGCTCCACGTTTGCCGGCCAGTCGATTTCAGCAGGATACTGCGGCCCGGCCACCGCAAACCGGCCCGCCGCCCATTGCCGCGCAGGCTCGAGCAGCAGGCGGTCGAGCACCGGCTGCCTGTCGGCGCTGTAGGTGCCCATGTAGCCCAGGTCCCAGCGTTTGTCGCGTTGCTCGGGGTGATACAGCTCGGGGTCCACCGAGCAATACAGCGGCCTTGCGCACGGCGAGCCGTAACGTTCTTCGAGCAGCCGCAGGATCGGCCCGCCGGCAAACGACAGGTAGAGCCCGTAGTGCGGGATCAGTTCGGCCGAAAGATACTCCCTGTCGTTTCGCTCGAGTTTTGCCAGCGTAACGGGCGTATCGATGTCGTAGAAAGCGGTAGCCCCGCGTGCCTCGGCGGTAACAAACTCGCCCAGCATTACGCCCTCCGGCACATATGAACCTACCACCACGGCGTCGGCCTCGCGGATTTCACGGCCGAACCGCACCTTCAGGTCGGCCAGGTCGTTGTAAAGCTCGGTGCGGCCGTACGGCGGATGCGGCATGTCGCGATTCGCCGCGTACCACGGCACGTCGCGCTCGAGAAACAGCACGTCATGCCCGCGCGCGTGCAGCTCGCGCACGAGGCCGCGATAGGTGGTGGCGTGGCCGTTTCCCCACGACGACGTAATCGACAGGCCGAGGAAGACGATCCTGCGTGGCTTGCTCATACCGCCACCCTCCTGGCCGATCCGGTGAGCAGTTGCTCGAGCTGCTGCACGCGGTGTGCGTAGGTGTGCTCGGCGAGCACGCGCCGGCGGGCGGCATCGCCGATGGCGCGCGAGCGCTCGGCCGTGAGTGTCGAAAGCTGCGCGGCTACCTCCGCGCCATCGTTCGCCAAGAGCACCTCGCGGCCGGGCTCGAGAAACATGTCGATGCCCTGCCACATGTCGGAGATGACGCACGCGCCGGCGCCGGCCGCCTCGAAAACGCGCGTGGCCGGCGAATAGCCGTAGCGGGCCATGCTCTCGCGGCAGACGTTGAGGATTGCCGTCGGCGACGAATTGAACGCGTTGTGATCGCGCGTGTAAACGTGGCCCACGTACTTCACGTTTTCGGGCATCTGTTTGTCTTGCCAGCCGTTTCCGCCCAGCAGGAAGCTCACGCCCGGCGCGAGTTTCGCGGCGCTGAAGAAAAACTCGTCGACGCGCGTTTCGCGATCTGGCAGGCGATTGCCGCAGAAGCCAAGGTGCCCCGCAAACCGCACGTCGCGCGGCACCGGATAGTGCGTAGTGGGATCGAGGGCGTTGTAGATCGGCACGCACTCGCGCGCGCCAAGGTTCTCGTAGGCGTCCACCACGGGCAGCCCCCCGCCATACGTGAGCACCAGGTCGTATATCGGTATCAGCGGCAGAAACGGATCAGCAGGGTTCCCGTGCAGGCGGTCGAGCGTGGCGGGCGCGTCTACGTCCCAGAACGCCACAAGGTTTTTGGGCGATTTCATGCCGGCCACCGCCGAGTCGATCAGATCGTCGAAAACGCCCACGCCGCTGGCCTTCACGATCAGGTCGGCCGCGCGGGCCGCGTCGAGCGCGCGTCTCACCTCGTCCTCGCCTTTCGACGAATAAACCACCACCGTCGCCCACGGCGGGTCGGGAATGTCGCGGTGCGCCTGGCGGTCGAATGCGTCGGGCTCATAGAAGGTGACGCTGTGGCCGCGCTCGTGCAGCGAGCGCACGATCCCTCGGTAATAGGTGGCTGCGCCGTTCCAGTAAGCCGATACGAGGCTCGAGCCGAAAAAGGCGATGCGCATTCCCTTTGCCATATCGCGTCCCTCCGCTTTGTTAAACACACAATGCTCAGCAGCGTACGCCAAGCGACCTGCAGATGCCCAGAAGCTGCTCCACGCGGTGCACGCAAGTGTGGCGCGCCAGCACGGTGCGGCGGCCGCTCTCGGCCAGCGAGCGCGCCAGCCTGGCGTCGCGCAGCACGTCGGCCAGCATGCCCTGCATCTCGCGTCCGTTTTGCGCCACCAGGTAATCGCGGCCCGCCGTAAACAGCCCTTCCGAGTCGTTCCACGGCGACGACACCAGCGGAATGCCGCAGGCCATCGCCTCAAACGGCCGGATCGTGGGAATACCCGGCAGGGCCTCCACGTATGGCCGGCGCGGCACGTGCACCGTGGCCCGGAACCGCGCAAACGCCTCGGGCACAAGGTAGTTCGGCAACCAGCCCGCGTAGTCTATCCCCGCATCGGCCAGCGCGCTTCGCGCCGGCTCCGGATACCGCACCCCGTGGATGCGAGCCTTCAGCCCAAGGGCGCGCACCGGGCCGATGAGGAACTCATGCAGCTCGGTCGTCCGCTCGTCGTCGCCCCAGTTGCCGATCCAGATCACGTCGCCCTCCGGCCTGCCCGGCACGGGGCGAAACACGCGCGTGTCGGCCGCCTCGTGCCACGTCCAAGCCTGCCGCGCCCAGCGGCGCTCGAGGTATATGTCGCGGATCACCCCGCCAAACGCCAGCACGCCATCGTAGTTCCTCAGGTCGTACGCCGCCATGCTCGCAGGATCGGTAACCGACCGGTGGTGCGTGTCGTGAAACAGCAGCCGGTAGCGGTTGTTCTTCGCGCGGTGCGAGCCCAGGCGGTTCACCAGCTCCCGCTCGTTCCATTCGTGAACGATCACCAGGTCGGCGCCGTCGAGCACCTCGTCAAGCTTCAGCGTTGCCGGATCGTACCGTCGGCTTTTGAGGTGCGGAAAACTCTTCATAAACCGCAGCACCGGCTCGGGCCCGTGCTCGGCCAGCAGGTTTTCGATGCTCCAGCCGCGCCGCGGCTCGCAGATGCATACCTCGTGTCCGCGCGACAGCAGCTCGGCCGCCACACCCCTGAGGAAGTGGGCGTTGCCGTGGTTCCAGTCGGACAGCAGCGAATGATAAAACATCACGACGCGCATCGGCTGTTCCTCTTGCCAAGGTTTAAGCGTGGGCCGTCTCGAAGGCCGCGCGGCTCCGGAGAATTCGGCAGTAGATGGAAACGTATGCATCGGCCATGCGCTGCGGCGTGTACTGCAGCGCGCGCTTCTGCACACGCTCGGCCACGGCCGCGCGGCGCCGGTCGTCTGCGATCAGGCCATTTATCGCGTGCACAAGCGCGTCAATATCGTTGGGTGGAACGAACACCGCCGAATCCTCCCACACTTCCCGCAGGCTCGGGATATCGCCGAGCACGAGGGCACAGCCGGCGACTGCGGCCTCGAGTGCCGACAGCCCGAACGGCTCGTAGCGCGCCGGCAGCGCGTAGATCGACGCCCTCGCCGCCCACGCCGCCACACCCTTGGGCGACAGCCGCCCCAGCAGGCGCAAGTTTGGCGTGCTCGATTTCCCGCCCTCCGGGTGCCGGTCTTCACCCGCCACAAGCACCGGCCACGCCAGGCGTGGCGCCGCCGCATCGAGCGCCGGGATGTTCTTTGCCTCGTCCCAGATGCGGCCGGCCGCAAACACAAACGGCTCCTTCGCGGCCGGCGCCAACAGCCGCAGGTCGCGGCCGTTCGGTATTACCGCCGTATCGGCCAGCGGGCCGTAAAACTGCTGAAGCGCATCCATCATTGCCGCCGACGGCGCCACTACCACCTGCGCCGCCCGCAGGCCTTTCGTCACTTCATGGCGATAGCGGTCCCAGCTTGGCGGTGCCTGCTCGCCCTTCACGGCCTGCCACCACGACAGCACGCACGAATGGCCAACTACCAGCGTGGGCGCCTGCCACGGCAGAGCCGCGTGCGCATAGCCGTTCAGATGCACGATATCAGCCCGGTAATGCCCGGCCAGCCCCAGCAGCCATTCGCCCGCCGCCGAAACATCATCCCACGGATTCTCCATCCACTCCAGCTTATAGCTGCTTTCAAACACCTCCATCGACGGCACCGTCTTCGCCTGCTCGCGCTGCTCGTGTGTCATCGGGGCGCCCATCGTTGCGAGGCCAACGGCAATGCCGCTCGCGCGCAGCGCCGCTGCAAGCTCCAGCGAAAACGTCCACACGCCCCCCATGGTATCGGTAGTCATCAGCACGCGTTCGATCTTCGGCTCGGCGTTCATGCGGTCAGCTCCCGGCACTCAAGCACTCCCATCGGCAGCGGCTGCTGCTCCTGGATGTCGCTGAGCTCCCTGTAGGCGTTAAGGTAATAATCGTGGGCGCGCTCCCAGGCGAGGTCGTCGGGCGTGCCCCATTTTTCGGCGTAGGCGGGCGAGCCGGGAAACGGAAACATCGGCACGGGCTTGTTGGCCCACACGCCGTTCTCGAGCAGCCGCAGCCGCCATTCCTCAACTTGCCGCGGGTCCTCGCCCGTAGCGTCGATCAGGTTTGCCTGCACAAACGTGACGGATCGCTTTGCGCGGATGAGGCGCTCGGCGATCTCCTCGGTCGAAAGGCTACAGCGGCGCGAGAGGGCATTCCGGCCGCGTTCGCTCACACTTTCCACGCCCGCCTCCACCGAAACGCACCCCGACCCGCCCAGCAGGTCCAGCATCTCGGGCGACCACAGGTCGATCCTGCTCTGCACGCCATACTTGATCGGGCGCTGCATCAGCGCATCCAGCAGCGGCGTGTCCGGCATGAAAATCTCGTCGATGAAGTACACATAGCCCACGCCCTGCGCGATCAGCGCGTCCAGCTCATCGAGCACAGCGGGCAGCGGGCGCTTTCTGTATCTGTTGCGGAAGTTGTCTTTCGCGCAAAATGAGCAGCCGTAGGGGCAGCCGCGCGATCCCTCGATCTCGGCGCCCGGGCCCGATGCGGGCTCGTCGAACCGGTGATGATGATGCCGGTGCGCGGCTACCAGCGCATCCGGCCAGCGCAGCGGCGGCAGCTCGCCCATATCCGCAACATGGGGCACGCGCGGCTCGTCCGACAGCCCGTCGAAAACCGACGGCACCTCGCGCCAGCGCTCGCGCGGCATTCGGGCCAGGCGCGGCAGCACCTCCTCGAATTCGCCCAGCAGCACAGCGTCGGCTTGCAGCTTCCGCAGCGTAGCGCGCGGTGTGGATGAAGCATGCGGCCCCACCGCCAGCAGCGCGCCCGCGTGCGCGCGCACGTCGGCTGCCGTTTCCTGCGGCACGCGAAGCTCAGGCGGCGGGCACCGCCAGAAAAGATAGCTCGGCGCGGTCGTCAGCACCGTGACGTCCGGCCGGTAGCCCTTCACCTGCGCGGCGATATCCGCGCGCGAGAGGCCGCAAAGCTGGCCGTCGATCAGCGCCGCCTCGTGCCCTTCACGCTCCAGCAGCGCCTTTGCGTATCCGTATTCCAGCGGCAGGTGCGGCTCGCGGCAGCCGAAATACACGCTGCCCGCGAACGACCAATTGGGGTTGACGAGTGCAAACCTCATGTCGCCGCGCCCTCGGCCTCGAGCACACGAGCGGCCGCCGGCTGGCTTTCAATCAGCCACCGGTGCAGCCTGCCGATGCCCTCGCACACGCCCACCATGGGGCGCCATCCCGTGGCGTTTCGGAAGAGAGTCGTATCGGACACGTAGTATAGCTGATCGCCGGCGCGCCACTCGCCAAACTGCAGCTCCGGGCGCTCGCCGCGCATCCGCGCGATCAGGTCGATCAGTTCCAGCAGGCTTATCGTGTTTTCGGAGCCGCCGCCGATGTTGAACGCCTGCCCGAACACTCCGTCGGTTTTCATCGCGAGCATGAACGCATCAACCAGATCATCCACAAACAGCAGATCGCGCACCTGCAAGCCGTCGCCGTAGATCATGATGGGCCGGCCGTCGGCGGCTTCATTCAGGAAGTGTGCCACCCAGCCCTGGTCCACCGTGCCAAACTGGTGCGGGCCGTAGATGCAGCTCATGCGAAACACCACCGTCTTCATCCCGAACGAACGGGCGTAGTCGAGCACGTACTGATCGGCCGCGCCCTTCGAGCAGCCGTAGGGGCTGGCAAACGAGATCGGCCGCGACTCGTTTATGCCTCTACCCGCGATCGCCTGGTCTTCAGGCTCATAGCGCTTGCCGTTGGGCCTCAGAGGAAGGTCTTGCACGCAGCCGTAGACTTTATTAGTGGAGGTAAACAGCAGCGGGGGCGGGTTCTCCAGAGCGCGCAGTTCCTCGAGCAGGTTCAGCGTGCCGTGCACGTTCACCTCGTAGTCCTGCACTGGATCAACGAGGCTGGTGGTAACGGCCACCTGCGCGGCGAAATGGAAAACCTCGTCGGCGCCGCGCATGGCCTGGCGCACCGCGTAACGGTCGCGCACGTCGCCTATCTCCACGCGCACGCGTTCGCCGTATGCATCCTTCAGCCACTGCACGTTGCGGTCTACCCCCGGCCGCGACAGGTTGTCAAGTATCGTTACGCTGCGGCCGGATTCGAGCAGCCGGCGTGCAAGGTTGCTGCCGATGAAGCCCGCCCCGCCGGTGATCAGCGTGGCGCGGTCCGAATGCCCGCGATGGCGGCTTCGCAGCGAAACCGTCTCGTGGGCCTTGTTCACCCCGCCGTTTTGCCACATGCGGAAGAGCAACTTGGGCGATTCGTTTGCGCGCCGCAGGCCGAAATGGTAATCGCGGTCGTCGATGTGAAAGCCATCCACCGTAGGCAGGCTGGGGTTCAGATCGTAAAGCGAGTACCAATAGACGCGCTGAACCGGCGCCTCGGCCGCCTCGACAAACGAGTGCACCTGCCCGTAGTCGTCGTGGCGCCAGGTGGAGAAGCCGGTTTCGGTGATCCATATTTCGGGACGAAGGCTGAACTTGTGCAACTCGGTGCGCACCTCTTCCACGCAGCGCCCCCAGCCGTCCCACGCGGTGTCGCGCGTGCCCGGGAAGCCGTGGATGCCCACCACGTCGATATACTGCAACAGCCCGCGTGCGATCATCAGCAGCAGCCAGTTAGTATCTACGGGGCTCATGCCGCCCAGCACGGTTTTCTTGCCGCGTTTGCGCGCCCAATGCGCGGCGCTGCCCACCATCAACCCGAAAGTCCACCAGTATGGGTCTTTCGTGTAATCCCACTCGCTGCGGTTGTTCGGCTCGTTCCACAGCTCTATGTAATCGAAGCAATTTCCGAAGCGGGTTATCATCTCGTCGATGAAGTCCGCGTAGTCGCGCGGGTTTCGCGGCGGCGACGCCGACGTAGGCACGATGCCCAGCGACGGCGGCGTGTAGACGAAGCACGGCAGCACGTTCACCTCGCTTGCGAGGCGTGGATACAGCCAGGAATACCACTCTTTGCCCCAGGGGGTGTGCCAGTCGGCCCACGAGAAACCGGTGCGAAGATTCTTCACGCCCAACTGCCGCATGCTCGCGAGCACGCGCTCCACCGCCCGTTTGTCGTTCTGCCAAAACCATTCCACGATGCCGAGTGCGGGCTTCGTGCCGATTTGCGTTGCGTCGGTCATATTGCAAGCCCTCTCCTGGCCAGTTCCTCGTTCGCCTCGGCCACGCGGTCGGTGGCGGTTTGCTCTTGCAGCCACGCGGCAAGCTCCTCGATGCCATCCTCCAGCGGCACGCGCGGCTCAAAGCCCAGCACGCGGCCGGCCAGCGAGATATCGGCGAAGCAATGCCTGATGTCGCCCACGCGGTATTTCCCGCTCACATGCGGCTCGATGCCCGGCTTGCCCAGCACCCTCGCCATCAGACTGGCCACGTCCTTGACCCTGTACTGCCGGCCGCTCGCGATGTTGAACACGTGGCCGGCGGCCTCGGGCACGGTCATTGCCAGCCTGCAAGCCTCGGCCACGTCGCGCACGCTCACAAAATCGCGCTTCTGGTTGCCGTCTTCGTATATCAGCGGCGGGTTGTCATTCAGCAGGCGCGAGGCGAATATCGCCAGCACGCCGGTGTAGGGGTTTGATAGCGCCTGCCGCGTGCCAAATGCGTTGAAGAACCGCAGCGCCACCGACGGAATACCGTAGGCCCGGCCGATCATCAGGCACATCCGCTCCTGGTCGTATTTCGACAACGCATACACCGACGCGAGCGCGGGCGTTTTGCTTTCGGGCGTGGGCACAGGCTCCAGCACGTCGCCGTCGCGGCCGCGCATCTCCCAGTCGCTTTTCTTCAACTGCTCCGGCGTGCGGTCGGCGTCGGCTATGCAGCAGCCGTCCTTCGTGCAATAAAGCCCCTCGCCGTAGATGCTCATGCTCGACGCAACCACCAGCCGCTCAACTGGCTGCCGCACCAGAGCTTCCAGAAGCACCGCCGTGCCCATGTTGTTCGTGCTCACGTAGTCGGCTATCTGGTACATGCTCTGGCCCACGCCGACTATCGTAGCGAAATGGAAAACGACGTCGATCCCCTGCAGAGCCTTCCGCACGGCCTCGGCGTCGCGCACGTCGCCCACCACCAACTCCACGCCGGCGTCCAGGTAATCCGGCCGCCGCCGGTCTGGCCCGTGCACCTGCTCGCAAAGCATATCCAAGGCGCGCACGCTATGACCGCACCGAAGCAGCAGATCGGACACGTGCGAGCCGATGAACCCGGCGCCGCCGGTAATCAGGATGCGTTTTCCCATGTCGTGTGATCCCTCCGGCAAATGTTTACTTGATATCTCCCTCGCAAAGCTGATGATTCCTGGCAGGATGTGCAGGAAGAACGTCTGCACAGATCAATATTCGTCGCACCGCTTTGCTGTTCCACACAAATCTCGGCGCCCCCGCGCACAAAACACTCTTCGCTCTTGCACCGCGCTCGCT